>CAJAKX010000105.1 GCA_903940425.1 uncultured Opitutia bacterium | reverse complement strand
TATTTCTCCGGCGAGCTTTCGGCTCTCCACACCACCGCCGGCCGTGCCGATGCGCCGGAACTCGCCCGGCAGGCGGAGGTCGCCGACGCCCGGCTGAAGGAGGCAACGCGCGTTTTCAATGAACAAATCGCGGGGGGCAAATGGCGTCGCATCCTCGCCCTCGAACCGGCCGACAGCCAGTGGCGGAGGTTTCGCATCGCCCCGTGGACCCTTCCCCGGTTTGCACCCGCACCGATAGCCGCGGGAAAACCCGCCAGCCCGCCCGCCACGGCGCCGGCCGGGTTTGACGGTTTCGTCGAGACGGACGGCGTCGTGTCGATCGAAGCTAAGCACTACACGCAGAAGGTTGATCGCAGAGGCGCGGGCTGGGAGGTAGTTCCCGGACTGGGCCGCACCGGAGATGCGGTGGCGATTTTCCCCACGACCACAGCGAGCATCGGACCGGCACAGCTCATGACCGAGGCGCCGCGGCTCGATTACCGGGTGTATTTGTCCACGATCGGAGAGATCACTGTGGGCGTGAATCTCCTCCCCACCCAGCCCATCCGGACCGGCAATGGTCTGCGTCTGGCCGTGGCGCTCGATGACCAGCCACCGCAGCTCGTGACCGCCGGCACCGAGGTGGGTTCGCCGGAATGGGCGCAAAGCGTGCTCAACGAGGTGCTCACGGCCACGGTGCGGCTCCGCGTGCCCGCGGCCGGCATGCACGTGCTCAGGGTTTACATGGTCGATGCCGGCGTCGTGCTCGACAAAATCGTGATCAATTGCGGCGGCTTGCAGCCCAGCTATCTCGGTCCACCGGAAACGCGGGTGGCGAAGTAGGAAGCCCGCTCGCGGGCGATGGTCGGCATCGGAATCCATCGCGCGCAAGCGCGCTTCCTACGAATGAAACCGGACCTGCGGCGGACTCGAAAACTCCACACCATTTGCCCTTCACCGATATCGGTAGAGCTTGACGCGCTGGATCGTCGGTCCGTCGGGGCCGAACATCAGACCGCTCCCCGACTGATTTTCGGCGGCCGCCTCGGCGAGTTTGTAATTCAGCAGGATGTCGTCACCGCTCAGTTTGCGTCCCGGCACCCACTTTCCGTCCACATACCTGCCGGCCCAGACTTCGGCCAGCCCGGCGATCGGCGGGCCCGGCGAGGTCGGGGTGAACGTGACCTGAAGATCGCTGCCCGCCACCAGATATTCGTCAGGGCCCACCATCAGGAAGAGGCCGTAGCCCAGCGGCGCGACCTCTGAAGGATTGCGCCGGTTGCGCCGCCGGTCGACGTTCACGGTGTAGTTGCCCAGCGGGATGTTCTGTGTCGCGTGCTGCTCGTTGAGCAATACGGCTGCGATGGTGCCGGCCGCCTGGTGCTCCAGGATCAGGGGGGCCAGTTGGGACAGCACGGCATACGCCTTGGGCAGCGGGAGGTTCTCGATTTCGACCGGTGGCGGCGCGCCGGCGGCCGGCCGCAGGGCGACCAGCCGCCCGGCGTTGTCGATCCCGAATGGCGAGTAGCCGATCGAGGCGTGCTGCCCGATGGCATAAAACGCGTTGGCGGCGCCGCCCGCGTCCCCCCGCGACTCGGGCACAAAGAGCGGATTGTTGTCGCGGTGGAAGCGCGCGACCCAGTCAGCGAAATTCTGCAGGTAGATGTCCGGCGCGTTGATGTCGATCGACGGCGCCCCGGCTTTCCATGCGTCGATGACGAGCGGCTCCGGCCCGCCGCTGGGGTAATCGCCCGGCCCGTTGTCCTCCGGCTGGACAATCCAGGTGTTGGTGAACACCGGCAGCGGATATTCGGCCTTCCCGGCCTTCGTGAGGTGCTCCATGTAGCGCGCGTAATTCCACGCCATGAAGATCTCGTCCGTCGCCGGCCCGGTACCGAAGACTTCCTGCCAGGTTCCCGCGGTCTTGGATCCGGCGGCGTCCCAGAGCTTGAGGAGATCCGGATACAACCGGTCCCGGTTTTTCTGCAGGTAGGCCGTCAGCTCCGGCGGCACGGCCTTCGCAAAGGCCGCCTCGCCCGCGGCCGACCGGTCCCGTGAATCGCCGAGAATGCCCACCTCGTTCTGCATCTGGATCATGATCACGGTGCGCTGCGCGGAATCGACCTCGCGCAGATGCCGCATGAAGGCGGTGTAGGCGCGCGTATCGGCGGCAAGGTTCGCCTCGCTCAAGGTGGAGAGGATTTCGATGGATTGGCCGCTCTTGATGGTCACGCGCGGGAACCGGTTCTGGTCGGCTTTGACCCAGGCGGGCACGAAGCTGGAGATGCCGTTCTTCCAGCTCCCGAACCACAGGAACATGACGTGCAGATTGTTCTTCCGGGCGCCCGCCAGCAGTCCGTCCACCAGCGTGAAATCGTACTTGCCTTCCACGGGCTCGATCCAGTCCCACGCCACGGCCACGAGGACGGTGTTGAGGTTCATCTTCACGAGCCGCGGCCAGACCGGCTCCATGTATTCAAGACTGGAGGAGGCGGTGTTGGCGGTTTCCCCCGCCAGGGCGAGATACGGCTTGCCGTCGACGATCAATTGGGTCGCCGCGCCCCGCTTTTCGAGATGGGGAAGGGTCGAGGCGGACTGCCCCTGAAGGCAGGCGACCATCGGGCAAACGCGCCGATCACAATGCGGCATGACATGGCTGTTGGTTTCATGAGTATATCTTTCTGGAGGAATGCGTGGGGGGAATCGGAACGGGTGGGGGTTCGCCGGTGTGGTCTGCGCCGGCTCAAATCATGATCACTTGGCGGCCGCACCGGGAGTCACTACGCCAACCACGATGAACCTGGTTCCAAAGGGTTCCAACTCCAGCCGCAGTCTTACTGTTCCATTCCCTGCCCCTACGTTGTCCGCCGGTCCGATGGTTCCCGCGTTGGCATCCCAAACCTGCACCGGGCCGGCGCCGGTCAGCGCCGCCTGCCGCGTCTGCGGCTGGTCGCTTTCGTTGAAGAAGAAGTAGAGGTCGGCATCCCGCCAGCGCCGATGAAGATATTTCACCGGCGGGCAGGGCTGATCCAGCACCACATCCGGCGGCGGAAGCGCCTCGATGACGCGGGGCGTTAATTCTCCCGACGGCTCGTGCACGGCCCAGCCCAGGTCCGGCGGCCCGCCGGCCTGACGGAATGTTTTCTCCACGACCAGCGACGGCTGCCGGCCGAGGAAGATCACGCGGCCGCCCGCCTCGGCGAAGGCCTGCAGCCGATCCAGTGCCAGCCGGGAGATCGCGCCCAGCGGCGGCACGAGGACGGCACGATAAGACTGGCCGCTGAGATTTTTCAGGGCGCCGCCGTCGAGGGTCAGGGCCGTGGCGAACGCCTCTTCGTTGATGAAGTCGAAGTCGCGCTGGCGTTCCAGCAACTGCTGCATGAGCGCCAGCGTGCCGGCGTCGGCCGCGGCATCGCCGAGCCACAGGCTCAGGTTCGGATAGTAGACCGCGATCCCGGCCGCGGGCCGGCCCTGCGCCAGCAGATAGGTGGCGCGGTTGGCATAGGCCACCGCCGCCGGGAACTTTTCGTCCCCCAGCCAGCCGCGGAAGCCGGTGCGGCCGCCGCTCGAAGCCATGACAAACATGATCTCCTGCAGATTGATGCCGCGGACATATTGCTGGTTCATGACCCACCGCGCCTGGTCGACGGTCGGAGGCGTCCGGTAGGCGGCGAAGCTCTCCGTGAACGCGCGCGCCCGGCCGAACACGTGCGCCGCCGAGGAGGCGTACTTCGGGAAGTCCGACACCTTGCCGGGCCAGATTTGATTCCAGATGGTGTCGATGCCCGGCACCTCCACGTACCGCATGTCCTTGAAGAAGTCCCCCTCGGAGTGGACCAGCTTCATCATATCCTCCTCATGATTCAGGTGGACCAGATACTCGACACTGTTGGCGGCGCACCAGTCACCCTGGATGCGGAAAAAATTGTCGCGGAACAGGTCCGACCACACGTCCCAGTAGTCCGCCTTCACCCGTTGCTGCTCCTCCGTCGGATGGGGCGCGAAAAACGAGGCGACATACGGCCGCGCGTCGTAGCCCTTCCGCTGCTCGAATTCGGTAAAAATCGCCGGGGTCCACGGAATGCCGTTGATCGAATAGTCCGGCTCGTCACCGCGGAAACCCAGCACGGTTTCTCCAAACTCCGCGCCCACGTATTTTTGGTACTGTTCGTGAGTCCAGGCGAGGAACTGCCGCGTCGCCGCCGGATTCAGATAATCCTCCAGCGAGTTTTTGTCGTCCTTGCCCCGGGTCAGATTGTTGACGGCGCGCGTCGGCGAACTCCGGAAGGCATGCTGGATGATGAGAACCTCCCATTTCCCCTCCGGGGCGGTCCATTGCAATTCCCCGGCGCCGGTGGCGAGTGTCCGGCTGCTCTTGTCCGCCTGATTGACGGCCAGCGCACCCACGGTCTCCGGCGCCAGTTTGCGGACGAGGGTCTCCCCGGCGGCCACCTCGATCCGTTCCCCGACCACGAGGGCCTGCATGCGAAGGTCGGGACGCTCCGCGCTGAATTTGCCACCGGCGAAACCGCTCGGATATTTGCCCTCGTCGACCAGCCAGACGCGCATACCGCGGCGTTTGGCCTGGGCGACGGCAAGCT
>CAJAKX010000104.1 GCA_903940425.1 uncultured Opitutia bacterium | reverse complement strand
ATGCGCACACCGGGCCATTCGTTGTAATCGTGCACCACCAGAAAGCCGCCGGAGTTCAAACGGGGCCAAAAAAACTCCAATCCCGAACGGGTGGGCGCTTCGAGATCGACGTCCAGATGCACAAAGGCGAAGGCTTCGCTTTTAATCTCCGGGGTGATCGAATCGGGAAACGAGCCGGGCACAGGAGCGACGTTTGGAGTCCGCGGCCCGATGGCCCGCAGCACCAAGGCAACGTTTGTGTCGGCAAACTGCGAGGTTTGATTGTACCCGACCGACATCGATTCCTTGGTCAAGTCGGCTGCGGTGAACCCGGCGAAGGTATCGAACAGGTATAGTTTCCTCTCGGGGCAATAGTGATGCAGCAGGCGCGCCGAGGCACCCCGATACACGCCCAGTTCGGCCATTGCCCCAGGCACCGCATGTACTGTGATCTCACGGAGCAGCAGGGTGAGCATGTCCGCTCTTACCGAGTCTCCCGGGAAGCATTGCGTCAGGGCGCGCGTCTCGCCGGGCGGATGAAATCCCCCGAACCGGTCCGCCAGTCCCTTGGGGTACCACCATGACTTGGGGTCGATATCCATGAGATACTGGACGCGTGCCCCGAGCGACTGGGCTTTCGTCTCCAATGCCGCAACTTCGCTCTCAACAGTGGTATTTTTTCCCAGTAGGTTATTTATGCGCCGCGCGAAGCGCCGATAAAATCCAGTCGTACAGGCGGTGCGCGAATCTCGTTTTCCCATGGTGGTGGAGCCAAATCGTGGCTGCTCTAGAATGTACAAAGGGACGAATTGCTCAGGGCTCGACGGATGCGAGGCAGTGGGTTTCAGGCGGGGGTGGCGGCGCGGCCGGCTCCGGGAAGATGACGAAGAGACCGCGCGAGAGTATGTGCTCGAAATAGCCTGAGTTGCGCGGATCCCGCGCTAGTTCGTGTATTTTGCGGCGATATTCGTTGTGGACGGCAACAGGAGGGTCATTAAGCAGGCTCTTAGTGCGGTGAGCCGACGTATCGTGGAAAGCGGCAATACCCTGGATGATTTTTCGGTCAAGACAGATGCAGTATTCTTCCGCACGGATGTCGCACAAACTGTCGAAGAAACCGAAGTCGAAAACGAGGTCGGTTTTTTGGAGAAACTCGAGTGAACCGGAACAGTGCACCTCGACATAGTTAGCCAAGCCGTAACGCTGCATGCGGGAGACGAGCCTTTCGCAGGCGGCGGGGTCGATCTCCACCGAGTGAACCTTGCCCAAACCGTTGTCGCGACAAGCGGCGGCGAGTGCGATTGTACCGAGACCATCGAGGGAGCCAGTTTCGAGAATGCAGGTGGCCTTGGTGAGGCAGATTGTGGCGTGCAGCCAGTTCAGCGTCTCGATCTCGGTCGATCCGGTGTTGTGGGCGAGGAAGAGTTCGGCGCGCTCCTCCGGCGAATGGGGATGGGCTTCGGACTCGCGACCAAAGGGAATGTCGAGCGGTAGCCACGTAGGATGCCAATTGCGACCAGCGACAGGCGGGTGTTTTTTCCAGCCGAGCAATGTGCCCCGAAGGGCGTTTTTGAGGCGGGTGATCATGCGGAATCAGCGATCCGGCTAACGGTGGTGGTGATATCGACCGCGAGTGCACCGCGGATGGTAGAGAAGTGTTCGCGCGCGGAATGCGGCGAATGCACGATCTCAAGGTCGAAGGCTTCAGGCAGATAGTCTTCCACATCGCGTTCGGAACGGAGGCCGACGCCGAATCGGTAGGTACCGGGAACGAGAGGTAAATCGGGGTAGCGCACCTCGACGCGGTAGTCGCCCGGCTCAAGAGGGCCGATCCGCTTAGTCCACGAGCTCAGGCTGGAACAGACTTCGAAGCCTTGAAGATTGAAAAGGCCTAATCCGATTTCAAAAAAATCCAGTCGCTTCGCAACACGGACCCTGAACTCAAGCGCGATTTTCTCGCCAAACGGGGTCTGCCACAGCGTTTGCTCGGCCGGCCCAGCAACTCGTGCGGAGAGCAGGCGGGCTTGGGCGCGAAGGTTGCCGGGGCGGCTACGGGCTGACAGATCGGCGGTCGCGGCGGGGGGACTCATCGAACCGAAGTAACTGTGCACGATGTCCGGAGGAAGGCCATAACCGGCCAGCCGGCCGCCTGCGAGGTACACCGCCTTGGTGCAGAGTTGGAGCACGGCGCTGAGGTTGTGAGATACCAGCAGTACAGTGCGCTTCTCCTCGGTAGAGATCACGCGCATGCGGTCCAAACATTTCTTCTGGAATGCGATGTCGCCCACGGCGAGCACCTCGTCGACGATGAGGATCTCGGGCTCCAGATGCGCCGCAACGGCGAAAGCGAGACGCACGTACATGCCGCTGGAATAGTGTTTCACCGGCGTGTCCAGAAACTTGTCCACCTCGGCGAACGCCACGATTTCATCGAATTTCCGGAGGATTTCCGCGCGCGACATGCCGAGGATCGCGCCGTTGAGGAAGACGTTCTCCCGGCCGGTCAATTCCGGATGGAAGCCGGTGCCGACCTCCAGCAGCGAGGCGACGCGGCCCTGCAGGGTTACGCGGCCTGTCGTGGGTTCAGTGATGCGGGAAAGGATTTTGAGGAGGGTCGATTTGCCCGCACCGTTGCGGCCGATGATGCCGACGACTTCGCCGCGTTTCACTTCAAACGTCACGTCGCGCAGCGCCCAGAATTCGTCGGAGATCTCGTCACCCCGCCTTGAACGCTGCAGGAGGCGGGGCAAGTTTTTAAGGCGATGACTGAGCGCGTCGCGCAAGGTGTCGTGCCGCGCGGCGCGCCCGAGCCGGTAGCGCTTGGAGAGACCCTCAACGGCAATGACGGTGTCAAAAGACATAACCGAGGTCAGAGAACAGAGATCAGAGGTCAGTGGCGGCTT
>CAJAKX010000103.1 GCA_903940425.1 uncultured Opitutia bacterium | reverse complement strand
TGGCGCCCCCACGGGGAATCGAACCCCGGTTTGAAGATTGAGAATCTCCTGTCCTAAACCTCTAGACGATGAGGGCCAGCGAAGCGTGCGAATTTTGGGCCGGCGCGCGGAATCTCAAGGAAAAAAGCGGCGACAAGGCGTTTCTTGCACCAAGGTCGCAAAGAACGCCGAGTCCGATCAGCCCTTCACCTCGTACAGCTCGCCGGGCGCGAAGAAGCGCGCCAGCTCGATCCGCGCGTTCGCCGCGCTGTCCGAGGCGTGCGCCACGTTGATCGTGACGTCGGTGCCGAAATCGCCGCGGATGGTGCCCGGGGCGGCCTTGCGTGAGTCGGTCGGACCCAGCAGGTCGCGCACGCGCTGCACCACGTTCTCGCCCTCAAGCGCCATGACGATCACCGGGCGCGAGGCCATGAACGCCTCCAGCGCCGGATAAAACGGCTTGTCCGCCACGTGGGCGTAATGTGCGCGCAGGAGCGCCGGCGCGAGCCGGGTCATCTTGCAGCCCACGATGGTGAAGCCCGCCTGCTCGAAGCGGTCGATCACATTGCCCACGTGCCGCTGGTCCAGGCAGTCGGGTTTGAAAATGATCAGCGTTCTCTGCATGAAGGCGGCCACCATAGCAGCGGCGTCCGGCGTGGGAAGCCCGGAATTGTCCGGCGGTGGGTCAGTTCGCCTCTGGCTACAGGCTATCCGAAAACCGTCAAAACTTGGAGTGCGGCGCGCTCTGCGGGCCCGCAGAGCCGCCAAATGCCCGAGCGGCGCTGACATCGCAGCGCCCTCCACCGGGCAGCGCAGCAAGGTTTTCGGATAGACTCTCCTGTCGCTCTGCTGGCCAGCAGAGTGACATGACGGTTTGAAGACACGTCCCAGACCGATCCAAAGGCAGGAGACTGATGGGGGGGAGCCCGCACTCCGTGGGGATCAACCGGCGCGGAGCGCGGGGTCCAACCTTTACCCCCATCACTTCGCCGGCGCGGCGTAGACCGTCTCGATGGCCGGGAGAATCGCCGCGGCGATCGCGACCGGTGTGCGCCCGGCGGAGTAGAAAGTGGCGTAAACGACGCCGAGCAGGTTGCTGCCGTTGACCACGGTGCTGTCGGCCGCGTCGTTGTTGTAGCCTTTGACCTGCCAGCCGCCGGCGACCGGGGCGATCACGCGATGCGCGATCTTCTCGCCAAACCGGTTCACGTAGACCGCGATCATGCCGGTGCGCAGCCGGGCGGCGTCGATCTTCTTCACCACCACCACGGCGTCGTCGCCGAAGAACGGAAGCATCGACTCGCCGGCGATCCGCATCACGCTCAGTTCCGGACTTTGCGCGGCCACCGTGAGCGCGTCGGATACCGCCGCGTCGTAGGTCATGTTCCCCGCCCGCACGTTCGCCGCCAGCGCCAGCGCGAGCAATGCGGTGCTCACGAGGAGACTTCGGCGGGCAGGAGGGAGAATCATCATGCCGCCAGAGTAACCGCCACGGCGTTTTTCCGGTAGACGGCCTCCCCCTCAAATCACTGCCTGTCATCCCTTAATCGCACCCCGTGCCGTGCCCAGCCCGGCCCGTTGCGGCTCCCGGCGCCGGATGAGAAATCACCCAGACCATGCTGGGTGGATTTCCCCAGTGTCTCCCGGGCAGTCGGAAGCAGGGTCACGGGTTCCGCCCCACCCCGGGAAAATTCCCGGCCACCCAGGTCCTCCTGCGAGTGAAAAATCAATCCGCGCCCACGCCCGCGCCGCGCACCACCCGGGGTGTTTCCCCCGGCCGGCCTGGGCGTCCCGGCAGGCTTTCAGATCGCGATTTTCGGTGGTGTCCTTGTTTGTCATTGCGAGGAGCCCGTGAATGCAGGTGACGAAGCTACCGAGGCCGATGGCCGACAGTTTGACATCCATCTAGCTGGATCGCCACGCCGGTTCTGCTGGCCAGCAGAACCGGACTCGCGATGACAAGGCAAATTAGACCCTACCCGATTTTCCGCGCGGCCGCCGGCACCAACCCGGGAACGTCATTCTTCCGCAAGCGCCGCGCGCATCGCTCCCTCCAGCTCCGGATAAGCGAAGCTGAACCCCGCCTCCAGCAGGCGTTGCGGCCGCACCCGCGTGCTCGCCAGCAGCATTTCGTCGGCCAGCTCCTGGAACATCGCCCGCAACACAAACGCCGGCACGGGCGCGAACGTGTGATGGCCCACGGCGCGGGCCAGCGCCCGGGTGAACTCGGCGTTGCGCACCGCCCCGGGCGCGACCGCGTTGATGGGCCCGCTCAAACGCGCGTCGGTCAATCCGAGCAGCAGCGCGTCCAGCAGATCGTCGAGCGCGATCCAGCTCATCCATTGCCGCCCGTCGCCGAGCCTCCCGCCGAAACCCGCGCGAAACACCGGCCGCAGCTTCGCGAGGACGCCGCCGCCGGGCCCCAGCACGAGTCCGAGGCGCAGGATGGCGGTCCGGATGCCGACGGACTCGGCGATCCGCGCCTCCTCCTCCCACGCATGGCAAAGATCCGGCAGGAATCCCCCGCCCGCGCGGCTCGCTTCCGTGAGCTCCTCCTCGCCGCGGTGGCCGTAGTAACCGACGGCCGACGCGCTCACGAACACCCGCGGTTTGTGGTTGAGGTGCGCCATCACCGCCACCAGCGCGCGGGTGCTCCCGACGCGGCTGCGCACGATTTCCTCCTTGCGCGCCTCCGTCCACCGGCCGGCGGCCAGATTGGATCCGGCGAGATTCACGACGCCGTCGATTCCCTCCAGTAATTCGCGCTGCTCCACCTCGCCCGAGGCGGGATGCCAGGCGATCTCCTCCGGTTGTGCGGCGGGCCGCCGCACGAACCGCAGGACGACATGGCCCCCGGCCTGCAGCCGCCGCACGAGCGCGCTTCCCACGAAACCCGAGGCACCGGCAACGGCCAGCTTCATGCCGGCAGGATGACAGTCCGCGGGAAATTTCCAAGCCGCGACACCGGCGCCGGTGGTGGGTCGGTTTATGCAGGTCGGGCTTCATGCCCGACTGCGTCCGCTCCGATATTGCATGCGTTCCGCGATCCGTTCGTTAATCACCGGATGCCGACCGCAAGCCAGGATACTCCGTCCGGGCCGGCTTCATCCCGGACCGCCGATGAAGCCCGGCGGCGGGCCGGCGGCCTGGCGGCGGCGCTGGCGTGCTTCACGGCGTGGGGGCTGCTGCCCGTTTATTGGAAGCAGCTCCCGGATGTGCCCGCCGGCGAGATGGTGGCCCACCGGGTGGTGTGGTCGCTGCTCTTTGTGATGGTTTTGCTGACGTGGGAACGCAGTTGGCCTGACATCCGCCGGCACTGGACCGCCCACTCCCTCGGCTGGGCCGCCCTGTCCGGCGCCGCGGTGTCGGTGAACTGGGGCCTGTACATCTGGGCGGTGAACTCCGGCCGGGTCGTGGATACCAGCCTCGGTTATTTCCTCATGCCGCTGGTCAACCTGCTCGTGGGGCTGGCGTTTTTTCGCGAGCGGCTGCGTCCCCTGCAGTGGGTGGCGGTGGCGGTCGCCGCGGCGGGCGTGGGCCAGGCGCTGGTGGCGCGGGCGGGGATGCCGTGGGTGGCGCTCGGGCTCTGCGGCTCGTTCGGCCTCTACGGTGCGCTGCGGAAGAAATCCCACCTTGACTCGCTGCCCGGCCTGTTCTTCGAGACGCTGGCGATGACGCCGCTGGCGCTGGCCTGGCTGGCGCGGCAGAAAATCGCCGGCACGGCGGCGTTCGGATTTCACGACCTGCATGCCTCGGCCTTCCTGATGGGCTGCGGCGTGGTGACGGCGCTGCCGCTGCTGTGGTTCTCCCACGCCGCGCGGCGGCTGCCGTTGAGCACGGTGGGTTTCATCCAGTACCTCTCGCCGAGTCTGAGCTTTGTGCTCGGCACCGCGCTGTATCATGAACCGGTCACGACCACCCGCCTGATCACCTTTGCCTGCGTCTGGGCGGCGCTGGGGCTGTTCACCGCCGAGGCCTTGTGGCGGCGTCGCCAGTCCGCCGCCCCGACGATGGAGGACCTTCCGCCCCTGTGACCGGCCGCCGCGGACGCGGCGGTATCAGATCGTGTCCTGGTACAACTGCTCGTAAGCGGCCGCCGCCTTCTGCCAGCTGAAGTCGCGCGTCATGCCGCGCTTGATCACCTCGATCAGGCGATCCCGGTCCGCGTAAAGCTGGATCGCCCGCTGCAGCGCCGTGATGAAGTCGGCCGCGGCCGGCTGACAGAGGATGCCCGTGCCGTCCGCCGGTTGCTCGTCAATGTCCGTGACCGTGTCGACGAAGCCGCCGACGCGCGTCACGACCGGCACCGTGCCATAGGCCTGGCTGTACATCTGGTTCAGTCCACAGGGCTCGAAGTGCGACGGCATGAGGAAGAAATCCGCGCCCGCCTCGATCAAATGGCTCATCTGCTCGTCGTGCCGCATGCTGAGCGCGATTTTCCGGGGATAAGCCGCGGCCAGCTCGCGGAGCGCGTCTTCAAAGCGTTTCTCCCCCGTGCCGAGCACGATCAG
>CAJAKX010000102.1 GCA_903940425.1 uncultured Opitutia bacterium | reverse complement strand
CGTGGTCGCCTGACCCGGCGCACAGTCGGGAAATTTAATTCGGAAGCTAGGAATCCAGGAAGAGTTTCGGAAACCGGGAACCGGTATTTCCGCCCCCGCGCCTTGCTTGACAGGATGCGGCGCGACGGCTACCTCCGGTCTCCGTCATGGAACTTGCGCTCGACCAACCGGTGCTGGTCCTCAACCGCCTCTGGCAGGCGGTGAATGTGATCGGCGCCCGCCGCGCCTTCGCGCTGCTCGCGCGCGGGCACGCCAGCGTCGTGCACCACTACGAGGACGATTTCCGGGTGTTCTCCATGATGGACTGGATCGACTTCTCCCGCTACAACCCGCCGCTTTCCGCGGTGGAGGCGGTGCACACCGTGCGCCACACGATCCGGCTGCCGCGCGTCATCCTGCTGACCTTTTTTGACAAGCTGCCCTGCAAGGAGCTGAAGCTCACGCGCAACAACGTCTTCGAGCGCGACCGCAACCACTGCCAGTACTGCGGCGGGCATTTTCACCGGGAGGAGCTGAATCTCGACCACGTCATTCCACGCCACTACGGCGGTCGCACGACGTGGGAGAACATCGTGTGCTCGTGCGTGCGGTGCAACACGCGCAAGGCGAACCGCCTGCCGCACGAGGCCGGCCTCCGCCTCATCCGCAAGCCGGTGCGGCCCAAGTGGCGGCCGGTCATCTCGCTCGTGCTCGGCGCGCAGCACCGCGAAATGTGGAAGGATTTCCTCGATCTCGCCTACTGGAACGTCGAGCTCGACGAGTGACCCGATACCGGAAAGCGGATACCGGATACCGGAGTTCTGATATCCGATAGCGGATACCGGAAACCGGATAGTCAGGCGCGGAGGCAGGCGGTTCAACAGGAGCTCGCAAAAGAAGCAGCGAGTTGCGGCTCCTTCGCGTGCTCTGCGCCTTGGCGTGAGCGAAAGAAAGGCCGGTCTCACGCAAAGCCGCCAAGGCGCCAAGCGGCGAGGGCGCTAGACTTGTCGCGGGCTTTGGCGAGGGTGCCGCTACTGCCGGGCCAGCGGCAGCGTGACGCGCATGGTGGTGCCCTGCGGGCTGGTGCTGAGCACGGCGATGTCGCCGTGATGGCTGTGCAGGATGCGCTCCACGATGGCCAGACCGAGTCCGGTGCCGTCGGGCCGGCCGGTGAGGAAGGAGTCGAAGATCCGGCCGCGAATCGCCTCGGGGATGCCGCGGCCGGTGTCGGCAATGTCGATGATCACGACCGGCACGCCGCCGCGATCCGCGGCGGCGCAGCGGATGGTGATGTCGCCGCCGTCCGGCATGACCTGCATAGAGTTGAGCAGCAGGTTGAGCATCACCTGCTGGAGCTGCCCCTTGTGGCCGTCGATGATGAACGGCTGGGCGGGCGGCGGGAAGTGCAGGTGAATCTTGCCCTGCGCAAGCTTGAGCCGGATGAGAACGATGGTGTCCTCGATGATCTCGGCCACGGACCAGCGGGAATGCAGGCTGGCGGGCGCCTTGGCGAAACTGAGCACGCGGGTGACGATGGCCTCCAGCTGGTCGAGCTTTTCGCCGATGACCTGCGTGTCCTTCCGGCGCGGGTCGTCCTCCGGGAAATCGAGGTTGAGGTAGCCGTAGAGCAGTTTGATGACCGTGAGGGGATTGCGGATTTCGTGGGCGATCTCCGCGGCGAGGAGGCCGAGGGTGGTGAGCCGCTCGCTCTTGCGCAGCGACTCCTCGCTCTGGAACACGCGGGTGTAGAGGCGCGAGTTCTGGATCGCCACGGCGCCAAGGCTGGCCAGGGCGCCGAGGAGGCGCTTCTCGTCGTTGTTGAAACGGTGCGGCTTCTCGGTGAACACGCCAAGCACGCCGATGGCCTCGTTTTCAAAGAGCAGCGGCGCCGCCAGCAGCGAATGAAGGCTTTCATGGCGCGGCACGTCGATGACGTCGGCGTACTCCGGGCTCTGGACATTGTGGAATTCGATCTGCCGCCGCGTATGGAGGACGGTGGCGACGAGGCAGTGCTCGAGCGGCAGGTCGTCCTTGGGCAGGGGGGGGCCGCCCGCGCCTCCCGCCGGCGGGGTCCCCGGGCCGGAAACCGACACGAGGCGCGCCGTGCCCCGCGCGGAATCGTGCAGGTAGAGGGCGCACAGGCGCATGCTCATGATCTGCCGCGCCTCGCGGGTCACGGTGTCAAAGAGTTCCTGCTCCTCGAGTTTGGAGACGAGCGACTGGCCGATGGTGATGAGCGTCTCCAGCTGGCGGGCCTTGTCCTGCAACTGGCGGAACTGCCAGAGGCGCTGCACGACGGTCGTCGCCTCGGCGGTCAGGCGGACGAGGAGCGCCAGATCGGCCCCGGTGAACCCGCCGAGCACATCACTATCGAGGTTGATGACGCCGATGACCTGGCCCTGCGCCTCCATGGGCGCCGCCATTTCGCAGCGGACCTCCGGCCGCAGGGCGATGTAACGCGGATCGGCGGCGACATCCGGCACGAGCTGCGGCCGGCCGTGGAAGGCCACCCAGCCCGTGATGCCCTGGCCGAGGCGGAGGGCGACGTCCTCGATGCCGGGCGACGGGCCGTGGCGGATTTCCATTTCGAGTTTGCCCGTGTCCGGATTGAGCAACCCGATCGAGCCGCTGGTGGCATGGAAAAAGGCAACCAGCTCGCCCAGGATGGTCTGGAGTGCGGCATGCGGGTCCCCGGTCCCGCCGATGAGTGCGGCGATCCGATAAAGGACCGGCAGGACGCGGGCATCAGCCGATTCCGGATTTTGGAGACCCGCCTTCGCCACGGCTTCGGCGGGCAGGCCGGAAACCGGAGAGGTGGCCCCGATTGATGGTTGTTTTTCCACGCCGGGGCAGTTTGAGGATCAGCGCGGGGATTTCCACACCGGATTCTTTGTTACCGGACAGGCGGAGACTGCCGCCAAGCTGGGCCGGGCTATCCGGTATCAGACGGCCGGTGGCGGCGCCGGTTTGATCACCCGGGCCAGGGAATCGCGCAGGGCATGGAGGCGGGCGGTGTCCTCGGTGGGCTCGTGATTGG
>CAJAKX010000101.1 GCA_903940425.1 uncultured Opitutia bacterium | reverse complement strand
GCCTCGGTGAAGTGTGCCTCCATGCCTCGGGGCTTGCCGCGAGGAGGCGATTCACCTAGACAGCCGGCGCATTCCGCGTGCCATGCCAGCGCAAAGTCCCCCCGCAGGAACCTCGACCTTGAAACGCATCCCGGATTTGCGCGCAAATTGGCTGCGGCTGGTCGGTGGCGTCATTCTCGCGGCCGGGGCGATCGCGGCCTATCGCCGGACCTTTTCCGTGCCGATGCTCTTCGACGACATCGACGCCATCGCCAATAACTCGACGATCCGGCACTGGAGCACCGCGTTTTGGCCCCCGATCAACACGACCGCGAGCGGACGGCCCATCCTGAATCTATCCCTGGCGTTCAACCATGCCATCAGTGGGACCGCGGTGTGGAGTTATCATGCCTTCAACCTGGCGATCCATGTTCTGGCCGGGCTGGCTCTTTTCGGAATCGTCCGGCGCACGCTCGCGCGGCGGAAAGATCCCGCGGCCGCTCTCATCGCTTTCTCTGCAGCTTTGCTCTGGGCGCTGCACCCCCTGCAGACCGAATCGGTGACCTACATCATCCAGCGCGCGGAGTCGCTCATGGGGCTATTCTACCTGGTCACCTTGTATTGCTTTATCCGCGGGGCTGAAGCGGACGGTCGCCAGCGCCCCTGGTTTGCCCTCTGCGTTGCCGCCTGCCTCCTCGGCATGGCCACCAAGGAGGTGATGGTTTCCGCGCCGCTGATCGTGCTGCTCTATGACCGGACGTTTGTGGCGGGCTCGTTTCGGGAAGCCTGGCGCCGTCGCTGGGGACTGCACGCGGCACTGGCGGCAACCTGGCTGCCGCTGGCCGGTCTGGTGGCGGGCGCCGGCTGGGATCGCAGCGGCACGTCCGGCTTCAACATTGACGTCACGCCGTGGGCATACTGGTTGACCCAGTTCGAGGCGGTCACCCGCTATCTGTGGCTGTCGGTGTGGCCCCATCCGCTTGTGTTTGAATATGGCGCCTTCTGGGCGAGCCGCCCGGCGGCGGTCGCGCTGTACGCGCTGGTCGTATTGGGGCTGGCGGTGGCGGTGCTGGTCGCGCTGTGGCGTCGGCCGGTACCGGGTTTTCTGGGCGCCTGGTTCTTCGTGATCCTTGCACCTACGAGCGTCATGCCCGGTCGGATGCAAATGATCGTTGAACATCGGATGTATCTCCCGCTGGCAGCGGTAATGACGCTTGCTGCGATCGGGATTCAGGCGGTGGTCAGGCGACATTGCTGGATCGTGTTTGCAGCGTTGGCGCTCGGACTGGGCCTGCTCACTGCACGGCGCAATGAGGATTACCGGAGTGAACTGACCATCTGGCGCGACACGGTGGCCAAGCGGCCGAACAACGAGCGGGCGCTCGTCTGTCTGGGAGACGCTTGGTCGAAGATACCCGGGCGGCTGGATGACGCGATCGCCCGGTATGAAGAAGCGCTGCGCTTGAATCCGGATCTTACCGAGGCGCACAACAACTTGGGCAAAGCCTTCAACGACGAGGGCCGGACACGGGAGGCAATCGCCCAGTATGAAGAAGTGCTGCGCCTGAAACCGGGTATTGCCGTGGCACATAATAATCTGGGAAGTGCCTTGAACGCCGAGGGCCGGATCCAGGAGGCAATCGTCCAGTATGAAGCGGCGCTGCGCCTGAAGCCCGATCTTGCCGAGGCACATGACAATCTGGGGAATGCCCTGAATTCCGAGGGCCGGATCCAGGAGGCAATCGTCCAGTATGAAGAAGCCCTGCGCCTGAAGCCGGATGATGCCCAGACGCATGCCGATCTTGGTTTTGCCCTGGAGAAGATACCCGGGCGGTTGAATGACGCCATTGCCCAATATGAAGAAGCGCTGCGTTTGAAGCCGGATGATGCCCAGGCGCATTACAATCTCGGGAATGCCCTTGGCGACGGGGGCCGGAGCCAGGAGGCAATCGTCCAATATGAAGAAGCTTTGCGCCTGAAGCCCGATTTTGCCGAGGCACATTACAACCTGGGCCTCGCTTGGGCACACAGGCCCGGGCGCTCGAATGACGCGATTGCCCAGTATGAAGAAGCGCTGCGCCTGAAGCCCGATTACGCCGAGGCGCATAACAATCTCGGGAATGCCCTCAACGCCGAGGGCCGGACGCGGGAAGCGATCGCCCAGTATGAAGCGGCACTGCGCTTGAAACCGGATGATGCCGCGGCCCATTTTAACATGGCGGTCGCGTTGCTCCAGATACCAGGACGCGGCGATGAGGCCACGGCACACCTTGAAACGGTCTTGCGGCTTCAGCCCGGGAATGAGACGGCCCGGAAAATCCTGGAGCGTATCCGGGCTTCCCAACCATGAGAAGACCGCGGCGATCGCAGTCGCCGGCCATGCCAGCGCAAAGCCCTGCAGTGGGGAGCTCGACTCCAGGACACATCCCCGTTCGCCGCGTCGATTGGCCGGGGTTGATGGGCGGCGCCATTCTCGCGGCCGGGGCGATCGCGGTCTATAGCCGGACCTTCTTCGTTCCGCTGCTGCTCGACGACAAGCCTTCGATCGCGGACAACCTGTCGATCCACCGGCTGTGGCCGCTTTGGCCGGCATTGACACCTCCCAATGATGCCGGGGTCGGAGGGAGGCCGCTGCTCAATCTCTCGTATGCGGTGAACTACGCGTTCGGCGGCAATGCGGTCTTCGGCTACCATCTGGTCAACCTGATCATTCACGTGCTGGCCGGCTGGACTTTGTTTGCGCTGGTGCGTCGCACGCTGCGGCGCCCGATTCTCGCGGAACGCTTCAGTCCGGTTGCGACTTCCCTGGCCCTGGCCGTCAGCGCGCTCTGGACCTGGCACCCCGTGCAGACCGAATCGGTGACCTATCTCTCCCAACGGGCCGAATCGCTCATGGGGTTGTTCTACCTGCTGACGCTCTATTGCTTCGTGCGTGGAGAAGAGGCGGACAACAAGACCGGCTGCCGGGGCTGGTTCTCGCTTTCAACGCTGGCATGCCTGGCAGGCGTTGCGACCAAGGAGGTGATGGTCACCGCGCCCTTGATGGTGTTCCTCTACGATCGCACGTTCATCGCAGGGGGCTTCCGCGAGGCGTGGCGCCGGCACTGGGCGCTGTACCTTGCGCTTGCCGCCACGTGGATTCCATTGGGCTTCCTCATGACCGGCCTGCACGCGCGGGGCGTGGGTCTCGGCGAGGGGGTTGCCTGGTGGGCCTATGGATTGACCGAATGCCGGGTCATGGTGAAGTACCTGCTTCTGGCTTTCTGGCCGCATCCCCTGATTTTCGACTACGGGATGTTCGCGGCCACTCCGCTGACCGAACTCTGGCCTTATGTCGTCGTTCTGACCTCGCTGCTGACGTTCGTGATCGTCGCGCTGCGGCGATGGCCGGCGGCGGGCTTTGCGGCCTGCTGGTATTTTCTGATCCTGGCTCCGACCTCGAGCATCATTCCAGTAGCTGGTCAACCGATGGCGGAGAATCGGCTGTACCTGCCGTTGGCCGGTGTGATGGCGTTCGCGGTGCTCGGAGCCTTTGCCTTGGCCGGGCGCTGGAGCCTGCCGATTTTCGCCGTCGTTGCCGCTGGATTGGGCCTGGCCTCGGATCAACGCAATCAGGATTACCGCAGCGAACAGGGCCTCTGGAGCGACACGGTGGCCAAGCGGCCGAACAACGAGCGAGCACTCGTCAATCTGGGAGACGCTTGGTCGAAGATACCCGGGCGGCTGGATGACGCGATCGCCCAGTATGAAGAAGCGCTGCGCCTGAAGCCGGATTATGCCGACGCGCACAATAATCTGGGCCTCGCCTGGTCGCAGCTGCCCGGGCGTCTGAATGGCGCGATCGTTCAGTATGAAGAGGCGCTGCGCCTGCGGCCGGATTATGCCGAAACGCACAACAACCTGGGCAACGCCTGGTCGCAGCTGCCGGGACGTCTGGATGACGCGATCGCCCAGTATGAAGAGGCGCTGCGTCTGCAGCCGGATTATGCCGGGGCGCACAACAACCTGGGCGGCGCATTGGCGCAAATGCCGGGACGTCTGCATGATGCGATTGACCAATTTGAAGAGGCGCTGCGTCTGCAGCCGGATTATGCCGGGGCGCACAACAATCTGGGCCTCGCCTGGTCACAGATGCCCGGGCGGCTGAACGATGCGATTGACCAATTTGAAGAGGCGCTGCGCCTGCAGCCGGATTATGCCGGGGCGCACAATAATCTGGGCCTCGCCTGGTCGCAGATGCCGGGGCGTCTGGATGACGCAGTCGCTCAGTTCGAAACGGCGCTGCGCCTGCAGCCAGAAGATGCCGAGGCGCATAACAACTTGGGCAACGTTTGGTCGAAGATGCCGGGACATCTGAATGAGGCGATCGCCCAGTATGAAGCGGCGCTGCGTCTGAAGCCGGATTATGCCAAGGCGCATATTAATCTGGGCCTCGCGTGGTCGCAGAGTCCGGGGCGTCTGAATGACGCGATCGCCCAGTTTGAAGCGGCGCTACGCCTGAAGCCGGATTTCGCACCGGGATGGCACAATCTTGGTGTGACTTGGTTTCATCTGGGGAATCTGCCTGCGGCGGAAGCAGCCTTCCGCGAGGAACTGCGACTGAAGCCCGATGATCCCGCGGCTCAGCAAGCGCTGGCCGCGACGCTCCAGCAAGCCGCAGACCATTGAACAACTGGCCTCGGTGAAGTGTGCCTCCATGCCTCGGGGCTTGCCGCGAGGAGGCGATTCACCTAGACAGCCGGCGCATTCCGCGTGCCATGCCAGCGCAAAGTCCCCCCGCAGGAACCTCGACCTTGAAACGCATCCCGGATTTGCG
>CAJAKX010000100.1 GCA_903940425.1 uncultured Opitutia bacterium | reverse complement strand
TCCATCTTCAACCACCACCGCCAGCTCCTCCACCAGCTCGTCCAAGACTGACCCCCCGCCCCCCACGTTGCTGTTCTCCGTCCTCCGATGCCCTCCCCCGTCCTCGTCCTCGGCTTAGGTAACGACATCCTCTCCGACGATGCCGTCGGGCTGCTCGTCGCGGCGGCCGTGCGTGAACGTCTCGCCGGCGAGCCGGACATCGAGGTCAGGGCGACCACCGAGATGGGTCTGGCGCTCCTCGACGAGATCGCCGGCCGCGAGGCCGTGGTGCTGGTCGATGCCGTGCAGACCGGTCGGGCCCCGCCGGGCCACCTCCACGAGATCGGCCCAGAGGAACTCTCCACCGTGCTCACGACCTCGCCCCACTTCCTCGGTGTCGGCGAAACCCTGGCCTTGGGCAATCTGCTCGGCCTGCCCATGCCCCGACAAGTCCGCATCTTTGCAATCGAGGTCAATGACCCCTTCACCCTGGGCACCGACCTGACCCCCGCCGTCCAACAGGCCGTCACCACTGCCGTCGATCGCGTCACCGCTCAAGCCAGGGAGTTGACCTTAGCTTTGGAACGAACCTGCGCAGCAGTCTCGTGAGCCAGCGTTCCCGGGGCCGGACAGCAAGGGCCGGAAAGCCAAGCCCTTGGAGGCAGGTCGAGGCAAGAGGCATTAGTTTACGTTTCGGGAGGCCATCCGTGGCTTCTTCCCTCTGCGTTCCCGTGGAGGAATTTGACTATACGGCAACGAATCGAGATAAACGAGGAGCCCCCAACCCGTTATGCGTCAGCCTCTGACGACGTATAGCAGTCCGTCAACCCAACCAATCCTATTCAGCATATGAACCTATTTGTGCTGCTGAAGATGGTACCCGATACGGTGGAGGAATTGAACATAGCCAGTGATGGCAAGTCGCTGGATTCAGAGTACCTCCGCTTCAAACTCAACGATCCGGACGAACACGCGCTGGAAGAGGCGCTCCTCTTGAAAGAGAGGGCCGGCGGCAAGGTCACGGTCGTCGCTCTGGACGCGCCGGAAGTGGACGATGCCCTGTTCATGGCACTGGCCAAGGGCGCCGACCGCGCGGTGAAGATTCCGGCGGACCAAGCCAGCCTGGGCACCGTTGCCACGGCCAGGATGTTTGCGACTTTCCTTGCGTCCGGCGGCGGCCAGATCACGCCGGATACGCTCGTGCTGCCTGGTTCGCAGGCGATTGATGATCTTGAAGGCGAGGTGGCCGCCTATCTGGGTGAGGCGCTCAGCCTGCCTTATGTGGGCGTGGTGAGCAGCGTCTCGCCGGTCAACGGCAAGGTGGTTGTGCTCAAGGAATTTTCCGGCGGAATGCGCGGGGAGTTCGAGGTGACACTGCCCGCGGTGCTGGGCATCCAGTCCGCCGAAAAGCCGCCGCGTTACGTGCCGGTGGCCAAGGTGCGCGCCGTGATGAAGTCGGCCAAGATCGAAACCGCGGACATCGCGCCGCCCGAATCGGCCAAGGCCCTTGCCGTGGAGCGGATGTATAAACCGGAAGTCGCCGGCCGGGCCCAGATGTTGGAAGGCACGCCGGAGGACATCGCCGTGCGGATCGCCAGCCTGCTGGCCGAACGCGGCATCATCTAACCCTTAACTTCACCGGAGGAAACATGAGTACTGGAATTCTCGTTTTGGTGGAGCACCTGAAGGGCACGATGGCCGACATCACCTTTGAAATGCTGGGCGTCGGCCGCAAAGTCGCCGCGGCACAGGGAGGACAGGTTCATGCGGTGTTGCTGGGCAAAAACGTGGCGGCGCTCGCCACCCGGCTGGGCGCAGCCGACAGCGTGCTGCTGGCGGACGAACCAAGCTTGGAACAAGCATCGGCTGAGGTGATTGTCCCCCTGCTGCAGCAGCTCATGGCCCAGAAGCAGGCCTCGCTGGTGCTCCTAGGCGGCACCAATGCCTCTTTTGGCCTGGGGGTGCAGCTGTCGGCCCGCATGAAGGTGCCGTTCGTGAATTTCTGCAAGGGGGCCCGCGTCGAAGGTGGTTCCCTCGTGCTCACCAGCCAGTTGTTTAGCGGAAAGATCCTCTCCGACGTGAAACTGGCGGACGGCAAAGGCATCGTCAGCATCTATCCCGGCGCGTTCCCCGCCGAGGCGGGCCGGAGTGACAAAACGCCGCCGGTGGAAAAGGTGGCCGTGCCGCCCGGCAGCCCGAAGGTCGTCTTCAAGCGATACATCGAGCCCGACACCAGCGACGTGGACATCACGAAGCAGAGCGTGCTGGTCGCGGTGGGACGGGGAGTCCAAAACGCGGATAATATCTCGCTCGCCGAAGATCTGGCCAAGACCTTGGGCGGCGCCGTGTGCGCCTCGCGACCGGTGATCGATCAGGGCTGGCTGCCGCTGAGCCGGCAGGTCGGCAAGTCCGGCATGAGCGTGGCGCCGAAGCTCTATCTGGCCCTAGGCATCAGCGGGGCGCCCGAACACTGCGAAGGAATGAAAGGCGCGCAGTTGATCGTGGCCATCAACACTGACCCGAAGGCGCCGATCTTCGACGTCGCGCATTACGGGGCGAACGCGGATTGCCTTGAGATCATCGAATTATTGAAGGAGGCGGTGGAGAAGAAGAAGACAAAGTAGCCAGGAGCGAGCAATGGAACCAATCCGGCCGATCCTCTACAACATCCACGAGCACTACCAGTGGGCGGAATACGCCTGCTACGCGTTGGGCGGCCTCACCGTGCTCATCTTCGCCTACGGCGTGTGGCGGCACGTCAGGCAATGGCGGCTGGGCAAGCCGGAGTCGGTCGTGAAAGCGGTGCCAGAGCGGATCAAGGCGTGCATCAAGTTCGCCCTGTTCCAAGGGCGGCTGGCGTCGGATCGCTACGCCTTGCTGATGCACCTGGCCATCTTCTTCGGCATGGGTGTGCTTTTCATCGGCACGGCTCTGGCCACGCTGGACCAGGACATCGGCTACCTGCTGTTCAAGTGGCAATTCCTCCGGGGAAACTTCTACCTCGGCTACAAGTTGAGCCTCGATCTGCTCGGCTTGGCGCTGATCGTGGGTCTCGCCTTGGCGTTCTATCGGCGCTACGTGCTGAAGCCGGAGCGGCTCAAGAACCTCCTCTATCCGACTTTCCCACTCGATTCGTTCTACCTGCTGATGATTCTCTTCCTGATCGCAGGGACGGGTTTGGTGGTGGAAGCATTGCGGCTGGCGGCGTCCCCAGTGCCGTGGGCGCATTGGTCGCCGGTCGGAAACTTTCTGGCCGGGGCTTTTCGCGGAATGTCGCCGGAGAAGCTGAAGGGCACCCACTTCTTCTTCTGGTGCCTGCACGCCTTGCTGGCCTTCGCCTTCATCGCGCTGGTGCCGTGTTCGAAGGCGTTCCACCTGGTTTCGTCGGCGATCAGTATCTACCTGCGCAATCTCGGCCCCGTGGGCGCGTTGCCAGTGGCGGAGCCGGCCGGCGTGGCCCGGATCAACGAATTTACCTGGCGCCAACTGCTGCAGTTTGACGCCTGCACCTGGTGCGGACGCTGTCAGGACCAATGCCCCGCGTACGCCAGCGGCTCGAAGCTCTCGCCGAAGAACCTTGTGCTGAAACTCGACGACGCGTTGCTCAAGGCGGCCAGGGTCAATGGCAACGGCCAGCCTGCCACCGCCGAAGCAGCGGCCCAGGCGGCGACGGCCGCGCCGGCCCCGGTTGCGGCGACGTTACATGACGAGCAGGTCATCTCCGCCGACGAACTGTGGGCCTGCACCACCTGCCGCGCGTGCGAGGAAGTGTGCCCGGTCTTCATCGAGCAGCCGCGCGCCATCGTGGACCTGCGCCGCTATTTGGTGAGCCAAGGCACGATGAACAAAACCGTGCAGGACGCGCTCAACAGTCTCAACCGCTACGGCAACTCTTTCAACAAGTCCGATCGCATGCGCGCCAAATGGGCGCAGGGTCTGCCTGCCAAGATCAAGGACGCCCGCAAGGAGCCGGTGGACTGCGTCTGGTTCGTGGGCGACTACGCTTCCTACGATCCGCGCATGCTCGAAATCACCCAGGCCACGGCGAAAATTTTCCAGCAGGCCGGCATGGACTTCGGCCTCCTCTACGAAGGTGAGCGCAACTCCGGCAATGACGTGCGCCGCGTGGGTGAAGAGGGTCTCTTCGAGGTGCTCCGCGGCAAGAACCTCGACGCTTTCGGCAAGGTCCAGTGGAAGAACGGCCGCAAGATCATCATCACCACGGACCCGCACTCCCTCAACACGCTCAAGAACGAATACCAGTTCGAGGGCAATGGTGTCACCGTGCAGCACTACACCGAGGTGCTGGACGAACTGCTCCAGGCCGGCCGGCTGCCGCTCAAGAAGAAACTCACCGGACGCGCGACCTACCACGATCCCTGCTATTTGGGGCGCTACAACGGTGTCTACGAGCCGCCCCGCCGCGTGCTGCGCGCGCTCGGCCTGGAGGTCGTCGAGATGCCGCGCACGCGCGACCGGAGCTATTGTTGCGGCGCAGGCGGCGGCCGGATCTGGATGGAAGACACTCCCGACATCAAGGAACGCCCCGCCGAGAACCGGCTGAAAGAAGCGGCGTCACTGGTGGACGTGCCCACCTTTGTCGTCGCTTGTCCGAAGGACCTCGCCATGTTCCGCGACGCGGTCAAGACCACGGGCAACGAAGGGAAGATCACCGTCCGGGACATTGCCGAACTCGTAACCGACGCGATGGAAGGCTAAACAAACCCGCCCTCCACAAGCCAAACCGACCGGCACCGCCCCAACCCGAGGTCCGAGAGGCCGACCACGACCCGTCCGCGCGGTTCATTCCCCCTCGCCCGTCCACCGTATGTGCGCAATGCTCGCCAAAGGATGCGGAGCGGATTCCCCGGGACGGTGCTACCCTTTTTATCCGGTTGATTACCACGAAAGGACCCTGCCATGGCTGTAATGCTCGAACCCGAACTGGAGCAAAAAGGAGCTACCCTCGAAACGGTTCTCCAGACTCCTGACGGCAAACGCATCCTCACCTGCATCCAATGCGGCACGTGCGCGGGCACCTGCCCTTATGGCGAGTACATGGAATACCCCCCCCGCCGCATCATCAACATGCTGCGCCGCGGCCGGATTGAGGAGGTCTTCAAGTCCGACAGCATGCTGCGCTGCGTGGCTTGCTACGCCTGCATGGCCAAGTGTCCGCGCGGCATCCGCCTGTCCGACGTGCTCCTGCCGTTGGTGAAGGAGCAGACCCTCATCAACCACCCCGCCATCCCCGCCGAGTTGCAGAAAACGCTGCAGAACATCCTCCGCTACGGCAATCCGATGGGCGAATCCTCGCGCAAGCGGGTGGCGTGGAAAACCACCTCCAAGGTTCCCGTGCCCGTCATGGCTGAACTCCAGCGTCCGGTGGATGTGCTGTGGTTCGTGGAATGCTACACCGCCTACTACCCCCGCGGTCAGGACAACAGCCGCGCCATGGCGAAGCTCCTGAACGCCCTAGGTATCGATTTTGCCATCCTCGGCAACGAGGAGAAATGCGCCGGCGACTGCGGCCAGCTCACTTGGGAGTCGGGACTGTTCGAGACGCTCACCGACTACAACATGGAGATCTTCAAGAAGTACCGCTTCAACCGGATCATCACCGGCGACGCCCATGCCTACAACGCCTTCCGCATCCGTTACCCGATGTATGGCTTCAACTACCGGGTCGACCACAACCACATGCTGCTCGTGGAGAAGCTGGAGCAACTCAAGCCGAAGCTGACCAAGAAACTGAATTACACCGTCACCTACCACGACTCATGCTGCCTCGGCCGCCGGGCCGGGATGTACGACGAACCCCGGGCGCTGCTCCGCGCCATCCCCGGCGTCAAGCTCGTCGACATGGTCCACAACCGCGCCAATTCGATCTGCTGTGGTGGCGGGGGCGGCGGCATGTGGCTGGACACGTTCTTCAAGGAGAAAGGCATGGAGCGCCTGTCCGAGCGGCGCGTGAAGGAAGCCATCGCCACGGGCGCCGACGTGCTGGCGGTGTCCTGCCCGTACGAGATTTTCCGCTTCGAGGACGCCCTGAAAGTCATCCCGCACGAGAAGCCAATGATCGTGCGCGACGTGG
>CAJAKX010000099.1 GCA_903940425.1 uncultured Opitutia bacterium | reverse complement strand
CCTCAGCAGGCTGACCGCCGCCGAGGCGGGCCGCTTCAGCGGGCGCAAGCTCGGCGTGATGCAGCTTCTTCATCCTGGCAACATGGGGCAGAGGTTCCAGGTGCTTTGGGCGCGACGGAACTAGCGCGCATGAAGCGGCATTTCAACCTCACGCAAAGCCGCCAAGGTTCTTTCATTCAGAAGCCAAGAAACCAGGATAGGGAATCATGGCTTCCTGGTTTCTGAATCCAGGCAGATTGCCTGGAGGTCCAGCGCCAGCCCAAAACCCAGTTTTCCCTTGCTTCCCGGGGGAGCGGGTCTTTACTCCGACCCCTTCACCGCAAATCCCATGGCACGAATTTGTTTTATCACCGGCAGAAGGCCCGTCAAAGGCAACATCGTCAACCGCAGGGGCCAGAGCAAGAAGAGCGGCGGCATCGGCACGCACGTGACGAGCATTACGCGCCGCCAGTTCCGGCCCAACCTGCAGCACGTCCGCATCAAGCTGGCCAATGGCAGCACCAAGCGCGTGTGGGTTTCGGTCAAGGCCATCAAGGCCGGCCTCGTTCAGAAGGCCTGACGATCGTTCACCAGCCTCTTTCTCCAACCCGCAGCCTCCGCTGCGGGTTTTTTGTGTCTCACGCGAAGGCGCGAAGGCCAGCCGTCGCTGAAGCTATGGCCGGCAGGGGTGAGTTTTGTGAACCACGGATGGTCACGGATATTACCAACTACCACATGGATCTCCAAAGTGATATGCCGCCAGCCCGTGGCATAAACACTGTTCGACCGATGAAACAGAGGTCGCCGTTGACGTATAAACATGCACGGTTCACAGTCAGTTGAGACTCGAAACGTGAACACGATAAGAGAGCCCACTAAACCCCCGTTGTGGGCGCGTATATTGACTGTGGTTACTTTGGTCTGTGCGCTGCTCGGAATCGCCCTTGCGATTGCTCGGCGTCACCATTGATCACAGGAGAACCGAACCATGCGCTAGAGCCGACGTCGGGCGTCACGCCGCTCCGGCGCGGCCCACCGTAACATTAGGTTTCACAAACTTCGCGGGCAGGCTGTCGGGAACTATACCAAAAACGACCCGCTCGAAATAATCTCCAGCAAGACTCATGAAGGCGATCGTCTACACGGAATACGGACCCCCGGATGTTCTGCAGTTCACGGAGGTCGCAAAACCCAACCCCAAGGACGATGAGGTTTTGATAAGAATTCGTGCGGCGTCCGTAAATCCACTTGATTGGCACTTCCTGAGAGGCACGCCCTACGCCGTGCGCACAATGGCCGGGTTGCGCAGGCCCAAGGTCACCCGTCTCGGAATTGACGTGGCCGGGCAGCTTGAAGCGGTCGGCAGGAACGTGACGCAATTCAAACCAGGTGACGCGGGAGAGAGCGGACGGGGTCAGGCTGAAACTCTAAACAAGCAGCCGGCGATGCGTGTCCGAACCAGGAACGGTGACGCCGCCTGCTTCGCGTCATTCGCGAGCTTCGCGTGAGAAAAGATCCCTCCGAATCCTGGCAGCGGCCCGGGTGGAAAATTCAGAAGCGCTTATCATAATCGGCGTGTGAGCCGATCCATTGCCAAACCACTTCGCCACCAAGGAATCGACCGATGGCCCGGTAGTGTTCGCCGACGCGCACCGACCAGTTGAGCCTGCCGATGGGCTTGAAATGCAGCGAGGGATGAAAGGCGTTGATCTGCCAAAGCCGGTAGTTCTTGCGGGCAATGGCGCGCGCGTCGGCTGGCAACGCGCGGTAGAGGCGCCAGAATTCAGGCGTGCCGCGACTAGGGATTCTCACGACCTTCGTCGAGCGGCTGGGTTTGCCCCGCCCGGTAGGCGTCGGCCGCGTCTTCGTTCAACGCGTCAAACCTGCCCGCGGCGGCATCGGCCTTCATCCGCCGGTCCCAATCATCGTCGGTCCAGCCGCAGAGTTCGGCGATGAGCTTCGCCCGCTCCTCCACCGGAAGCTGGTCGATGGCGCCCTTGATCTCCTGTGCGGTGCTCATGCCGCCACGATGCGAGCGGCGGCGGGCTTTGGCAAACGGGAATTCGCGTCCTTCGCGAACTTCGTGTGAGGAAAGATCAGTTGGAGGGCGGGCCGCTGTGCCCGCCGTGATTCAAGAGAGGCCCGGACGGCTTGCCTCGCCGAAGCAGTGCGCAGGCGGGCGCCGGGCCCTCCAAGGAATGATCGCCTGCAAGCAGGCTCCTACTGACCGTTCATGCTCGGCCCGGCCTTCGTGCCCTTCGTGTCCTTAGTGGTGAAAATCCATCCACGGCTCGGCAAGAGCTCCGACAGGAGTCGCGAGTCCTTCTCGGACCTCGCCCTCCAAGGATCGAACTTCGTGCCCTTCGTGCCCTTCGTGCCCTTCGTGGTTAAACCGACCTACGGCTTCGGGTTTTTGGGAATGTACTGGATGATGCCCGTGGCGATGGTGAAACGGTCGTTCTTCAGCAGCTTGATCATCTCCGCCCCCGCCATCAGCACCGGGCCGTAGCCGTGCTGCGCCAGCGGGCTCCGCGGCCGGTGATAATAATACATGGGATCGAACGCCATGCCCGTGCCGACGCAGGTGTCCTCCACCTGCCCCTTGGCGTTGACCTTCGCGGCCACGGCGTTCCAGCCGAGCTGCGCCGCCGGACCGTAGGCCACGGGGCTCACCCAGCCGCGGTTGATCGCGCGCGCCATGCTGAAGACATACATCGCCGAGGCGGAGGTCTCGAGATACGAATCCGGACGGTCGAGCAACTGATGCCAGAGTCCGCCGTCCGCCTGGCAGGCGGCCAGACCGCGGAGATGGGCGCGGAACTGGTCGAGCACCTCGGCGCGCCGGGGATGATCCTCGGGCAGCACCTCCAGCAGCTCAACCATGGCCATGGCCGCCCAGCCGTTGGCGCGGCCCCAGTAGAACTCGGGATGATCGGGCGTGTTGGAGGACCAGCCGTGCATATAGAGGCCCTTTTGCCGGTTGAACATCCGGGCGGAGAACTGCAGCACCTGCCGGACGGCATCATCGTAGTAACGGCCTTCGCCGGTGAGTTTTCCCATCTGCGCCAGCGCGGGGATGCTCATATACATGTCGTCCAGCCACAGCGTTTCCGGCTGCGGGTTGGTGCGGGCCAGCGTGCCATCGGCCAGGCGGAACTGTTTGTGGGTGATGTGCTCGATGTAGAGGTTGATCACCGGCAGCAGATCGGGTCCGACACCGGCGCGCCGCGCCTTGATCATCGCCGCGCACATGGCGCCGGCGTCATCCAGCGTCTGGGGGTCGACCAGGTTGCGAAACTCAAAGCGCCGAAACTGCGCGGGCGTGGGCATGGTGCCGGGAACGAGGGGGCCGGCCCCGGCGGCGGCGGCCAGATTCGCCTGATATTGCATCCGGAAAAACGGCAGCCGGTCGGCCGCGAACTGAAACCGCTTCGCCGTGAACTCGGTGAAGCGCGCGTCGCCGGTGACCTCCGCGGCCAGCAGCATGCCGGCATAGGTCACGCCTTCCTCGTAGCCGATCAGGGGAAAGGCGTTGTTCTCACCGCGATCAAGCACGGCGTCGGGATGGGGCGTGCCGAGATCGGTGATCTCCTCCCGCGTCTTGCGGTTGACGATGCGCATCAGGCTGGCGTTCTCCTGGTAGTCACGCACGCGATTCATCACGCCGGTGATCTCCTCGACCGTGGGCGTGCGATACGGGACGGGGTATTCGGAAGCCATCTGGCTGCCGCTGAAAATGGCGGGCGTAGCGGCGGGCGGGGGCGGGCGGGCCGCACCGTCCTGGGCCCGGGCGGACGCGCCAAGCAACAGGCCGATCGTCGTGAGACCGGCCAGCAATCGGGGGATGCGCATAGGAGGAAAACAGAACATTGAGGTAATCGGGTTCATCAGGGCAATAAGTGGAGGGGAAGTGGCGTCCAAAATACCGCTTCGATGCCGCGCGTCAAAGATGAGTTGGGGTTGACTGTAAAGTCCGGCGCCATGCGATGACTGGCAAACTGGACGAGTGCAATAAATCAATTCGGATTCGCTCCCGCCACTGATCGTAAATAACATGCCTTCCAAGATGTCTCCCCTGCGCCTTTATCGCCTGCCACTATCAGGTCTCCTCACGGTGGCCGGACTACTCCTGATCCCGGGTCTGACGAGCCGCCACCTGCTCGCCGCCGACACGAATCCACCGGTGCCCGCCGCCGCCGAACCTCCGACGGAGTGGATCGATCCCGATACCGGCCACCGGGTGATCCGGCTTTCCCGCGAGCCGGGCACAGCCAGCCTGTATTTTCACCAGAACGCCTACACGGCCGACGGCAAAAAGCTGGTTGTGACGACCCGGGACCGGGGGATCGCCACGATCAACCTCGAGACCCGCGCGATCGAGCGGATCGTCGAAGGGCCCGTCAACGTGCTCGTCACCGGGCGGAAAACGGGTGACGTCTACTACACGAAGCGGACGTCGCGGGAGGTCACCAAGGCGGATGGCACCAAGGAGACTGTGAACGAGGCGGTCGTTTATGCGGCCGAGGTGAACACCGGGAAAACGCGGGAGATCGCGAAACTCCCCCCTGGCCGGTCCGTCGCCTCACTCAATGCGGATGAAACGCTGCTGCTGGGTTCGTACGTCGAGGGTGGCACGCGGCGGCTGTCCCTCGCCGGCTTACGGAATCCCGGTCCGGGAGGCTGGGTGGCGGACGCCGATCCCCGCTTCCAGCAGGCCAATTACGAGGCGCTGGGGCCTGACGGGAACCCGCTGGTCTACGCGGAGGCCAAGGAGGTGCGGCTGCATGAGGCGCTCGCAGCGATCCATGCGGGGCCGCCGCATGTGATCTTCACCCTCAACACCCGGACCGGCGAGTTGAAGGATGTCTACCAGGAGCGCGAGTGGCTCAACCACCTGCAGTTTTCACCCACCGATCCCGGCCTCATCATGTTCTGTCACGAAGGCCCCTGGCACGAGGTGGATCGGGTCTGGACGATCCGCGCCGACGGGACCGGCCTGACGAAAATCCACACGCGCACCATGAACATGGAAATTGCCGGGCATGAATTCTTCAGCACCGACGGCCAAACCATCTGGTACGACCTGCAGACGCCACGGGGCGAGGACTTCTGGGTCGCCGGCTGTGAAATCGCGACCGGGCGGAGAACCTGGTATCACCTGCAGCGCGATGAGTGGTCGGTGCACTTCAACGTGTCACCCGACGGGAAGCTCTTCGCCGGCGACGGCGGGGACAGTGAGATGGTGGCCCACGCCAGGGATGGAAAATGGATTTACCTGTTCCGACCGGAACGGATTCCGGATGTCGCCGGCATCAAGAATCCCAATTCCACCAGCCTGATCGATCCCAGGTTTTTCAAGGCGGAGCGCCTGGTGAACATGTCCCGGCACGACTACCGGCTCGAACCCAACGTGACCTTCTCCCCCGACATGAAATGGATCATCTTCCGTTCCAACATGCACGGAGCGGTGCAGGTCTACGCGGTCGAGATTGCAAAAACAAAATAAGCCCCGCCGCGGTCCGCGCTATCCGAAAACTCCGCTGTGCTGTCCGGTGGAGGGCGTTCTGCTGGCCAGCAGAATCAGCGCCGCTCGGGCATTGGCCGGCGACTCTGCTGGCCAGCAGCGCGCCGCCCTCCAAGTCCTGATGGTTGCCGGATAGCCCCGCAACAAATCGCCCCACCCGCGGACCGCGCTACAGGAACAGCAGTCCCCCGGCGACGAGGATCGGGAGCAGGAACGGCAGGCTGTATTTGAAGACATAACCGAAGAAGGTCGGCACCTTCACCCCGGCATTCTCGGCGATCGACTTCACCATGAAGTTGGGCCCGTTGCCGATATAGGTCATCGCGCCGAAGAAGACCGAGCCCAGGCTGACGGCAATGATGAACCTCCTGGCGTGCTCACTCGCGATCATCTGCTTTACGCCGGCGCGGGGCTCGATCTCCCCCTGCGCATTCTGCGGCAGCGTGGCTCTGTCCACGAACGTGGCTTCGGCGAGCTGCAGGAAATTCAGGTAGGTCGGCGCGTTGTCGAGCACGGACGACAGGCTGCCGGATGCAAAGTAATACTGGGCGGGACGGGTGAAGCCGAATTCCTTGCCATGCTGGTCGAGGTAGCCCAGCGCCGGCATCATGGTCATGAAGATGCCGAGGAACAGGAGCGCCACCTCCCGGATCGGACCGAAGCTGAAATGATTCTCCTCGTGGACAATCTTCGGGGTGAGTTGGTAGGAGGCCACCGCCGCGCCGAGCATCACGAGTTCGCGCAGGAAAAAGGTCTCGGGCAGGAACACGGCGCCGATGATCACCAGCAGGAAGACCAGGTTGATGCCGCCCTCAAACCGCCAGGTGTCGTGCTCCTTGATCTTCGCCTGGATGGCACGCGGGGCATGCTGGAAACTGCGCCGGTCAAACACGTAGAACACGGCGAGAATCGCCCCGATCGTGAACAACCATTCCACGATCACGTGGTCGAGCAGCCAGAAGAACGGCACGCCACGCAGGTAGCCGAGGAAGAGCGGCGGATCGCCGATGGGGGTGAGCGCGCCGCCGCAGTTCGAGACGATGAAAATGAAGAAGACGATGTGAAAGGCGCTGATGCGGATTTTGTTCATCCGGATCCACGGCCGGATGAGCACCATCGAGGCGCCGGTGGTGCCGATGAGGTTGGCCACGACCGCGCCGATCGCAAGGAACACGACATTGTCCCATGGCGTGGCCTCGCCCTTCACCTTGAGGTGGATGCCGCCGGCCACCACGAACAGCGAGCCGATGAGGCAGATGAACGAGAAATACTCGTGCAGCGTGCGCGCCACGATCGCGCCGCCGGACAGTTTCACCAGATAGAACCCCACGACCAGCAGCCCCAGCCCGATGGCCGCGTGCGGGTAGTAATGATCCCAAAAGTGTTTCAGCCTCGGCGGCGTGAGCGGCATGACCGCGATCAGCGCCAGCAGGAGGCCGAAAGGCACGATGAGGGCGGGCGGAATCGCCGCTTCGAGAGCGGCCAGCGGTGGCAACGCATCCATGCAGACGCCGATGCAATCCGAATGCCAGTTCAGGTCAATGTCCCTGAAAACATTCGGGGGTGCATGACAATCCCGGCGCGGCTGGATGCTTGGAGCCTGCTGTGTTCAAGTCGGAACGATTCAGTCCGCCGTGGTGGAACCCGCACTCCGTGCGGGTTTTTTCCTGCGGACGCCGCCCAGCCCGCACGGAGTGCGGGCTCCACCCGGCGTGGCACCGAGTCGGCGCTCATTTCAAAGGGCAACTGCATGATTGCGCCTCAGCGATGGCCCCTCGGTCGCGAGACTATCCGAAAACCGTCAGACCTTGGAGGGCGGCGCGCTCTGCGGGCCCGCAGAGCCGCCAAATGCCCGAGCGGCGCTGATTCTGCTGGCCAGCAGAACGCCCTCCACCGGGCAGCGCAGCAGGGTTTTCGGATAGCCTCAAATCTACCGCCCGGACCGGGCGGGCGCTACTTCAACCAGCTCGTGACCAGCTCATAGGCCGCGTCGCCCTCGGCCTGAAGCTTGCCGTCCGGGTCGTAGACCTTGAAGTGCGGGATGGACTCCAGTTTGTATTGCCGGGCGACGGGTGACTTCCAATCGATCCCTTTCACGCCGGGCCGGTTGATGTCCACCTTGACCACGACGATGTCGGCGCGCGTCATGTGCAGATTCTCCAGACGGGGCGCAATCGCTCGGCATGGCGGGCAATACTCGCTGTAGAAATCGAACACGGTCGTTTTGCCGGGCACGAGGTAGTCCGCGAGCGTCACTTCCTTACCCTGCGAGATGTGGGCGGGCTTCGGGCCTTTCGTCTGGTTGTCCGCGGCGAACGCGGCGAGCGGAATCGCAAGCAGTGCGGCGAGGATAAGCGCGATGAAAGAATGACGGCGTGGCATATGATTTTCCTGAGGTTGAGGGTGGCTGATTTGACGGATGCCATCCATCTCCAACGGCGGCCGGCCAAAGTCAACCACCACGCGCAGTGGGTGGCCGCTTCGGCAGAGTCAGAAGGTATGGATGAACAACCCCGAGCGGAGCTTCGGCTCAAACCAGGTGCTCTTGGGCGGCATGATCTGGCCGGCGTCGGCGATGTCCATGAGCTGCGCCACCTTCACGGGGAACAGCGAAAACGCCACGCCGCCGCGGGCGTTGACGCGCTTCACCAGTTCATCCGGTCCGCGGATTCCGCCGACGAAATCAAGGCGCTTGCTGGTGCGGGGATCCTCCACGCCCAGGATGGGCCCAAGGAGCCGGTTCTGCAGCACGCTCACGTCGAGCCGCGCCACCGGATCGGCCGCAGGATCGGCCGGGCAGCGCAGCCCCTGCCACCGGCCGCCGAGATACATGCTGACACGGCCGGGGGCGGCGGGTGACGGCGGTGCGTTCTCCTCGAGGCCGAACACAGTGCGCACTTTTTCCAGAAACACTGCGGGCGGATGCCCGTTGAGGTCGGGGACGACGCGGTTGTAGGGCAGAATCTTGAGCTCGCTGGCGGGAAAGATGACGCAAAGGAACCAGTTGTAGTCCTCGGCGCCCGTGTGGCGCGGGTTGCGCTCGCGGCGCAGACGGGCGACGCGGGCCGCGCTCGCCGTGCGGTGGTGCCCGTCGGCAATGTAGAGCCGCGGCACGCGAGTGAACGCCTGCATCCACTCCGCGCCGCCGGCGATGCGCCACGCCGTGTGCTGGATGCCGTCAGGCGCGGTGAAGTCGTACAACGGCTGCTCCCGCACCTTCGCCGCGACGAGCGCCGTCACGGCCGGTTCATCGCGGTAGGTGAGAAAAACGGGACCAGTGTTGGCGCCCAACGTGTCGATGAGCCGCGTGCGGTCGTCCTCCTTGTCCGGATGCGTCTTCTCATGTTTCTTGATGAGCCCGGCGTCGTAATCCTCCACGTGGCAGACGGCCACGAGTCCCCGCTGGCGGTGCGCGCCCATCTGCTGCTGGTAGACGTAAAGACACGGCCCGGCTTCGCGGACAAGTGCGCCGTCGCGCTGGAGCCGGAGGAAATTTTCACGCGCCTTCGCGTAGACGGCGTCGCTGTAGGGATCGGTGGCGGGCGGCAGGTCGATCTCGGCGCGGTTGACGTGCAGCAGGCTGCGCGGCCGGCCGGCGGCCAGCGCCGCGGCCTCGGTGGCGTTGACGACGTCATAGGGCACGCAGGCCACCTCGGCGGCGTGCCGGGCAACCGGGACCAGTCCCTGAAAGGCGCGGATGCGCATGATGGGCGTCACTCAGACCGTGCGGCGAATCCGCGTCAAGCCGGCTGACAAAGCATAAGTCCTGTAGGACCAATACGACCTATGCCAAAAACAAAAAACCCGCCGGGATCGGCGGGCTTTGCAGCAAGAATGCGAGCGGGATTATTTCTTGGCGGTCTTCGCGCCGCGCTTGAACTTCGAGGTGAACTTCTCGACGCGCCCGGCGGTGTCGACCAGACGTTTCTCGCCGGTGTAGGCGGGATGCGAATCCATGGTCACGTCGCGCAGGATGATGTAGTATTCGACTCCGTCGATGGTTTCCTTGCGACTCGACTTGATCGTCGATTTCGTGAGGAAACGCTTGCCGGTCGCAACGTCGAGGAAGCAGACGTTGTTGAGCGCAGGATGGCCTTCGGGTTTCACGATGGAAAAAGGTAAGGGGTTGCTCAACCCTGGCGCGCCTTGTAGCGGGGGTCGGTCTTGTTGATCACGTAGACCTTGCCGCGGCGGCGGACCACCTGGCAGTCCGGATGGCGCTTCTTGACTGATTTAAGGGACGAAACGACCTTCATAAGGGGCGATTAGGTGAGGGTTCGCGCCGGGACCTGTCAAACCAAATGTCCGGCAGCGCCAACGTACTGGCCGGAATGGATTTGCCGCCCAGTCGTCTCCGGCGGACGCGTTCAGTTACCGCTCAAATCCTCCGGCTCGCCGGCCATGAGTTTCCATTCGGGGCTCAAGCCACCCAAGATCGCGCGCCAGAGACCCTGCCCCTCGTTGCGCTCGAGCAGTTCGGTGCTTACCGGCGTGATCACCCACGTGTTGTGGCGCAACTCGTTTTCGAGCTGTCCCTTCGACCAGCCCGAATAGCCGAGAAACGCCCGCAGGCGTACGCCCTCCCCTCCTTGCAGCGTCTCGGCCTTGTCGACGTCGATGCCGAAGAAGAACCTGAAACCGGACTCCAGCGGCTGCGGCTGCCAGGCCGCGAGAATGAGCTGCCCGGTCTGCACCGGACCGCCCTGGTAGACTGGCACGCCCGCCAGCGGACTCGCCGCAAACTGCGCGTTGAGGTCGCCCAGTTGCTTGCCGAGCGGCCGGTTGAGCACCACGCCCATCGCGCCGTCGTCGCCATGCGACGAAAGCAACACGACCGAGCGGCGAAAATTCGGATCGTGCATGGCCGGATGAGCCAGCAGCAGCGAGCCGGCCAGATTGAGGGTGGCCTTTCCGCGTTCGCGCATGGTCAGAAGGTCGCCGGAACGATGCGGCCGTCAACGCTCCCGGTTAAAAATATTGGGGCCCAGGCAGGCATGGCGGGCTAAAGCTTCGTCACCTTGACGCCGGCGTCATCGAGAATCTGGGACACCAGCGGGTCGTTGCTGTAATCTTCGTGGTATTTGATCTCCGCGATGCCGGCGGCGGCGAGAATCTTGGCGCAGTTGACGCAGGGATAGTGCGTCACGTAGACCACGCAACCCTCGACACTGCTGCCGCGGCGGGCGGCGTCGGCGACGGCGTTCTGCTCGGCGTGGACGGTGGCCTGCTCGTGGCCGTCGCGCACGTGCGACGTGTGCGGCGTGCCGGGCAGGTAGCCGTTGTAACCGGCGGCGACAATGCGGTTCTTGCGGTCACCGCCCGTCACCACCACGCAGCCGACGTGCAGCCGCTCGCAGTTGGAACGCGAGGCGATCAACACCGCCGTGGCCATGAAATACTCGTCCCAGGAGGGACGGTGCGGAAAGGCCTGCGCAGCCTGCATCACGAGATCGATGGGATCGGACGCGGAACTCATGCCCGGGAGATAAGCGGCGGTTGGGCGCCAAGACGAGCCGGATGTGCAGCCACCGGCGCCGTTCCGCCGCCGCGTCAACACCGCCGTTTGACGTTTGCGCGGACCTCCGCAACGTGCCCTTGTGCCGACCCGCATCGTTCAACCCGAGCTGCTTGACGCGCTGCCTCATGACCATCCCGAGGCGCGCCATAACCGGCGCGATCTGCGGCTTACCAATGTCTTCATGGGCAACCATCGCTGGCTGGCGCGGACCCTGCGGGCGCACGGCCGGCCCTCCGACCCCATCCTCGAACTGGGTGCGGGCACGGGCGAACTGGCGTTGCGGCTTCAGCGGCAGGGCTGGCAGGTCGACGGACTCGACGTCTGTCCGGCCCCCGACGCCTGGCCGGCCGGCGCCCGCTGGCATCGCACCGATTTGCGCAGCTTCGCCGGCCATGACGACTATGATACAGTGTACGGGAACCTGATCTTTCATCAATTCACCGCCGACGAACTGCGCGCACTCGGGGCCAGACTGCAGGCGCGCACCCGCCTGCTCCTGGCCTGCGAGCCAGCGCGGCGGCGGCAGTCGCAATGGCTGTACCGCCTGCTCAGCCCTCTGTTCGGAGCCAACCACGTCACCCGTCACGACGCCCATGTCAGCATCGCGGCGGGGTTTCTCGGCGATGAACTGCCCCGGCTGCTCGGACTCGATGCCGGTTCATGGGCGTGGCGCTGCGCCACCACGGGACGCGGGGCGTACCGCATGATCGCCTGGCGCCGCGCAACGAAGGGGATCCCGGCATGAGCAACGAACGCCTCCAGCCAATCGAGATCGTCGGCGGCGGGCTGGCCGGCCTTTCGCTGGGCTTGGCCCTGCGGCGTGCCGGCGTGCCGGTGACGGTGTTCGAGGCGCATGGCTATCCACGGCATCGAGTGTGCGGCGAGTTCCTCACCGGACTCGACGAAAGCACCACGACGCGGCTTGGCCTGGCGCCGTTGCTGGGGGATGCGTTGCGGCATCACCTGGTCGTCTGGTACCAGCGCGATCGGCCGGTG
>CAJAKX010000098.1 GCA_903940425.1 uncultured Opitutia bacterium | reverse complement strand
TCGTCGCGCGAGCCGACGCAGTGGATGATGGCGACTTTCTTCGGCACCTGGCCGTTGCGCAGGACGATTTCCCCGCCGGTCGGGCCGCTGGCGTTGACGAGACGCTCGACTTCCAGCGCGTTGTAGACGTTCGGATAAATGCCGTAGCCGTAATAAGGGATGCGCTTCGCGTCGAAGATCTGGAAGCCGGTCGCGACAATGATCGTGCCGACGGTGATTTCCCTGAGTTCCTCCTTCTGCTTGAAGTCGATCGCCTTCCGGTCGCCGCAGGCTGCCACGCACGTCTTCTTGCACCTGCCCGTCTTGAGTTCGATGCAGGTCTCCGGATCGATGAGCGCGATCGGCGGAATGGCCTGCGGGAACGGCAGGAAGATCGGTTTGCGCTTGCCGAGGCCGAGGTTGAACTCGTCGCGGAACTTCGGCTCCTTGTAGATGCACGCCTCCACGCACTCCTGGCAGCCGGTGCAGAGGTCCTCCAGCACATACCGCGGTTTGCGGCGGACGGTGACCTTGAAGTTGCCCACGTAGCCGTCCACTTTCACGACCTCGGAGTAGCTCCACAGGGTGATGTTCGGATGGGAGCCGGCGGCGGCCATCTTCGGCGAGAGTACGCACATGGCGCAGTCCAGCGTCGGGAAGGTCTTGTCGAACTTGGCCATGTGCCCGCCGATGGTGGGGTCGCGCTCGACGAGGTAGACCTGCTTGCCGGCGTTGGCGAGGACCAGCGCGGCGTGGATGCCCGCGATGCCGCCGCCCACGACCAGCACGTTCGGGTTGATGGGGACCTTTTTCACCTCGAGGGGCTTGTGCAGCGGCACGCGCTGAATGGCGGCGCGGGCGAGGGCCATCGCCTTGCGGGTGGCCAGCTGGCGGTCGGTATGCACCCACGAGTCGTGCTCGCGGATGTTGACCATCTGGAAAAAGAACGGGTTCAGCCCGCCCCGGCGCGTCGCCTCGCGGAAGGTGTGCTCATGCAGGAGCGGCGAGCATGCGGCCACGACGATACGGTTGAGGCGGTTCTCGATGATGTCCTGAACGATCATCTCCTGGCCCGGATCCGAACACATGTACTTGTAGTCGCGCGAGACGACCACGCTGGGGAGCGTGGCGACATATTTGGCCACCGCCTGCACGTCCACCATCCCGGCGATGTTGGTGCCGCAATGGCAGATGTAGAAACCGATGCGGACGGGTTCGTGTTTTTGGGGCGTATACATGGCTCAGTCTCCCAGGGATTCGGCCAGCAGCTCGGTCACGTCGCGCACGATCATCGGCTTGTCGTGCGGGACCACCTTCAGCGCGTCCTCAAAGCGGAAGATCTCGTATGGACAGGACACCGCCAGCACGTCGGCGCCCGTGGCGATGGCTTCCTTCACGCGCCGCTCGGACAGACGCTCCATGCCTTTTTCCTTGAAGAACGTGTCCAGCCACATGCCTCCTCCTCCGCCACCACAGCAGACCGAATTGGCGCGGTTGTGGACCATGTCGACGAGCTTGACGCCGGGGATGGCGCGGAGCAGCGCCCGGGGTTCGTCGT
>CAJAKX010000097.1 GCA_903940425.1 uncultured Opitutia bacterium | reverse complement strand
TGAGGATCCTTTCCGGCATCCAGCCCTCCGGGGCGCTGCACATCGGCAACTATTTCGGCATGATGAAGCCGGCCATCGAGCTGCAGGCGCAGGGCGAGTGCTATTATTTCATCGCCGACTACCACTCGATGACGTCGCTCACCGACGCCGCCGAGCGCAGGCGCAACACGCAGGGCGTGGCGATCGATTTTCTGGCGTGTGGACTCGATCCCAAGAAGAGCGTGTTTTTCCGGCAGTCCGACCTGCCCGAGGTGACGGAGCTGACGTGGATCATCGGCTCGCTCACGCCGATGGGGCTGCTGGAGCGCGCCCACAGCTACAAGGACAAACTGGCCAAGGGCGTGGCGGCCAGCTTCGGTCTCTTCGCCTATCCGGTGCTCATGGCCGCCGACATTCTCATCTACGACTCAAACCTCGTGCCGGTCGGCCGGGACCAGAAGCAGCACGTCGAGATGACGCGCGACATCGCCATCAAGTTCAACCAGACCTACGGCGAGACGTTCGTCGTGCCCGAGCCGGACATCCGCGAGGAGGTCGCCACCGTGCCCGGCACCGACGGCCAGAAGATGAGCAAGAGCTACGGCAACGCCATCGAAATTTTCGGCGACGAGAAGGTGATGCGGAAGCGAATCATGTCGATCATCATGGACAGCCGCACACCGCAGGAACCGAAGCCCGACGCCGACAAGAACATTGCCCTCCAGTTGCTGAAGCTGGTCGCGCCGAAGGGAATCGCCGCCGACTTTGAGGACCGGCTGCGCGCCGGGGGGCTGGGCTACGGCGACCTCAAGAAGGCGCTGTTCGAGCATTGCTGGAATTATTTCGCCGCGGCCCGCGCCCGCCGGGCCGAACTCGTGGCCAACCGCGATTATGTCGAGCAGGTGCTGCGCGACGGCGCGACCCGAGCCCGCACCGTGGCCGGCCAGGTGCTCGCCCGCGCCCGCAAGGTCAGCGGCCTGGGCAGTTGAGCCGGCTCAGCCGTCGCTCGGCGGGGGCAGCCGGGACAGCCGGAACAACATCACGTCATGTGATTCCACGTGGTCGGTTCGCGGGGTGCGCGTGGTGCCGAGATTCTTCTTGGCCCACACGTCGCGAACAGCGTATTCGCGGTCGATGATTGGGATCGCGGACCAATCGGTGGTGAGATCGGCGGCAGTCGCCCCCGAGTTGAGCACGCAGACGGCCCAGTCGCCGCCCGAAAGTTCCCGGACCCAGATCTCGCGGCCGGTCTCGGCCCGGAATCGCCAGCCCTGCTTGCCCAGCGGATCCTGGTCGATGGCGATCACGTCCTTATCGGTCAGGATGTCATGCACCTCTTTCGACATGTGCCGGACGTCATTGCCCGCGATCAGCGGTGCCGCGATCATGCACCACAGGCTGAAATGCGCCCGCGATTCGGCCAGCGTGAGACCCTTGTTGCCCACTTCGAGCATGTCGGGATCGTTCCAATGGCCCGGCCCGGCGTATTGGCCGATGCCATCCGGGCCGTTGGAGGGAACCAGCGTGTACTGCTGGTCCAGAATCAGCTTCCATCCGCTTTCCCACCGCTGCCGGCTGTCGTAGCCAGCCATGATGTCGCCCGTGGTGCGCCAGAGATGGCCCACGTCCTTGGCCCACTCCCACGGCTTGTTCTGGCCCCATTCGCACAGGCTGAAAACGATCGGCCGGCCTGCCTTGTGCAGCGCGTCGCGCATGGTTTTGTAGGTCTCGCGGGCGTCCGCGGTGCCGTGGCTGCACCAATCATACTTGAGGAAATCGACTCCCCAGGCGGCGTAGCGCAGCGCGTCTTGGTATTCATGACCCCGACCTCTAGGGAACCCCGCACACGTCTCGGTGCCTGCGCAATTATGGATGCCAAATTTGAAGCTCTTGCTGTGCAGGAAGTCTCCGAGCGCCTTCATCCCGCTCGGGAACTTCAGGGGATCCGCCACGATGTTGCCGTCGGCATCGCGGTCCTTGGCCTCCCAGCAGTCGTCGACGACGATGTACACATAGCCGGCGTCGCGCATGCCGTTGTCGATCATGGTCTGGGCGGTTTCCTTGACCAGATGTTCGTCGATGTTTGCCGCGAACGTGTTCCAGGTGTTCCAGCCCATCGGCGGGGTCAGCGCCAGTCCCTCAAATTTCTGGGCCCAGGCGGTGGTGGTAAGAAACAGCGTCGCGAGGAACAGGATTCTTTTCATGGGGGAATCAATTGCGTAACGACCTTCGACGAGGGTTCAAAGAAAAGGGGTGTCGTTGTTGCGGGCGGGGTCAAACAGATTGCGTCAGGGTGCGCGCACC
>CAJAKX010000096.1 GCA_903940425.1 uncultured Opitutia bacterium | reverse complement strand
GCGCAAAGTCCTCCCGCAGGAACCTCGACCCTGAAACGCATCCCCGTTGGGCGCGCGGATTGGCTGCGGCTGGTGGGTGGAGCCATTCTCGCGGCCGGGGCGATCGCGGTCTATAGCCGGACCTTTTCCGTTCCGCTGCTTCTCGACGACACTCACTGGCTCACGGACAACCCATACATCCGCCATCTCTGGCCCATTCCGCCGGTGTTGCCGCCTCCCAATAACGCCATGATTGGAGGCAGGCCGCTGCTCAATCTTTCGTATGCCTTGAACTACGCGGTCGGTGGCGCTGCGATCTTCGGCTACCATCTGGTCAACCTGCTCATTCACGTGCTGGCCGGCTGGACCCTGTTTGCAGTGGTGCGACGCACCCTGCGGCGCCCCATTCTGGCGGGGCGCTTCGGCCCGGTCGCCAACTCTTTGGCCCTGGCAGTCAGCGCCATCTGGGTCTGGCACCCCGTGCAAACCGAATCGGTGACCTATCTGTCCCAACGGGCCGAGTCGCTCATGGGATTATTTTACTTACTGACGCTCTATTGTTTCATACGGGGCGGAACGACTGACGATAAAGGCAACCGCCTAATCTGGTTCTCGCTCTCAGTTCTGGCATGCCTGGCCGGCGTTGCCACCAAGGAGGTGATCGTCACCGCGCCCCTCATGGTGTTCCTCTATGATCGTACGTTCATCTCCGGCAGCTTTTCCGGCGCCTGGCGGCGACATAGACCTCTATACGTGGCGCTGGCCGCCACGTGGCTTCCTCTCGGCTACCTTATGATCGGCCTGCACAACCGGGGCGTGAGTTTCGGCCCGGACGCCGCTTGGTGGGCCTATGGATTGACCGAATGCCGCGTAATTGTGAAGTACCTCCTTCTCGCTTTCTGGCCGCATCCCCTGGTTTTCGACTACGGGATGTACACGGGCATGCGGCTGTCCGAGGTCTGGCCCTATGCCTTGGTCCTGGCTTCGCTGCTGACCGCCACGGTCGTCGCATTGCGGCGGTCGCCGGCAGCAGGCTTCGCAGCCTGCTGGTTCTTTCTGATCCTGGCTCCGACTTCCAGCATCGTTCCGATCATCTCGCAACCGATGGCGGAAAACCGCATGTACTTGCCGTTGGCGGGTGTCGCTGCGTTCACGGTGCTCGGAGCCTTTGCCTTGGCCGGACGCAGGATCTTGCCTGTTTTTGCGGTTGTTGCCGTCGTCCTGGGCCTGGCCGCCGCCCAGCGCAACGAGGATTACCGCAGTGAACTGACCATCTATAGCGACACGGTGGCCAAGCGGCCGAACAACGAGCGGGCGCACAACAGCCTGGGCGTCGCCTTGTCACATTTGCCAGGGCGGTTGAATGACGCGATCGCCCAGTTTGAAGAGGCGCTGCGCCTGCAGCCAGATTCTGCCGACGCGCATGACAACCTGGGCAACGCCTGGTCGAAAATGCCGGGACGGCTGAATGATGCAATCGCCCAGTATGAAGAGGCGCTGCGCCTGCAGCCGGATTCTGCCGAGGCGCATACCAACCTGGGCATCGCCTGGGCGAAGATGCCCGGGCGGCTGACTCACGCGATCGCCCAGTTTGAGGAAGCGCTGCGTCTGCAGCCGGATTCTCCCGAGGCACATTATAATCTGGGCCTCGCCTGGTCGCAGATGCCCGGGCGGTTGAATGACGCGATCGCCCAGTTTGAAGAGGCGCTGCGCCTGCAGCCGGATTATGCCGAGGCGCACAACGACCTGGGCATCGCTTGGTCGCAGATGTCAGGACGGTTGAATGACGCAGCTGCCCAGTTTGAAAAGGCGCTGCGACTGAAGCCGGATTATGTCGAGGCGCACAACAATCTGGGCAACGCGTGGTCACAGATGCCCGGGCGGTTGAATGACGCGATCGTTCAATATCAAGAGGCGTTGCGCCTGCAGCCGGATTCTGTCGAAGCGCATTACAATCTGGGCCTCGCTTGGTCGAAGATGCCTAGGCGGCTGAAGGACGCGGCTGCCCAGTTTGCAGAGGTGCTGCGCTTGCAGCCCAATGATCCCGCGGCCCAGCAAGCGCTGACCGCGGTGCTCCAGCAAGCCAAAGACCATTGAAAAACGGCCTGGGCACTTGTGACGTGACTAGTCACAGGTTGCGCAGCGCGTGGCTGGCGGCTGGGACCTGATAACGTCCGGCATGTTTCGCCCCTTTTGTAGAGGTTGGCAGGGACGTGTTAATCACTAACCCGAACCACCAGCCGACATGTCAGGTGGCTCCGAGGATGAATGTCGCCCGCTGTGCGAAGATGCCTCGGGGCTTGCCCCAAGGAGGAGGTTCACTTAAACCGCCGGCGCATTCCCCTTGCCATGCCAGCGCAAAGTCCTCCCGCAGGAACCTCGACCCTGAAACGCATCCCCGTTGGGC
>CAJAKX010000095.1 GCA_903940425.1 uncultured Opitutia bacterium | reverse complement strand
TGATCGGCACCAACAACACCGGACTCGAACGTGACGGCAAAACGCCGCGCAACACCCCGCCGGAGATCATCGAGGGCGTCACCGCGGTCGTCAGCGAGCTGCAGGCGAAGTTTCCGGAAGCGAAGATCCTGTTGCTCGCCATTTTTCCACGCGGCGAAAAGGACGCGCTGCAGCGGACGCAGGTGGCCGAGGTGAACCGCGCGCTGGTGAAGCTGCACGACGGGCGGCACGTCTTCTTCCTCGACATCAACGACCGGTTCCTGGACGCGGACGGCAACATTCCCAAGGACGTGATGCCCGATCTGCTGCATCCGAGCGCCAAGGGCTACGAGATCTGGGCGGACGCGATCCGGGAGCCGCTGAAAAAGCTGCTGCGGTAGTCGGTGAGACCGAGCCTCTCGGCGGCCAGACGGTCCTGCTATTCCCGGTTCCGGCCGGCACCCCATCCGCGGTGCCGGCGTCGGAGCGAGACAGGCCGCCGGTCATCTGGCGGCGGAACGAGTAGCCGGCGCAGCGGGCAAAGACACGGGGCGGCCCGTGCTGGTCATGAGTGAGTGAGAAGCCCGGGGTGAAGCACAACGCGCGATCCGCGAATTTTAATCACCCTCTCGTAACACGACCGCCATATTCCCGTAACACAAGTCTGAGAGCTTGAGGGGGACGAAACGCGCACGAAGCGCGTTCGCGTAAATCCTAATCCCACAACCCAAGCTCTTATGGCCAAGTTACCATCAAAATGGCTGGCGCTCGCCGGCCTTCTCTCACTGGGGGCAACGTCCCTCTTTGCCCAGGACAGCAAGGCGCTGATCGACGCCTTGGTGAAGAAAGGCATCCTCACGGATGCCGACGCCAAGCAGATAGCGGCCGAGGTCTCGCAAAGTCAGTCCGCCATGGATGTCGCCACCAGCAACGACAAGATCCTGAAGAAGCTCACGATCAGCGGTCGCTTCCAGGTCCAGTTTGCCGACATCGGCGCGAGCATCAACGGCGCCGCGGCCAATCCGGTGCCAACGGAGCATTTCCTTTTGCGTCGCATCTATCTCGGTGCCAAGGCCGACTTTGGCAACGGATGGACCGGCAATCTGAATTACGATTTCGCCAATGCGAGCTTCGATGCCGCGTTCATCGAGTGGAAGCAGAGCGACGCGCTGTTTATCGATGCCGGTTTTCGCAAGGCGCCGATCGGCCTGGAGGAGTGGGTGACTTCGAGCGGCAACCTCCGGGCCATTGAGCGCTCGCCGGCGACGCGGTATTTTGTGGAAAGCAACAACGGCCGCCGTCTCGGGGCCGGCAGCTATCGCACGGGCGTTTATCTCGGAGGCGCCGACTCCGGCTTGACCTATACGGTCGCCGTCACCAACTCCGAGCGCGACGAGTTTTCCTCGTTGAACGGCAATTCCGATCCCGGGGTGCAGGGCTCTGGTACGGCAGCCAACAACACGCCGTCGGTCTGGGGCAATCTCGGTTACGGCAGCAAGTTCACAGGCGGCACCTACAAGGTTGGCGCCTCCGCCGGCTATCTGCCGGATCAGGGTGGTCCGGGATCCGCGGTGGGCCAGGGCAACGGCATCACCGTTTATAACCTTTACGGTGTCTGGACCATGGGCGGCTTCGACCTGGAGGGTGAGTATTTCTGGGCGGATGACCACCACGGGGCCTCAGCAACCACCGACGCGCGTCCCACTGCTTATATGATCCAGCCGGCCTACCGGGTCGGCGACTGGGAAGCCGTGGTTCGTTACAGCTACGTCGACTCAGACGGACGTGGCGTGAACATCAGTGACGGCACGCGCTCGTCTCCCAGCGGTGGCACGATGAACAAGATGTCGGAGTGGTTCATCGGCTGCAACTGGTACATCAAGAGCAACGACGTGAAACTCCAGCTCGGCTATATCCACTCGGAGTCCAAGGATACCGTCACCGGCGGCAGCGCGAGCGCCAAGGCGGACGGCGTCCGCAGCCAGATGCAGGTCAACTTCTGATCCCTCCAACTCAACCAAAAACACGATTCGTATGAAAAAACTCCTCATACTCGCCCTGACCGGCGTTTTGGCCACCGTGGCTTCCGCCCAGATGCTCATCAATGGCGCGGGGGCGACCTTTCCCCAGCCCATTTACACCAAGTGGTTTGACGAATACTCGAAGGTCGATACCTCGGTCCGCTTTAACTACCAAGGCATCGGCTCGGGCGGCGGCCAGAAACAGATCCTCTCCGAGACGGTGGATTTCGGGGCTTCCGACGGTCCGATGTCCGATGAGAACCTCGCCAAGGCACCGCGGACGCTGTGGCATATCCCGACGGTCGCCGGTGCGGTGGTCGTGAGTTACAATCTTCCCGGCAATCCGAAGCTGAAACTCGATGGGGCCACGCTGGCGAACATCTACCTTGGCAAGATCACCAAGTGGAATGATCCGGCGATTACCGCGCAAAACAGTGGCGTGGATCTGCCCGCCCAGGACATCGTGGTCGTGCACCGCTCCGACGGCAGCGGAACGTCCTACATTTTCACCGACTACCTCAGCAACGTCAGCAGCGAGTGGAAGGAAAAGGTCGGCAAGAATACCTCGGTCAACTGGCCGGCGGGTCTCGGCGGCAAGGGCAATGCCGGTGTTGCCGGCCAGGTCAAGCAGTCGCCCGGTGCGATCGGCTATGTCGAGCTCGCCTACGCGAAGCAGAACAGTCTGCCCTATGCCGACATGAAGAACTTCTCCGGCGCCTACATCACGCCGTCGATCGAGTCCGTGGTCGAGGCGCTGGCCACGGCGACCATCCCAGCGGACTTCCGGTTCTCGATGGTAAACCCGCCCGGGGCGAAGGCCTATCCCATCGCCGGCGCCACCTGGCTGCTGGTCTATCAGCAGCAGAAGGACGCGGCCAAGGGCAAGAAGCTCGTGGAATTCCTCAAGTGGGCGTTTACCGACGGCGAGAAAATGGCCGCTTCCCTCGACTATGCTCCGCTTCCGGCCAACGTACAGGACCGCGTGCTAAAACAGATTGCCCTGATCAGTTACTGAGAGCGGGTTTGCCTTCTGTGTTGAAGTAGTGAAGCAAAAAACGGAGGGTGTCTACGAAGCGCCCTCCGTTTTTTTATTCCATGGCCTCACCCTCCGGCGATTCTGCCTCGCGCGTTGCGACCCAAGCGTCACTTTCGAGCGGAGCGCGCTGGCCGGACATTTCCTTCCGCTGGCTCGCCCTGTTGGCCGCATTGACCATCGCCGCGCTGATTGTCCTCGTCGGATGGGAATTGTATCGGGGTTCGCGGCTGGCCATCGCGCAGTTCGGACTCAACTTTCTCGGAAGTTCGACGTGGGATCCGGTAACCGATAGGTACGGCGCCTGGCCCTTCATCTACGGCACGCTGGTCTCCTCGCTCATCGCCCTGGTCATCGCCGTGCCGCTCGGCGTGGCGGCCGCGCTTTATCTGACCGAGATGGCGCCGCTGCGACTCCGCCAGCCGATCGTCACGATCATTGAGATGCTGGCGGCCGTGCCCAGTGTGATCTTCGGTCTGTGGGGCATCTTCGTGCTCATCCCGTGGCTGCGCGACCACCTGTTTGTGTGGTTGAAGCACACCCTCGGCTTCCTGCCGCTGTTCCAGGGTCCCATCTACGGCGTGAGCATGCTCGCGGGAGGCATCATCATCGCCATCATGATCCTGCCCATCGTCACCTCCGTCTCGCGCGAGATTCTCCGTTCCGTGCCTGATCTGCAGCGCGAGGCGGCCTACGCTCTCGGGGCGACCCACTGGGAGGTGATCCGCATTGCCGTGCTCAGCTACGCCCGGCGCGGATTGTTTGGCGCCGCGGTCCTCGGTCTCGGTCGCGCCCTGGGCGAGACCATGGCCGTCACGATGGTGATCGGCAACCGGCCGGACATCAGCGCCTCCCTGTTTGCGCCGAGCTATACGCTGGCCAGCGTGATCGCCAATGAGTTTACCGAAGCCACGACCGATTTGTATCTCAACGCCCTCTTCGAACTGGGCCTGGTGCTGCTGGTCGTGACGATCCTGGTCAATACCGTCGCGCAGCTTATGTTGCGCACGCTTTCGCACGGCGCCTCGGGCAAGGTCAATTGATCCCGTCATGAGCGAGACGCATCACATCCAGCCGGCTGCCGCGCAGCACTCCTGGCGCAGATTCAAGAGCGGGGCGATGGCCGCGTTGTTGTTCACGTGCGCGCTGCTGGTCATGGCGCCGCTTTTCCTCGTCCTGTACTTCCTGATCCGCGAAGGCGCTTCCGCCCTTGATTGGAATTTTCTCACCCAGCTGCCCAAACCCACGGGCGAGGCGGGGGGAGGTATGGCCAATGCGATCGTCGGGACGCTGGTTTTGCTCGCCATGGCCGCGGTCATCGGCGTGCCCCTGGGGGTCATGGGGGGGATCTACCTCGCGGAGTACGGTTCGGACCGGGCGAACTACTGGCTTCGCTTCGCCGCCGACGTGCTGAACGGCATTCCTTCCATCGTCTGGGGCATGGTGGTCTATGTGCTGCTCGTGGTGCCGTTCAAGACGTTCTCGGCCTATGCCGGCGGCGTCGCCTTGGGCCTCATGATGGTGCCGCTCGTCATGCGGACGACCGAGGAGGTGCTCATCCTCGTGCCCCAGGGATACCGCGAGGCCGGCCTCGCGCTGGGGATCGCCCGCTGGAAAATCATCACGGTGATTGTCGTGAAAACCGCGCTGAAGGGCATCATCACCGGCGTCCTGGTGGCCATGGCGCGCGTGGCCGGCGAAACGGCGCCGCTGCTGTTCACGGCGCTCGGCAATAATTTCTGGAGCCACCGGCTCTCCGAACCCATCTCCGCCCTGCCGCTGCAGATTTTCTCCTACGCCATCTCCCCCTACGATGACTGGCACCGGCAGGCTTGGGCGGGCGCCTTGGTGCTCATGGCGATCATCCTCATCCTGAACGTGTCTGTCCGCGTCCTGTCCCGTGACCGCAAGTTCAAGTAATCCGCTGACGACCATGGCCGATCCGATCCAAGCGAACCCCGTCTCCACCCGATCCCCGGTACCTGCGCCGGCAGTCGCGTCCCAGACGCCGGCGGCCCCGGGGGTCGCGCCGCTGGAGATGGCCTTTGCCATCAAGGATTTCTCCCTGTGGTACGGCGCCAATCAGGCTCTTTACAACGTGGCTATCGACATTCCCGCGCGCAGCGTGACCGCCATCATCGGCCCGAGCGGCTGCGGCAAGTCCACGTTTTTGCGCGCCCTCAACCGGATGCACGAATTGACGCCCGGCACGCGCATCGCCGGTGACCTGCGGCTGTTTGGAGAGGATCTTTATGCTCCCGGCATCGACCCCACGGTTGTGCGCCGCCGGGTCGGCATGGTCTTCCAGAAGTCCAATCCGTTTCCCACCATGTCGATCGCGGATAACGTCCTGGTCGGGCTCCGCCTCAACGGCGTCAACGACCGGGTCTTCCTCCGGGAACGCCTGGAGCAGGCGCTGCGCATGGCCGCCCTCTGGGACGAGGTGAAGGATCATCTCAGCCGGCCCGGCATCAGTCTTTCCGGCGGCCAGCAGCAGCGCCTCTGCATCGCCCGCGCCCTCGCGGTGCAGCCGGAGGTCCTGCTCATGGACGAGCCTTGTTCCTCGCTCGATCCCCTCGCCACCGCGAAGATTGAGGAGTTGATCAACGATTTGCGGTCGAGTTATACGGTCATCATCGTCACGCACAACATGCAGCAGGCCGCCCGCTGTTCCAACCGGACCGCCTTCTTCTATTTGGGCAAGCTGGTCGAGTATGACGAAACCCGCACGATCTTCATGAATCCCTCCAACCCGCAGACCGAGGCCTACGTCTCCGGCCGCTTTGGTTGATCCCACCTTATGCAAACCTCCCCTGAGCACCCGCCCGGGTTTCCCGTCATGCGCCGGTTTTTCGATGCCGAGCTCGAAACCCTCCGCTCGCACCTGATTCTGATGAGCGAGACCGCCATCCAGCAGGTGCGTGACGCCCTGAAGGCCCTGGTCGAGAGTGATACGGCCCTGGCCCAACGGGTGATCGCCGCGGACGACCAGCTCGATGAGCTTGAGATCAAAATCGACGACGAAGCCGTGCGTTTTATGAGCCTCCGTGCGCCGATTGCCAGCGATCTCCGGCTGGTCATTGTGGGCATGAAAACCAGCCACGATCTCGAACGCGTCGGCGACGAGGCCACGAGCATAGCCAAGCGCGCCATCAAGCTGGCCGCCGAGCCCCCGCTCAAGCCTTACATCGACATTCCCCGCATGACCAGCATGGCGCTGGAGATGCTGCGCGATGCTCTCGACTGCCTGCTGCAGGTCGACGAGGCCAAGGCCATCGCCGTGTGCAAGCGCGACCTTGAGGTCGACAAGATCAACCGCCAGCTCTACCGCGAGCTGACCAGCTTCATGGTCGAGAAACCCGAAACCATCTCGCGCGCCATCGAGCTGATGTTCATTTCGAAATCCATCGAGCGCATCGCCGACCACGCCACCAACATCGCCGAGGAGACGATCTTCCTCTCCAAGGGCAAGGACGTGCGGCACAGCGACGAGGTGAAGAAAAGCGTCAAGCCCGAGGCTTGACCGGGTGTTCGTGCGCCGGCAATT
>CAJAKX010000094.1 GCA_903940425.1 uncultured Opitutia bacterium | reverse complement strand
GATCCTCGCCGGCCGCACCGCCGAACCGCTCGACCGCACCGCCGGCCTCGCGATCTTCGAAGCCGCCGACGAAGCCGCTGCCCGGACATTCATGGCTTCCGATCCTGCCCTCGCCGAAAAGATCATGACCACCGAATTGCATCCGTACCGGGTCGCCGTGCTGGGCGGGTAAGGCACTGCCCGTCGCCCCGGCCCGGATCGTTCACGCGGATCCTCCATGCGCGGATCGTTCGCGGTGATCTTGCAGCCGCCTCGCCGGGGGAGATGTCAACTAATAGTTGACATGGAAATCTGATCGAGGCAGGGAACTGCCGCGCGAGCAGGGGCGAGAGGAAGGCTAGCGGTAGAGCGCGGTGACAGGGGTGGCGGTGAGCACGTTGTACTGGCGCATGGCCAGGCGCCACCAACCGGCCAGCGCGCCGGCTGGCAGACGCCACAGCTCGCGGTGCAGCCAGATCAGGGAGTCCGCGTCGAGCAGCAGCGCCATCTTTTCCCTCCCGGTCAGTCCCGCCGGACCCTCGGTGAGCAGCCGTTGCCGCAGATGCAGGAAATACTCGCGCGAATTCTCGCTCGGCCGCCGCTGGCGCAGCAGCGACACGTGCACGGCGTTGACGTAGGGATCGAGCACGGCCTGGAGCAGCCCGTAGTCGTCGCGCAACGGCTCGATGGGCCGGAGGTGCTGGTAGCACTCGGCGAGGTTCTGCCGCAGGCGCTCGAGCTCGTAGGACGGGCGCGACTCCTCCGGTGTGAGAAAAAGGCCCAGCCGCTCCGCGCCGCGGCCGAAGCCCGCCTTGCTGAGGAAGATCGAGAGCGGAATGGAAAACACCAGTCCGGCCAGCACCGGGCTCAGCCACCAGAAGAACTGCGGCACGAGGATGAACGCCGAGACGCCCCACACCAGGCCGATCGCCGTGTGCCAGGCATGCGTCAGGATGGCCTCGCGCCAGTCGGTGTCGTCCTCGCCGGGTCCGCGCCGCTGGGTGATCCAGGACACGCCCTGGCCGAGCAGCGTGAAGAGTACAAATTTGCTGTTGAAGAGCATGTTGACCGGCGCGATCAGCACCGAGGCCGCCGCTTCCAGCAGCGTACTCGCCGCGAGCCGCGGCGGCCCGCCGAAGGCCGCCGTGAGCTCGCGATCGCGCAGCGTGACGATCACGCTGAGCGCCTTCGGCAGGAAGAGCAGCAGCATGGTGAAGGCAAACAGCGTGAGCGCCTCGGGCACCTCGACGGTGTAGCCGAAAACGGAGGTGTAGGATTCGGGCAGCGCCGTGAAGCCGCCGCTCGTGACCACGCCGAAGACATTGATGCTGCTCAGCAGGAGGAACAGCAGCCACAGGGGCGAAGCCACATAACCCATGATGCCCAGGAAAAGGTGCACGCGGTTGATCGGGCGGAAGCCGCGCGCGAAGAGCAGCCAGTTGTGCTGCATGTTGCCCTGGCACCAGCGGCGGTCGCGCTTGGCGCTGTCGATGAGCGTGGGCGGACCCTCCTCATAGCTGCCCTCAAGGTCGGGCGCGAGCCACACCTGCCAGCCGGCTTTGCGCATGAGGGCGGCCTCGACGAAATCGTGGCTGAGGATGCGGCCGCCGAAGGGTTCGCGGCCGGGCAGGTCGGGCAGGCAGCAATGCTCCATGAACGGCTGCACGCGGATGATGGCGTTGTGGCCCCAGTAGTTGCCGTCGTGCTGCTGCCAGTAGTTGAGGCCGGCGAGAAAAAGCGGACTGTAGAGGCGGTTGGCGAACTGCTGCAGGCGCGCATAAAGCGTCACGCCGTTCACGATGCGCGGCGCGGTCTGGATGATGCCCACCGCGGGATTCTTCTCCATCATCGCGACCAGCCGCACGAGCGCCTGGCCGGTCATGAGGCTGTCGGCGTCGAGCACGGCCATGTAGCGGTAGTTCCGGCCCCAGCGGCGGAGAAAGTCGGCGACGTTGCCGCTCTTGCGGTTGATGGCCTGGCGGCGCTTGCGATAGAAGATCCGTCCGAAACCGCCGACCTGCTTGCACAGCTCGACCCAGGCGACCTCTTCCTGGATCCACTGGTTGGGCTGGTTGGAGTCGCTGAGGATGAAGAAGTCGAAATATTCGAGCTGGCGCGCCTCCTGCACGGAACGGTAGATGACGCGCAATCCCTCGAAGACCCGGCTGACGTCCTCGTTGGCGATGGGCACGATGACCGCGGTGCCGGCCAGCGGCGGGTCCTTCACCGCGGCCCAGTCGACGGTGTTGACGATGCGGCACGAATCGCCCCCGCGGTTGACGACGAAGAAGCCGATCATCGCCATGCAGAACCCGGTGGCGATATGGGCAAAGAGAATCACAAAGAGGATCAGCAGGGCGATCTCGATGCCGTCCAGCCCGCCGCGCCAGAGCAGATCGGCCATGAACCAGGTGGCCAGGCTCGTGAGCACGAAGATGCTCGAGAAAAACGTGATCCGCCGGCGCGCGATGCGCTGCGGATTGAGCCGGTCGGTGGAGAAGGTCTTCATGCAGCCGGGGCGGTGGTGTCACCGCGTGGCATAGAAGATGCCGGCCAAGGCGGCGACGAAGAGGGCCCAGAGCACGAGCGTGCGCAACACGGGCCACTTTTCAAAGCGCGCGATGGTCTCGCCGGCCACCTCGGTGATGGGGCCGAGGTCGATGGGCCGCGGCACCATGCTCGACACGGCGAGATCGGGGCCGGCCTCGATGGAGCTTTGCTGCAGGGCGCGCGCGAACTCCGGCGGAATGCGCTCCTCGTCGAGAAACGCATAAGGGTTTTTCTCCGCCCCGTCGGTGAGCAGCAGCGCCACGCGGCCGGTGACGGCGATGCGATCGTGCGGCAGATCCTTCCCGCCCAGGACCTCGCCGAACCACGCGTCCATCATGCGCTCGGCCTCCTCGGCGGCGAGCGTGGTGGGATCGAGGGCGGGATTCTCCTCGTGACGCCGCGCCGCACGCTCCAAAATGCGAAGGATGAGCCGGCTCTGGTGCAGACGGTTGTGAATGCGGTGCGCCCGCAGGTAGTCCTCCACGCGCACGTAGGCGTCATTCCATGCCTCCAGCGTGCCGGTCCTCGGCTGAAACGTGGACAGGGCTCCGCTTATGGACTCCAGAGATAGCTCCATGTCTCGGTGAGAACATGAGGCGTCTTCCGGAGGAAGCAACGCAGTTCAATCGTCCGCCCGGAACCGTCGGGCTGCAGCGCAAAGGTCACGCGCCACGTGCCGTTGTTGGGATTCTTCTGGATGGTCACGGTGTCCGGTGCAAGGGCGGCGCCCTCCCCCACGGTGATCACCGGCTCGATGGCGGGATCGGCTGGCTGCGCGTTCAGATAAGGACCGTCAAAGTCGACGAGAAAACGCGTGAGCTCCGGGTGTTTCTGCACATTGGAGAGCCGCGTGGCCGCGACATAGCCGGCGGGCGGCCGCTTCGCGCCGTCGAGGTACCAATGCAGCTTGTATTCAAATTCGAGGGGTTCGTCCGGCGGCGGCAGGCTGGCCGGCACCCAGCAGGCGACGATGTTGTCGCTGGTCTCGTCGGGCGTGGAAAGCTCCACCAGCCGCACCGCGCCCAAGCCCCATGCCCCCACCGGCTCCACCCAGACGCTCGGCCGCAGGTGGTAGTGTGCCTCGAGATCCTGGTAGTGCTCGAAGTCGCGGTCGCGCTGGAGCAGGCCGAAGCCCCGGGGATTCTCGTCGGCAAACGAGGTGAGGCGCAGCTTGTCGGGATTGCCGAGCGGCCGCCAAAGCCATTCGCCGTTGCCGCGCTGCAGCAGGAGGCCGTCGGAGTCGTGCACCTCGGGGCGGAAATCACCGTGCGTGGTGCGCGAATTCTCGCCGTGCCAGAACATGCTGGTGAGGGGGGCGAGGCCCATCGCCTTTACGTCGTTGCGCCGGTAAACGGCGGCCCGCACGCGCACGACGGTGGCGGCGCCGGGTGTGATCTCAAGCCGGTAGGCCCCTGCCACGCTCGGGCTGTCCAGCAGCGCGTACACGACGAGTTCCCGGGCGTCCGGGGCGGGCTTCTGCACCCAGAGCTCCTCGAAGACGGGAAACTCCTCGCCCTCGGGTTCGCCCGTGTTGATCGCGAGGCCGCGGGCGGAGAGTCCGTAGAAGGCCTTGCGGCAAAGCAGACGGAAGTAGCTGGCGCCGAGGAACGCGCCGAGTTCGTCGCCGGGTTTGTTCAGGTCGTAGAGGATGCGGAAGCCCGCGAAGCCCATCGTGTCCGGGATGCCTCCGGGCAGATCGACGCGATCATAGATGAACAGGTCGCGGTCGAACTCGATGTCGCGCGGCTTGCGGCCGTCGAGTTCGTGCAGCTGCACCGTGTGGTTGAAGATGAAGCCGGGATGGAAGAACTGCAGCTGGAACGGCAGCTGTTCATTGCGCCACCAGGTGTGGTCCGGGTTGAAGCGGATCCGCCGGTGTTCGTCATAGCTGAGGTCGAGCAGGAACTGCGGCACCTGGCTTTCGCGGGGATGATATGGCTGCGCGGCGAGAAGCTTGGCGTGGAACCGCAGGGTTTCGAAATCGAAGGGTTCGCCCTGCGCCCGGCCGCCAGGGAGGCCGGACAGAACGGCGGTCAAAACCAGACAGCAAGGGAGGAATTTCATCAGAGAAAATAATTGCGCTGCTTTTCCGAGATGGACAGGCCGGCGCGTTCCATCACAGCCAGAAAGTCCTCCCACGCCGTGCGCTTCGCGCGATTCGCCGCCACCCTGCCGTCCATTTCCTTCCGCAGCAGATAGCTCGGATGATAGGTCACCCGCAGCGGCCTGCCCCGGTAGTCGTGCCAGCGGCCGCGCACCTCGCCCAGCGTCTTGAAACTGTGGGAACCGAGCAGGCCGCGGGCCGCCGTGGCGCCGAGCGCCACGAGGAGCGCCGGAGCGACCACCTCGATCTGGGCGGTGATGAACGGGAGGCAGAACGCCATCTCCTCGGGCGTGGGTTCGCGGTTGCCGGCCTGCGCGCCATCCGCCCGGGGCGGCAGCTCGGGCCGCCAGTTCATGATGTTGCCGATGTAGACCTCGCCGCGCTCGAGCCCCATCGCCTTGATCATCCGGGTGAGCAGCTGGCCGGCGGGGCCGACAAACGGTTCGCCCTGCTGCTCCTCCTCGGCGCCGGGCGCCTCGCCCACAAACATGACCTTCGCGTCGAGACTGCCCACGCCGAACACGACCTGCTTGCCGGGACGCACATGCGCGCGGCAGACCGGATGGTTGAGCACCAGTTCCCGCAGCGCCTGCCAGCGGACGGACTTGTCGCCCGGGGGCAGGACCACTTCGGGAGGCGGCGGCAGATTTGCGCTCCCGGATACCGGTTGGCGGAGAGTTGAGTACACTGGCGGGGATTCCGCCAACACCGGCCCGCTGACGGGTTTCTCATTCTTTCCGGCCTCT
>CAJAKX010000093.1 GCA_903940425.1 uncultured Opitutia bacterium | reverse complement strand
TTCAACTCACCCTGAGTTTTGAATCGCAGACCCGCCTAGTCCAAGCCATCAGCAAACTAACCACTAACCCGCATGATTTCGTCTCGACCATAATGGAAGACCTGCTCAGCGGTCGCAGGCTTAGTGAAATGGTCCGGCGCAGCCTCGACGAGATATGCCCCCCGGCCAATCACGCACCCCACTTGCCGCTGCTCGACGCGGACGATGTCCGGCCCGGCTGTGATGGCTGACCCCGCCCACCACCACGTGCACCAAGCCCCGCAAATGCTTCTTGGCCGTCATTGGGACACCCTCCAGAAAGTCTCCGGCTGGTGGATGTCCGAGAAGTTGGACGGATGGAGGGCGCTATGGGATGGGGCGCGGCTCATCAGCCGGAATGGAAAACCCCTGAGGGCTCCGGCATGGTGGCTGAAGGCGCTTCCGAAGGGCGTGCATTTGGATGGCGAACTTTGGGCGGGCCGGGGAACGCTCGGCAAGATCAAGGCGGCATTGGGGCGCAGGATTCCCCGCGATTCAGAATGGCGGGGGATTAAGTATGCCGTGTTTGATGCCCCGTCTTTGGGTGGCCCATTTGAGGCGAGACATGCGGCCTTGCGCCGGTTGAATCTGTCAGGGCCGGCGTTTGTGCTGGAGCAAATCCGCTGCCAGTCGAACGAACACGCAACCGGGGCGATGCAGGCCATCGTGGCAGCGGGTGGCGAGGGTGTCATGCTCCGCAAGCCGGGCTCGGCTTATGAGCGGAAGCGATCTTACACCCTGCTAAAAGTGAAGCCGCACAAGGTGGGGGCTGGATTTCAGGGCGGCTTAGAAGCGGGTTTCGGCCCGGCCTATGCCGTCGCGGGCTAATGAATCGCCCCACCAAGCCCCGCCCCAACCCGGCGGGGTTTTTGTTTGGTCAGACCGCCCGCGCCGTGCGTGCGCCTTGTCCTGTTGAGCAGGCTGGGCGAAGTCCGGGCGGCATGGGTGAGGACACGCACCTTTTGAACGTCGGGCAAATGCGCAGGACGGTCAGAAATGGCTCCAAATCGGCCCGTTTCCATTGCCCGTATGTTGCCCGCATAAACATACAAACGGCGCTTATCTGTTCGCAATCCTTCGCTTCCTTACCCATGAAACAAGTTGCGCCAGAGGGACTTGCGGGGTTTAGCAAACCGCTGCCTTAAGCCACTCGGCCATCTCTCCGGGAAGCGGGTTGGTAGGCAAGCGGCGCCCTCCAGGGAGTGCAAGGCTCTTTTCGGAAACCGCGCCGCGGAAATCAGCCTTCGTCGTCGACGCGGCGCTCTAACTCCTGCCGGCATTCGTGGATGACGCGCAGCCAGATTTCGCGCAGGTCGAACAGGCGGGGCAGCGCGGTCTCCCGCCAGTCGGCAAAATAACGGTTCGCGGCGGCGGCGGATTCGCCGGCGAGGGCGAGCGTCTGGTTGATTTCCTGCAAGGCCCGCTTGAAAAGACTCACCGCCATGGCGAAGTCGCCCAGGTCGAGCGCCTGCACGCCGAGGATGGCGTGCTCCTCGCCCCGATAAAGACTGGTCTGCACGGCGAGCGCCAGCGGCTGTGGAATCTTGGCATCGTCGCCGGCCACGCGCTCCCAGCCGCGTTTCAAGCTGAGGTAGATGGCCTTGGTGGCGATGAAGACCGGATTCTTGTGGAGCGTGTAGGGTTCGAGGGGGTACTGGCCCGCGGCCGGCGGGCGGTTGACCGGCTCATCTTCCGCGCCGCTGCCGTCCCCGGCACACTCGGGCTCATCGCCTGGCGGGCCCTCGTCCCAGCCCATGAGATGGGCGGCCTCGTCGATGCGCTCGGGATGATCCTTCAGTTTCTCGTAGTAGGCGAGATAGCGATGCAGCGCGTCGTCCTGCTCCCGGAGGTAACGCTCCCAGTCAAATTCGTTCCAGGCAAGGCCGCCGCACTCGTCCCATTCGTTTTCAAAAAAACCTTCGGAGTCAAAATCACTCATCACGCGCGGGCTTTTTGCCCGGTCGCGCAGTGTGGGCGCGGAGGCATGAAATGCAATGAAAAATCCGGAGTCGGTGGGGCGGGGCTAGTTCAGGCAATTTTGCGGATTGAAGAAAATGCGCGAGGTTGGCAAAACTGCGTCCATGTCGGCTGCGAACGAGGTCCATCACGAAACCCTGCATTTCTCCGGGCGGGTGCAGGGGGTGGGTTTCCGCTACACCGCGCTGCAGATCGCCCGGGGGTTCGAGGTCGCCGGTTACGTGCGGAATCTGCCGGACGGCCGCGTATGCATCGAGGCGGAGGGAGACGCACGCGAGGTGGGCGCCTTCCTTGCGGCCATCGAGGAGCGCATGCACGGCTACATCCACACGGTGGAGCGGGCGGTGCGGTGCGGCCCCTCCCAGTTTGGTGGATTCACCGTCCGCTGAAAATGCCGTGAATGCCATCGAGATTGACGGCATCACCAAGGATTTCACGCCCGGCCTGCTCGGAGCGAAGGTGCGCGCCCTGGACGGCGTCACGCTGCGGATCGGGGCGGGCGAGGTCATGGGACTGCTGGGGCCGAATGGTTCCGGCAAGAGCACGCTCCTGAAAATCGTCGTGGGCCTGCTGGCGCCGACCGCGGGAGCATGCCGGATCGAGGGGGTGCCCAGCGGCCGCGTCGAGGCCCGGCAGGGGGTGGGCTATCTGCCGGAGGCACCGGATTTCTGTCCACATCTGACCGGATTTGAACTGGTGCTTTTCCACGCGCGGCTGGGGGGGGCGCCCCGTGCCGGAATGAAGGAACGCGTGGAGGCGGTGATCGCCCGGGTGGGGCTGGGGGAGGTCATGCATCGCCGCATCGGCACCTATTCGCAGGGGATGCGTCAGCGCATCGGGCTGGCGCAGGCGCTGGTCACAGATCCGCGGGTGTTGATTCTCGATGAACCGACGGCCGGCATCGACCCCGTCGGCGCGGCGGAAATCGGCGCGATGATCAGCCGGTTCAAGACGCAGGGCCGGACCGTGCTGCTCAGCTCGCATTCGCCCGGGCAGGTCGAGGACCTTTGTGATCGCGTTGCCCTGCTCGACCACGGCCGCCTGGTGCTGCAGGAACGCGTGGATGAGCTCACGCGGCGACGCGGCCAGACGGCCTTGCTGATCGATCCGCTCCCGGAGGGAGTGCTCGGGGAGCTGCGCGGCTGGCTGCAGGCACGCGGCGTGGAGTTTCACGGGGAGGAGCTGCCGCGAACGAGATTGGAGCGGGTTTTTTTGGAGACAGTCGGCCGCCGCGGAAAAGGAGAGGACGAGCGATCATGAATCGCGTGGCATTCTCCCTGGCGCGGATGAATCTGATCGCGGGAAACACCTTTCGGGAAGCCGTCCGGCAACGGCTGCTGCCGCTCCTGATCCTGATGGCCGCGGCCATGGCGACTGGCGCGATGCTTTTCCGCGATTTCCACTTTGGCTCGTCCGAGTTGAAGTTTGTCATGGATGTCGGCTTCGGGGCGCTGACGTTTTTCGGCGCGATTCTGTCGATTGTGGCCTCAGCGCAGCTCTTTTTCAGCGAGCTCGAGCGGCGCACCGTGCTCACGGTGCTGGCGAAGCCCGTCAGGCGGGCGGAATTCATCCTCGGCAAGCTTGGCGGCGTGCTGCTCCTGCTGCTGGTCTACTGCGTGCTGGTGACGACGCTGCTGGCCGGTCTGTTGTGGTGGTGCGAGACCGCACTGATGAAGGCCGATCCCGGCGCTTTCGAAGCCGGGCGCGCAGTGGCCTATGCCGGCGTGGCCTGGTGCGGTCTGGTGCAATGGCTCAAGCTCGGCGTGCTGGCCGCGCTGACCCTGCTGGTGGCCAGCTATGCGCGCAGCAGCCTGTTTGCCGTGCTGGCCGGCTTTTTCGCGCTGGTCATATGCCAGCTGCAATCCTTGGCGCGCGATTATTACGGGATGATCGATTCGTCATTGGCCCGCGGTGGTCTGGAGCTGCTCGGACTCGTTTTTCCCAACTTCCAGCTGTTTGATGTTACCGACCGGGTGGCGGCGGGCGGGACGCTCTCCATCGGCCTCATCAGCGGCATCGCGGCCTATGCGCTGGCCTATCTCAGCGTGTATGGCGGGCTGGCGGTTTACTGCTTCCGGCATCGTGAACTCTAGGGCCAAAGTCACCGTGGTCGCGTCCGCGGTTCTCCTGATCGCGGGCGCCGCGCTGCGGCCGGTGGAAGAGTCGGTGAGGAAGGCTGAGCCGCACCCGGGGAGGCCGGTGCTCGCCCGCCGGATAAATGCGGTGCTGGGACAGGGCACGAGCATGGCCGTGCTGGGGGGATTCCGCGCCCTGGTGGCTGATTTGCTCTGGTTGAAGGCCTACTTGGCGTGGTCGGCATGCGACCTGCCGGCCACGGAGACCATGATCCGGGTGGTCACCACCGTCGACGAGCGTCCACTCAACTTCTGGTTGAACGGAGCGCGCATCATGGCGTACGACATGACCCAATGGCGTCTGCGGGCCGCCGGCCGGGGAGGCGCCGTGCCCGCGGCCCTGCGCCGGCGCATCATCGATGAGCAGGCCGGGATGGCGCTGCGGTTGCTGGAGGACGCCCGTGGCCAGCATCCGGAAAGCGCGGCGGTGTGCGTCGAGATGGCGAACATCCACCTGAACAGCCGGGCGGATCCCGCGGCCGCGGCCTGCTGGTATCGGCAGGCGGCCGCCTTGCCGGACGCGCCCTACTATGCCGCTCGCATCCACGCCGAGCTCCTGAAACGCCTGGGCCGGCCGTGGGAGGCTTATGCATGGCTGCGCCAGCTTCATCCGACGCTGCCACCGGGCGAGGAGGCCGCCGGGGCCCCGGTTGTTCTCAGCCGGATCAGGGACTTGGAGAGAGCCCTGGAGATTCCTGAAAATGAGCGATATGTGGCCCCGGAAGTTGACGCGGTAGCACCGAGGCAGCGAAAGATTGATTGACTCATCAACCGGGTCGCGAGGAACAACGCACCTTTTTTGGCGACAAACCGAACCAATGCCTGACATCCCCGAGAACATTCATCCGGTCTTCGACCGGATTCTGTCCCGCCGCGACAAGGAGACCAGACTCCGGCAGCGGGCCCGGGTGGTGTAGCTTTACGGGCTCTCCGGCTCGGGCAAGAGCACGCTCGCCGCGACGCTGGAGCGCCGCCTCCATGCGGACGGCTTTACGACCCATCTGCTCGATGGCGACAATGTGCGGACGGGGTTGAACCGCGTTCTGGATTTCAGTGACGCCGACCGCGGCGAAAACATCCGCCGGCTCGCCGAGACATCGAAGCTGTTCGTGCAGGCCGGCATCATCGTCATCAACGCCTTCATCACACCGACGCGAGCGCTGCGCGCGCTGGCCCGGGGAATCGTCGGCGCGGATGATTTCATCGAAGTGCACGTGGAGGCTTCATGGGAAACCTGTGCCTGGCGTGATCCGAAAGGACTCTACGCCGGGGCCGGCGGGGCCAGGTGCATCGTCAAGGAGGTCCGCTACAAGATGGACATCAATACGCTTCACAAACTGGAGGGCGCCCTGGAGATCGGCATGAACGACATCGGCCGCCTCCGCCTGCGCGCCACCGCCCCGCTCTTCTTTGACGGCTACAAGCGCAACCGCACCACCGGCAGCCTGATCCTGATCGACGAATTCACCAACAACACCGTCGCGGCCGGGATGATTCTTGAACCCGGCGGGGCGGGGATGGCGGAAGATGCCTATGCTGACATGGGCGGGCTCCAGGTTGGTCCGCAATCCGCTTGTCCCGGCGCGCCGGCGGATTACGGTGGCGGGCCGTGTCCACCGAGGAAGCAAGATGGCAGATCTGGCTGGCGGCCATGCGGCCGCGCACGCTGCCGGCGGCGGTGGCGCCGGTGATCGTGGGCTCGGCACTGGCGTGGCGGGTCGGGGCCTTTGACGCGGGGGCGGCGGTGCTTTGCCTCGCCTTCGCGCTGCTCGTGCAGATCGGCGCCAACTTTGCCAACGACTATTACGATTTTGCGCGCGGCGCCGACACCGGCGAGCGCATCGGCCCGCGACGGGCGGTGGCCGCCGGTCTCGTGGCGCCGGCGACGATGTACCGGGCGATGTGGCTGTCCTTCGGAATGGCGTTCGCGAGTGGCCTGGCGCTCATCAGCTGGGGCGGCTGGTGGCTCGTGGCGGTCGGGGTGGCCAGCGTCGTGAGCGCCATCGCCTACACCGGCGGGCCGTATCCGCTCGGGTATCATGGACTGGGCGATGTGTTTGTCTTCGTTTTCTTCGGCCTCGTCGCGGTCTGCGTCACGTTCTTCGTGCAGGCGGGGCGGGTGAGTGCCGACGCCGTGCTGGCCGCCGTGGCCATTGGCGCGCTGGCGACCAACATCCTGCTCGTGAACAATTATCGCGACGCGGACACCGATGCCAGGGCCGGCAAGCGGACCCTCGTGGTCCGGTGGGGGAAGCCGTTTGCCCGGGGGCAGTTTGGCGCGGCGCTTTTGCTCGCCTGCGGGGTGCTGGTGGCGCTGGCCTGGCGCGGACTTTATCCACGCGGGCTCGGCGCGGCGGTGGCGGCCGTCCTCGCAGTGCCCGGGTTTCTCCAGTGGCGGAAGCTGCGGGCCGCCGGGAGCGCCGCGGATCTGATTCCCCTGCTGGGCCAGTGCGGGGCCTATCTGGCGGTCTATGCCCTGAGTCTCGCCGCGGTCCTGGCACTGGGAAAATAAAACCCGCCGGGTGGTCCGGCGGGTCGGCGGGAAAGGGCGGCGGAACGCAATTCAGAGCTTGGCGGAGATTTTGGTCTTGAGCGCAGCCTTGTCCATCATGCCCACGATCTGTTCGGCGAGCTGGCCGTCCTTGAAGAGCAGCAGCGTCGGGATGGCGCGGATGCCGT
>CAJAKX010000092.1 GCA_903940425.1 uncultured Opitutia bacterium | reverse complement strand
GTCGAATCCACCGTCGGCACCGGCACGACCTTCACGATCTTCCTGCCCAAGGCCGACCGGCCCGTCGAGCTCGAGGCCCGCCGCGCCCCCACGCTGCGCTTCGGCACCGGCCGCGTCCTGTTCATGGACGACGACGAAAAGATCTGCGCGCTCACCGCCGGCATGCTCACCGGGCTCGAGTACAAGTACGACATCGCCAAGAACGGCGAGGAGGCTATCGCGCTCTACACACGCTACCTCAACATCGGCCGGCCCTACGATGCGGTCATCATGGACCTTAACATCATCGGCGGCATGGGCGGCGAAGCGACCTTCAAGCAGCTGCGCGAACTCGATCCCGACGTGCGCGCGATCATTTCCAGCGGCTACGACAGCGAGGAGATGTCACGCCAGTATCTCGACATGGGCTTCTGCGGTTATCTCACCAAGCCCTACCGCGTCATCGACCTCGGCCGCATTCTCAAGACCGTGCTGGGTTGAAATCAGGCTCCCGTCCCGGAAGCGAACGGGGGCGCGGCCGCCGCTTGATCTTCTCCCCGGTTTTCGCTGGCGGAAGCCGGCGCGCGCGGGCCTGGGCGGTGCCCACCGACCGATTTTCATCGCGGGCGGGCGGCTTCCTCCCGCCACGTGAGGGCGTGACACACGGCCACGCCGGCGGCGTCGGCCTCGTCGGGCGCCAGCGGCGCGCCGTGACCGAGCAGCGCCATGATGGTGCGCTGCATCTGCTGCTTGCTCGCCCGGCCCACCCCCACCACCGCCTGCTTGACGCGCAGCGGCGGATATTCGAACACCGGCAGGTCGCGCAGGGCCGCGGCCGCGATGGCCGCGCCGCGCGCCGCGCCGAGGATCTGCGCGGTCTGGAAGTTCTGGACGTAAATCGTTTGTTCGAGCGCCACGTGCCGTACGTCGAAGTCGTCGAGAAAGGCCGCCACCGCGCGGTGGATCTCCGCCAGCGCCTCCGCCATGGGGCGCCGCGCCGGCACGCGCACCGTGCGGGTGCGCAGCAGCACCGCCGGCTGCCCGGACCGGAACTCGATCAGCACCAGACCCGTGCCGCGGAGACTGGGATCGATGCCGAGCACCTGGCCGGTGAAGGCGGGCCGGCGCAGATCGGGTGCCTCCGGCCAGTCTTTGGCTGCAAGCTTCCCTTCCAGCTTCGCCTTCCAGAGTTGTCTGACGGACATTCGTGGCATCGCTGGAACCACGGAATACACGGAACGCCCGGAAATGAAATGATTATCCTCCGTCGGATTAGTCCGCGGTCAGAACAGCAGCAGCTTCAACCCGGCGGCGAAGGTCAGCCCGAGCGCGATGTTTTCAAACCACTGCTGGTTGATCCGATGAACGGCCCAGCGCCCGGCCAGCGCCCCGGCCACCACCGCCGGCGCGAGCATCAGGTTGGTGAGAAAACTCGCCGTGGTGATCAGGCCAAGGCCGGCCATGAACGGCACCTTGAAGAGATTGAGGCCGAGGAAGAACACCGCACCCGTGCCGAGGAACTCCATCTTCGGCAGGCGCATCGCCAGCAGGTAGAGGATCATGACCGGGCCGGCGGCGTTGGCCACCTGCGTCGTGAATCCCGCCAGCACCCCGGCCGCCGGGGCAAACCATGCCGGCGCCTGCGCCACCAGGGCCTCGTCGCCCCGGCCGCGGCGCGCCGACCACTTCCGCCAGACATGCAGCACAAACATCAGCACAATGATGCCGCCGATCAGGCAGCGCACCGCCGCATCATCGAGCCGCCCGAGCGCGAGCGTGCCGAGGATCGCGCCGAGGATGGTCCACGGAAACAGCCGCCAGAGGTGCCGCCAGACGGTGTGCTGCCGGTAACTCGCCACCGCAAAGATGTCGCCGAAGATCAGCAGCGGCAGGACCAGCCCCGTGGCCTGCTTCGCGGGCAGGATATTGGCAAAAATGGCGACGCACAGGATGCCGAGGCCCGCAACGCCGGCCTTCGACACGCCGGCGATGAAGGCCCCGAGGACGGCGAGCGCCCATTGCCAGGGTTCAAGATGCATAAAATCATTCCGGATCTCTGGCCACAAAGAGGCACCAAAAGTCACAAGAACAGAAGCGTTCTTTTCGTCCCGCCCACGGGAGCTGCGGAAATGCGCCACGACTCGCCGCCACCCAACGCGCCCGACTGGGCGGAATCTGCCAACGGAAACTTGTAACGTAATACGTTACAAACGGCATCGAGACGGACGGGAGATTTATGACCGCGAAATCCAGACCGGCAACAAAGACGTCGCTGTTCGAATCCGGCGGTGCCTCACTCGCTTGCGGCTCTTCGCCGGAGCTGGCCGCAGGCCGCGTCGATGTCCCGCCCGCGAGGGCGGCGGAAATGCGCCACCACCCGCCGCGCCCGCAGCTCGCGCATGAATGTCTCCGCCGCCTCCGGCGGAGACGGCTCATAGGTCCGCCCAGTCAGGCTCACACCGGTCGGGTTGTAATGGAGCAGGTTGACGTGCATGCGCCGGCCCGCCAGCAGTGCGGCGAGCTGCCGCGCCTGCTCCGGCGAGTCGTTCACGCCCTGGAGCAAACAATACTGGATCGATACCGGCCGGCCGTTGTTCTTCGCCTGAAAGCGGTCGGCCGCCGCCATGATCTCCCCCACGCCGAACCGCCGGCCCGACGGCACCAGCTTCGCGCGCGTGGCGTCGTCCGGGGCATGCAGGGACACGGCCAGGTTGATGTTCAATTCCGCGGCGGCCAGTGCGTCGATCCCCGGCACAATCCCGACCGTCGACACCGTGACCTGCCGCCAGCCCAGCGCGCCCATGTCCCCGCCGGCCATGCGCCGGACCGCCTCGAGCACGTTCTCCAGATTCAGCAGCGGCTCGCCCATGCCCATGAACACGACGGTCTGCAGCCGCCGGCCGATCGCCTTCGCCTCACCGCGCAGATGCAGAAACTGCTCCACCATCTCGCCGGCAGACAGGTTGCGCGCGAATCCGTTCTGGGCCGTCGCGCAGAAATCGCACGCCAGCGCGCACCCCACCTGTGATGAGAGACATCCGGCCATCCGGTCCTCCTGATAAGCCGGCATGACCACCGACTCGATAGTCCGCCCGTCAGCGAGTTTCAGAAGCAGCTTGACCGTGCCGTCCCCGGCAACCTGCCGCGCCGCCAGTGCGGATGCCATCATGCCGCATTCCGCCTGCACGCGGTCCCGCAATCCGCGCGGCGTCCTCGACTCCGGCCAGTCGACCGTGCCGGCGCCGGCATAGTAATTCCGCAGCAGCGGCTTCGCATGCGAGACCTTGAAACCCCACGCAACGATCTGCTGCTGGAACCCTTCAAGGCTGTAGTCGGACAGGGCTTTCACGTGCGGGCAGGGTTGGACATGGCTTCACTCCTAAACTCCCCAGATGGAATGGCCACAAAAACACTTGGCAGGCAGCCTCAGCCAAAACATCGGACGGAATGGCCACATAAGACGCAAAAAGCACCAGCCGTCGCCAAGGCCATGGCCGGCGCCGCCAGGTTCGCAAAGGAGATTTCCCGGCAATAATTTCTTCGCGCTCTCCGCGATCTTCTGTCTAATCCAAGCCATGAATTTCGACGCCTGTCTGCAGGAGACCGTGCGCACGTTCGAGGCGCTGCCGACCATCCGCCCGCAGATCGACCGCGCCGGCGACATGATCCTCCGCACGCTGAAGGCCGGTCACAAGCTGCTCCTCTGCGGCAACGGCGGCAGCGCGGCCGAGGCGCAGCACTTCGCCACCGAGCTCGTCGGCCGCTATTTCAAGACCCGCCGTCCCCTCCCCGCCGTCGCGCTGACCGCCGACGGCACGCTGCTGTCCTGCATCGGCAATGATTTCAAATTCGACGACGTCTTTGCGCGCCAGATCGAGGGTCTCGCCCAGCCCGGCGACCTGGTGGTGGTCTTCACCTCGAGCGGCAACTCGCCGAACATTCTGCGCGCCCTGGAGGCGGCGAAACGGCTCAAGCTCGAGAGCCTCGCCTTCCTCGGCCGCGGCGGCGGCAAGGCGAAGGGTCTGGCAACCTGCGAGCTCATCATTCCGGGCGCCAGCGGCCGCACCGCCCAGGAGGCGCACCTGTTCCTCATCCACTGCTTCTGCGAGTTGATCGACGCGGATGCGTTGTGAGGGTTGGTGGAGAAGCACGCCCACCTTGCAGGTAGGGGTTTATCCCCGACATTGACGACGGGAGACACGTGTCGGGCATAAGGCCCGACCTACATTCTGCTGACGCCTCTTACCACGTCTTCTTTCTTGCCGGCCGTCCTCGCCGGCGTCTTGCTGCGCCTTCATGAGCACTCCTTCCACACCCCTCGAACAAGCCATCATCAAGACCGCCTACGGAGAAATAACCGTGGCCTTCTGGCCCGACGTCGCGCCCAAGACCGTCGAGAATTTCAAGAAGCTCATCAGCGAGGGCTTTTACGACGGCACGGCGTTTCACCGCGTCATGAAGGGCTTCATGATCCAGGGCGGCTGCCCCAATACGAAGGAAGGCGCCACGGGCATCGCCGGCACCGGCGGCCCGGGCTGGAAGCTCAAGGCCGAGTTCAACGCCAAACCGCACGTGCGCGGCGTCCTCTCGATGGCCCGCTCGACGCATCCCGACTCCGCGGGCAGCCAGTTCTTCATCTGCCACGGCGCCGCGCGCTTTCTCGACCGGCAGTACACCGCCTTCGGCGAGGTCGTGAAGGGCCTCGACGTGCTCGACCGCATCGCCAGCGTGCCGTGCACCTCGAGCGGCGGCGAGCGCAGCCAGCCCGTCGAACGCATCGCGGTCGAGAGCATCCGCCTCGTGCCGGCGGCGTGACGGGAAACCTCAGGCCGGTTTCGGGCCGCCCGGCGGTATCGGCGGCTTCTGCGCCTCGGTTTTGCAGGTGCTGATGCCGAACGGCACGTAGGCCGGGCAGAAGCGCACCCCTGCCGTCAGCAGCGGGCCAAGGCCGATCAGGCCCCACCAGCTCCGGAAGCAAATTCCCACGCCGATGATGACGAGACCGACGACCACTCGCACCACGCGATCCACGGTTCCAATATTCGCTTTCATGACTGTTTCCTTGGTTGTGCCGCGGAAGACCGGGCCGGCCGCAGCGCCGCGTTCGTAAACGGGCAACCTGCCCTTTAACCCCGCCGGTTCTGTCCGGTCAAGCCCGCCCCTGCGCCGGCCAGCGCGGGCTTGGCAGCCACGCCCCTTCCGATCACAACGGAAACGATGAACCAGAAGGTTATCCTGTACGCACCCACCGCCGGCATGGCCCTCGGCCTGCTGTTCCTCTGGGGCAGCCTGCGCCTGCGCCGGAAGCGCCGCCTGATCGACGACCTGCCCACGGCCAAGACCCAGGGAGTCTTCATCGGCCTGGTGGAGCTGAAGGGCACCGCCGAGGTCGAGGCGCCGCTCACCGCCTTCCTCAGCAGCCAGCGCTGCGTGCATTACCGCTACCACGTCGACGAACACTGGTCGCGCACCGTCACCGAGACCTACACCGACAAAGACGGCAAAACCCAGACCCGCACCAAGCAGGAAAGCGGCTGGACCACCGTGGCGGACGGCGGGGAGACGGCCGACTTCTACCTGCAGGACGACACGGGCGCCATACTTGTGCGGCCGGCCGGGGCGAAGATCGAGCCGGCCGGCTTTTATGACGTCACCTGCGACCGCGGCAACCCGCTCTATTACGCCAAGGGACCGCCGCAGGCCGTGGCCGACTCCGACCACCGCCGCCGCTTCGTCGAAACCGGCATCGCGCTGCATGCGCCGCTCTATCTCGTGGGCCAGGCGCGCGAACGCGCCGACGTCATCGCCCCCGAGATCGCCGCCAACAAGGAGGCGCCGATGTTCCTGATCTCGACGCGCACCGAGGAGAAGGTGCGCGCCGGGCTGGGCCGCGGCATCTGGGCGCTGGCGCTGCTGGGCGTCATCGCGTTCCTCGGCGGCTACGCCCTGCGCAATCACGGCGGGTGGCACCGGCCGTTCGTCGAATGCCTTCCCTCATACGCAGAGCTGGTCGCGGCTTATGTTGGCCTGGCCGTGCTCGGCTGGGTGTGGATGGCCTTCAACAGTCTCGTCGGCCTGCGCAACCGCGTGCGGCAGGCCTGGTCGCTCGTCGACGTGCAGTTGCAGCGGCGGCACGACCTCATCCCGCGTCTCGTCGAAACCGTGGCGGCGCTGCGCACGCACGAAGCCGCCACGCAGACCGCGCTGGCCGCGCTGCGCAACCAGCTCACCGCCACGCCGCCCGGCGTGAGCGGGCCGGACTTCTCCGGCTGCGCCCCCGCGCTGCGCGCCGTGGTCGAGGCCTACCCGAACCTCAAGAGCGACGCGGCCTTCCTCGCCCTGCAGCGGCAGCTCGCGGAGACCGAGCAGCGCATCGCCCTGGCGCGGGCCTATTTCAACGACATCGCGACCTTTCTCAACACGCGGCTGGAGATCGTCCCCGACCGCTGGCTCGCGGTCCTCGGCCGGATGCAGCCGCAGGCGCTGCTCGCCGCCACGGACTTCGAGCGCGCGCCGGTGTCGGTCAAACTGGCGGAGTGATCCCGCCGCTGGGGGGCCGGGCGGATTTTTCGTGCGCGGCGTGCGCTTGCGCGACCGCGACATACTTCTCCGCCCATGGGCGCAGACCGGCCTGCTCCTCGGGGGTGAGCGGCCGCACCACCTTCGCCGGCACGCCGATCACCAGCGAGCCCGGCGGGCAAACGAAGTCCTCGCTCACCAGCGCGTTGGCGCCGACGATGCTGCGCGCGCCGATGCGGGCGCGGTCGAGCACGGTCGCGCCCATCCCGATGAGGCACTCGTCCTCGATCGTGCAGGCATGCACGATGGCGGCATGGCCGATGGTGCACCACGCGCCGATGACGGCGTCGCCATCGTCCGCAAGGTGCACGATGGCGTTGTCCTGGATGTTGGTGCCCTCCCCCACGACGATGCGCGCGATGTCGCCGCGCAGCACCGCGCCGTAGAAGACGCTCGTCCGGGGACCGAGGGTCACGTCACCGACGACGGTGGCGTTGGCGGCAATAAAAGTCGCCCGGGCGGTGTCGGGCGTTTTGCCGAGATGGGCTTTGAGCCGTTTTTGGACAGTCATGAAGCGCCGGTTTTAATGCTCCTTGGCATATGGTACGCCAATGGCCTTGGGCGCAACCGCCTTGCCGACAAAACCGGCGAGCAAAAGTACGGTGAGCGCGTATGGCAGCGTCAGAATGAACTGCACGGGGATGACGCCGACGAGCGGCAGGGCCACCCCCTGCAGGCGGGTGGCGAGCGCGTCGGTGAAGGCAAAGAGCAGGCAGGCGCCGAGCGTCGGATACGGACGCCACTTGCCGAAGATGAGCGCGGCGAGCGCGAGGTAGCCCTTGCCCGCGGTCATGTCGCGCACGAAGCCCGAGCTCGCGGCCGTCGAGAGATACGTCCCGGCCACGCCGCACAGCACACCCGAGATCAGCACTGCCTGGTAACGCAGGCCGTTCACCGAGATGCCGGCGGTGTCGACCGCCGCGGGATTCTCGCCGACCGCGCGCAGCCGCAGGCCGAAGCGCGTCCGGTAAAGCACCCAGGCGCCGGCCGGCACGAGCGCGGCCGCGAGATAGACGACAAGGCTGTGGCCGCTGAGCAATTCCGCGTAAAGCAGTCCCGGGAACGGCGTTTCGCGCGCCCGTTCGGCCCACGGCCAGACGATTTCGACAAACCGCTGGCCGGGCGCGTCGAGCTGCGGTGTCTGTCCCCCGAGGTGGAACCACGCGAGCGCCAGCGACGGCCCGAGCCCGGCCACCATGATGTTCACGGCCATGGCGGCGACCACCTGGTTGCCGCGGTGGGTGATGCACGCAAAGCCGATGAGCAACGCCAGCGCGACCGAGGTCAGCACGCCCGCGGCGAGCCCCGCCCACACCGAGCCGGTGACCGCCGAGACGGCCGCGGCGGCGAATGCCGCGCCGAGCATCTTGCCTTCGAGGCCGAGGTCGATCACGCCCGAGCGCTCGGAAAACATTCCCGCCAGCGCCGCGAGCAGCAGCGGCGTGGCCACGCGGAGGGTGGCGGCCAGCAGCAGGACGATGAGCGTGTAGGTTTCCATCGCCTAATCCCCCTCCCCGGGGTGACGCCACCGCGCGAACAGCGCCGCGAGCGGCGTGCGGAACAGGTTTTCCAGCGCGCCGCAGGCGAGGATCACGAACCCCTGGATGACCACGACCATGTCGCGGTTGATGCGCGGCAGGTCAAACGACAGCTGCGAGCCGCCCTGGTAGAGCGCGCCGAAGAGCACGGCCGCGAGGAAAATGCCGACCGGGTGATTGCGACCCATGAGCGCGACCGCGATGCCCACGAAGCCCGCCCCGCCGGGGAAATCGAGCAACAGCCGGTGCTGCACGCCCATGACCTCGTTGAGACCGAGCCCGCCGGCGAGCGCGCCGGAGAGCAGCATGGCGATCAGCATCACGTGCGGCGGCGAGATGCCGGCATAAACGGCCGCCGACGGATTCTGCCCGACCGTGCGCAACTCGTAACCCCAGCGCGTGTGCCAGAGAAACACCCAGACGAAGGCCGCCGCCGCCAGCGCGAACAGGAAAGCGAGATTGAGCGGCGAGGCGCTGACGTTGAGCCCGAGGCGGCCGAGCAGCGCGGGCAGCGACGGCAGGCAGGCGGCGGACGCGAACTCGCGCGTCTCCGGCGACTGCTGGCCGGGCTTGATGAGCACCTCGACGAGAAGGTACGTCATCAACGCCGACGCGATGAAGTTGAACATGATCGTCGTGATGACGATGTGGCTGCCGCGCCTCGCCTGGAGCCAGGCCGGGATGAACGCCCACGCGGCGCCGAAGCCGGCCGCGGCGCACATCGCGACGGGCAGGATCGCCCAGAACGGCCAGTGATGATCCAGGCCCAGGCACACCAGGCCGACTCCCAGCCCGCCGACGTACGCCTGACCCTCGCAACCGATGTTGAACAGCCCGGCATGGAACGCCACGGCCACGGCGAGGCCGGTGAAGATGAAGTTCGTCGCGTAATATAGCGTGTAGCCGGCCGCCTCTTGCGAGCCGAAGGCGCCCGCCGCCATCAGCCGGAGCGCCACCCACGGACTCTCGCCGACGATGGCGATGATCGCAGCCGAAGCCGCCAGCGCGGCGAGCAGGCTGACAATCGGAAGCAGCCCGAGATCGGCCCAGCGTGGCAGGCGGCCCGGCGCGCTCATGTGGGTTCCTCCTTCACGCCGGCCATCATCAGGCCCAGCTTTCCCTCGGTGGCGTCGGCTGACGCGACTTCGCCGACGATCTCGCCGTTGAACATCACGAGAATGCGGTCGGCGAGGCCGAGGATTTCATCGAGCTCGACCGATACCAGCAGCAGCGCCTTGCCCGCGTCGCGCAGACCGACGAGGCGCCGGTGGATGAACTCGACCGCGCCGATGTCGACCCCGCGCGTCGGCTGGCCGACGAGCAGCACCTGCGGATCGCAGTCGATCTCGCGGGCGAGGACGAGCTTCTGCTGATTGCCGCCGGAAAACGCGGAAAGACGCAGTCCGGGGTCGGGCGGGCGCACGTCGTAGTCGCGCATTTTGCGCGCGCAACCGGCGAGGATGGCGGTCCCGCGCAGCAGGCCGCCGCGGTTGTAGGCCGGCTGGTCGTGATAGCCCAGGATCGCGTTGGCCTGCGCGGAAAACGCGGCCACGGTGCCCATGCGCAGCCGGTCCTCGGGCACGTGCGCGAGGCCGAGCCGGCGCCGGGCGCGCGGGCCGAGTCCGCCGCGCACGAGGGCCGCGCCCCTGAAGACGATCTCGCCGCGGCTTGGCGTGAGGATGCCGGCCAGCGCCTCGAGCAGTTCCGACTGGCCGTTGCCGGCCACGCCGGCGATGCCGAGGATTTCTCCCGCGCGCAGTTCGAAGCTCGCCCGCTTGACGCGCGTCACCCCGAAGCGGTCGCGCACCTCGAGGTTCTGCACCGCCAGCAGCACGCCGCCGGGCCGGGCGGGGGGTTTTTCGACCTGCAGGGAAACCGCCCGGCCGACCATTTTCTCGGCCAGCATCCGCTCGGAAGTTTCGCGCGTGGCCGTTTCATGCACGACGGCGCCCTGGCGCAGGACGGTGACGCGGTCGGTGACCGCCATGATCTCGCGGAGTTTGTGGGTGACGAGAATCACGGTTTTCCCCTGCTCCCGCAGCCGGGCGAGCATGCGGAAGAGCTGGTCGGTCTCCTGCGGCGTGAGCACCGCGGTCGGCTCGTCGAGGATGAGAATCTCCGCCTGGCGGTAGAGCGCCTTCAGAATTTCCACTCGCTGCTGCAGGCCGACCGGCAGATGCTCCACCACGGCGTCGAGCGGCACGGCGAGACCGTAGTCCCGGGCGATGCGCTCGAGTTCGGCGCGGGCGCGGGCGAGTCCGTCCGCCAGCCGCCGGCCGCCTTCGACGCCGAGCACGACGTTCTCCAGCACCGTGAAATTGTCCACGAGCATGAAGTGTTGGTGCACCATGCCGATGCCGGCGGCGATCGCGTCGTGCGGGCGGTGGATGTCGACGCGGCGGCCGTGCACCCAGACCTCGCCGGCGTCGGCCCGGTGGAAGCCATAAACGATGTTCATCAGCGTGGACTTGCCCGCGCCGTTCTCACCGACGAGTCCGTGCACGGTACCGCGCGCGATGGCGAAGGAGACCGCCCGGTTGGCGTGCACCGGGCCGAACCGCTTGTCGATGCCGCGCAGCTCCAGCGCCGGGGGCGCGTCGCACGCCGGGCCGGCCGGTTCCGCAGGAGGTTCCGTACGCACCGCGCTCACGGCGCCCTGTATTCGGGGACCTTCACCTTGCCGCTGATGATATCGGCGCGCGCCTGGTTGACGCGCCGCTCCATCTCGGGAGTGATGAGCGGGCGGTTGTGCTCGTCGAGCGCCCAGTCCACGCCGTTTTCCGCCAGCCCGAGGAAGAGCGGCCCGGCCTGCCACGTGCCGTTTTTGGCGTCCATAAACGCACGGTAAACGGCCACGTCGACGCGCTTCACGGCGGAGGTGAGCACGCTGCCGGGGTGGAGATAATTCTGGTTGCTGTCGCAGCCGATGCTGAGCCGGCCCTCGTCCTTGGCGGCCTGCATCACGCCGATGCCGGTGGCGCCGGCGGCATGAAAGATGACGTCGGCGCCGCGCCCGAACTGGCTCCGGGCGAGCTCGGCGCCCTTGGTGGGATCGCCCCACGCCGCGGGAGTGGTGCCGGTCATGTTTTCAAACACCGCGATGCCGGGATTCACGTACTGGGCGCCGGCGCGGTAACCCAGCGCGAACTTGCGGATGAGCGGAATGTCCATGCCGCCAACGAAGCCGACCCGGCCGGTCTTCGAGGCCAGCGCGGCGAGCATGCCGCAGAGAAACGACGACTCCTGCTCGCGGAAATTGACCGACTGGACGTTAGGCAGGTCGACGGTGCCGTCGATGATCGTGAACTTCACGGCGGGAAACTCCTTCGCGACCTTTTCGACGGCCGAGGCCTGCGTGAAGCCGACCGCCACGATGATCGCCACGCCGCGCCGGGCGAACTGGGTCATCACCTGCTCACGCTGCGCGGCGTTGGTGATCTCGAACTCGCGGAAGGCGATGCCGGTTTCCTTCTTGAAACGCTCCGCCCCCTCGCTGGCGGACTGGTTGAAGGAACGGTCGAACTTGCCGCCAAAATCGTAAACAATGGCGGGCAGGAAATCGCCGGCCGCGGCAAGTGGCAGGAGGGCCAGCATCGCGGTCAACGCGGCGAGCCGGGCCGGGGTGGGAAAAAACGGGTGCATGCAGTGAGGCCGTTGGGTGTTCGTGACCGTGCGGTAAAGCGGC
>CAJAKX010000091.1 GCA_903940425.1 uncultured Opitutia bacterium | reverse complement strand
TGCATGAAACGGCCGAGGCCCTCGGCCCGGGCCTCGATGATTTCCAAGCCGGAGCGCATGTCGTCCTCCCAGTCGGGGGCGCGCTGGCTGTGCTTGAGGATGGCGGTGAGGCTGCCGGCAATGGATTTGATGGGGGCGAGCGAGTTGTTGAGTTCGTGGCCGAGCACCCGCACGAGGCGCTGCCAGGCTTTGAGTTCCTCCTCGCGCAACGGCACGCTGAGGTCGGCGATGACGATGAGCGAGTGCGGCCGGCCGCCTTCCCGGAAGGACGTGCGGCGCATCCCCCAGCGGCCCGTGCCGCCGGGAAACTTGGTCGCGGAGAGCACCCGGGTGTCATCGCCCGTGAGGCATTCCTTGAGACCAAGCTCGGCGGCGGAGCGGCCGAGGATGCGTTCCGCGGGCGCGGCGAGCAGCTCCTGGCCGGAGCGGTTGACCAGCCGGAGCGTCTCATTGCTGTCGAACGCGAAGATGGCCACGTCGATCTCCTCCATGACCGTGCGCAGCAATACGGTGGCCTCGAGGGCGCCCAGCCGCTGCGTCTGGAGCAAAGTGCCGAGGAAATTGATTTCCGCGTACACATCGCCGAGCGGCTCATCGCGCTGCGCGCCGCGGGCGCGGATGGAGAAGTCGCCCTCGCGCAGCGCCGAGAGGAGATTGGCCATGGTCTGGAGCGGCCGCACCACCCGGTGCCGCGCGGCGGCGCCGAATCCCAGCCAGAATCCGAAGATGAGCAGGGTCAGCGGCCACTGCACCTTGGGCTCGTAATCGCCGAACCAGAGGAAGCCCATCGCCGTGAGGAGGGCGGGCGTGCCGGCGAGCAGCACGTAGAGCAGGATCCGCTGGTCGAACGTGAGGCGGGGACGATGGAAAGCCATAAGCGGTAAGCTTTAAGCTGTAAGCGAATAAGCTCTGAGGTGAAAGCTTGGTTTTAGTGCCGTATGGACTTTAAATAATTACCGTGATGAAAAACTACCGTGAATTGAAAATCTGGCAGCGCAGCCATGCTCTGACCGTGTCACTCTATCAGGTGACAAAGACGTTTCCCAAGGACGAAGTGTTCGCCTTGACGAATCAGATGCGACGAGCGTGCGTTTCAATACCGGCCAATATCGCAGAGGGTTGTGGACGGGAAGGTGACGCCGAACTGAAGCGGTTTCTCACCATCGCATTAGGTTCCGCCTGCGAGTTGGATTACTACGTCCTTCTTGCGTGCGAACTCGGCTATCTGGAAGATTCCTCCGGCCGGCCGCTGGCCGCCGAGATCATGGAAATCAGGCGCATGCTCGGAACCTTTATTCAGAAGCTCAGGGCTTAGAGCTTAAGGCTTACAGCTTAGGATCCAGTGCTTACTGCTTATGGCTTATCGCAGGGCTGCCTACAGTCCGTATTTCTCCAGCCGACGGTAGAACGCGCTGCGGCTGAGGCCGAGTTCCTCGGCGGCCCGGCGGGCATTGCCGTCGCACCGGGCGAGCGTCTTCTTGATCAGATGGGCCTCGACCTCCTCCAGGCTCATGTCCTCGACGCGCGTCACGGCCTGGCCGGCGCTGAGCCCGAGGTCGGCGGCGCGGACGACCTTGCCCGTGGACATGAGTACGCCGCGCTCGACGGCGTGGTCGAGTTCGCGGACGTTGCCGGGCCAGCCATGGTTTTGCATGGCCTCGAGGGCGCCGGCGTCAAACCCGGTGATGGCCTTGCGGTAGCGCTCGACATGCTGCTTGAGGAAATGCTGGGCGAGGAGCGGGATGTCCTCGCGGCGCTCGCGCAGTGGCGGCAGGTGGATGGAAATGGTGTTGAGACGGAAAAGCAGATCCTGGCGGAATTTTCCGGCGGCGACCTCGGCGGCCACGTCGGCGTTCGTGGCCGAGATGAGGCGGACATTGACGCGGTAGGTCCGGGACGAGCCGACGCGTTCGTATTCGCCGGTCTCGAGCGTGCGCAGAATCTTCGCCTGCTGGCTGAGCGGAATGTTGCAGATCTCGTCCATGAACAGCGTGCCGCCGTCCGCGAGCTCGAAACGGCCGGCCCGGTCGCTCTTGGCATCGGTGAAGGCGCCGCGCACGTGGCCGAAGAGTTCGCTCTCGAACACGCCCTCGGGCAGCCCGCCCATGTTGACCGAGATGAAGGGCTGGGTCGCGCGGACCGACACGGCGTGCAACGCCTGGGCGATCACGCCCTTGCCCGTGCCGTTTTCGCCGGTGATGAGAATATTGGCGTCGGACGGGCCGACGCGCGCGAGGACATCGAGCACGGGGCGCATCGCGGCGGACTGGGCGATGAGGGTGGGGCCGCCCTTGCCGCGGAGCAGCTGGTTTTCCTGCTCGAGCCGGCGGTAGGCCCGCACCGCGTGGCCCAGTTCCATCTGATTGCGGACGATCGCGATCAGGCGCGGGTTGTCCCAGGGCTTGGTGATGAAATCCTTCGCGCCGCGCCGCATGGCCTCGACCGCCACGTCAACACTCGCCCACGCGGTCATGACGACGACCGGCAGCGAGGCGTCGACAGTCTGAATCTTGTTGAGGAGATCGAGGCCCTCCTGGCCGGAGGTGGTGTCACGCGTGTAATTAAGATCCATCAGCACGAGCGAAAAGTCGCGCGCCTCGATCGCCTTGATGACCGCGGCGGGCGATTTCACCGTCTCGATCTGGTAACCCTCCGTCTTCAGCAGAAGACGCAGCGCTTCGAGAACGTCAGTCTGGTCGTCGGCAACGAGAATCCGGAGGGTCGAGGAGTCAGGGGCGGTCATTGCAGGAGAATGCTGGCGACAGGATGATGAAGGCCGGCCGGCTTGAGCAAGCGGAGAGTAACTGGAGCCGGGGCGACGCCGGCGACCGGCGGCGGGCGGCCGGAATCCGGCTCAGGCGGCGAGGCATTTCGGGCGGCGGAGAGCGCAGGTGCATTCGCGCCCGGCCGGCTTGAAAGCCTCGATCGGGCACAGATCGACCGGCGCCTTCCGCACCGCAATGAGTCGCGGGCGGCCGTGGTCATTGCCACCGATGAGCAGCAGACCAACGGCGGCATAGAGCATGAAGGCGACTTCGCTGCTGAAGAACGCGGCGGGCGTGGAGAGGCCGATGAGTCCGGCAAACGCAACGCACGGATAAGCGGCGCCGAGGAGAAGCAGGAGATACTTGAGTGTGGTTTTCATGAGAGAGCTTTCGTTGTGATCCCTCCTATTGCAGGCACCGTGCCAAGTTATTTTGATTTCTGTAAGCCAGTGATGATCGGCCAATAAACGAATCATGCCCCACTGACGTCATCCCGGGGTTCTCCAAACTCTTTCGCTCACGGGAAGCGCGTTTCCCAAAAGTGGGATGGAGAGAGGTGAGCGTGAAAGTGAGGGTGAAAAGGTTTCCTTCCGGACGTTACACGGCAAGGGTCACCACCTGCACCTTCACTTTCCACCTTCCCGCGCGCGTCGTTTGACGCGGCACGCCTCACTCATAGCGCAGCGCCTCGATGGGATCAAGCTGGGCGGCTTTGCGGGCCGGATAGAAGCCGAAGAATACACCGACGACCGCGCTGAACGCCACCGCCACCACGACCGAGGTCGGCGAAACCAGGATTGGCCAGCCGGTCTTCAGCGAGACCAGTTCCGAGAAGCCGACGCCGAGCGCGATCCCGATGATGCCGCCAAGAGAGCTGAGGATCACCGCTTCGATCAAAAACTGCAGCAGCACGTCGCGGCCGTGGGCGCCGACGGCGAGCCGGATGCCGATCTCGCGGGTACGCTCGGTCACGCTGACCAGCATGATATTCATGATGCCGATGCCGCCGACGACGAGTGACACCCCGGCGATCGCGCTGAGCAGCACGGTCATCGTCTCGGAGGTGGCGGTGGCGGCCTGCGCGAGTTCCACCTGATTGCGCACGGTGAAATCCTGTTCGCGGCCCTTGCGGCGCTGCATGAGCAGGTCGGTGATGTCCTGCTGGACTTTTTCGATCGTCTTGGCGCTGGCCGCCTGCACGAGGATGGAGTTGATGTTCGGGCGGCGTGCGATCCGCTTCATGTGGCTCGTGTAGGGGATGACCACGGTGTCATCCTGATCCTGGCCGAAGAGGTTGAAACCCTTGGCCGCGAGGATCCCGACGATCTTGAATGGGATATTGCGGATGCGGATCGTCTGACCGAGTTCTTCGCCGTCAGGGAAAAGCTGGTCGGCGACGGTTTTGCCAATCACGGCGACCTTGGCCACGCTGCGCACGTCCTGGTCGGTGAACATCGCTCCGCTGGCGATCGGCCAGCTGCGAATCGTGGAGTAGTCGGGTGACTCGCCCATGATCTGGGTGTTCCAGTTGAGGCCGTTGGCCAGCACCTGGGCACGGTCGCGCATCTCCGGACTGACCCCCGAGACGTTGACGGTTTCACGCCTGATGGCTTCGGAGTCGTCGACCGTGAGCGTGGACATGCTGCCCCAGCCACCCCGCATGCCACCGGCCGTGAAGCTGCCGGGAAAGACGGTGATGACATTTTCCCCGAGACTGGCGACCTGCGCCTCGACCTGCGCCTTGGCGCCATTGCCGATGCTGACCATGGCGATCACCGCCCCGACGCCAATGATGATGCCGAGCGCGGTGAGGATGGAGCGCATGGTGTTGCGCCGCAGCGCGCGCAAGGCGACCTTGATGGTGTTGATGACGCGCATGGTCAGGCGGAGGTCAGTTTCGCCGCGGCCTCGGCCTCCCGGAGTTTCCGCATCTCCTCGTCGGCCTGCAGGCGGTCCCGCACGAGTTCATCGCGCACCAGGCGGCCGTCGCGCAGGATGAGGTTGCGCTTGCAGTAGCGGGCGATGTCGAGCTCATGCGTGACCATGATGATGGTGATGCCCTCGCCGTTGAGCTTTTGAAACACGCCCATCACCTCGACGGAGGTTTTGCTGTCGAGGTTGCCGGTCGGCTCGTCGGCAAGGAGGATCTCGGGCTCGTTGGCCAGCGCGCGGGCGATGGCGACCCGCTGCTGCTGGCCGCCGGAGAGCTGGTTGGGAAAATGATCGGCGCGGTCCGAGAGGCCGACGATCTCGAGGCTGTGGAGCGCCCGCTGGCGCATTTCGCGCGACGAGTGGCGCCGCTGGCCGTACATCATGGGCAGTTCCGTGTTTTCCAGCGCGGTGGTGCGGGCGAGGAGGTTGAAGCCCTGAAAGACGAAGCCGATCTTCTGATTGCGAATGTCGGCCAGCTCATTGCGGTCGAGCTGCGAGACGTCGGTGTCGTCGAGCAGGTAACGGCCGCGCGTCGGGCGGTCGAGGCAGCCGAGCAGGTTCATGAGCGTGGACTTGCCGGAGCCGCTCGCGCCCATGAGCGCCACGAATTCACCCCGGTGGATCTCCAGCGAGACGCCGCGCACCGCGTGCACGGGAATCTCGCCCGAGTCGTAAATCTTGTGGATTTCCTCAATTTTGACGACGGGAGCCATGGGCCGGGAATATTGCAGAGCGAAACTAGCGACGGACGCCGCCCGGACCACCGCCGCCGGCGAACGGGTTGCTCGCGGGCCGCCCCGCGGCGGCTGACGACGCGCCCGGCAGGACGACGCTCGTGATGATGACGTCGCCTTCCTTCAGGCCGTCAACCACCTCGGTGTTGATGCCGTCGGTGATGCCGAGCTTGGTGCTGACGGATTCGATGGTGGCCGTCTTCGGATCGGAGCCGACCAGTTTGTAGATGGTGCGGGTGGTCACGGCGTTACTGCCGTTCCCGCGGCCGCCGCCGGTGAAGCGGCTGAAATCAAGATCGAGGCCGCGGTCCTTGGCCAGTTGCTGAGCTTTTTGCAGAATTTCCGGCGTGGGCGGCGTGCCCCGGGTATAACCGGCTTCCTGCATGATCTGGCGCATCGCCGCGCGGCGGTCGTCGTCGGTCATGGGCTTGGCGGCCGGAGTGGCGGCGCCGGCACCGGGGGCGGCGGGTTCGGGGGCGCGCTTCGGGAGCAACTCTTCCGGGATGCGAGCGCGCAGGGCGCTGTTGGCGATGCGGAGGGCGTTGTTCCGCTCGGCGATGATAATGGAGACGTTGGCCGTCATGCCCGGCCGAAGCTTGAGGTCAGGGTTGCTGACATCGATGATCGTCTGATAAATGACGACGTTTTGCTGCGTCTGCGGAGCGTTGCGGATCTGGCTGACGCGGCCGCGGAACTGCTGGTTGGGAAACGCATCGACGGTGAAGTTGACCGACTGGTCGAGCTTGATGTTGCCGATGTCGGCTTCCGCCACTGCGGCGATGATCTGCATCTTTGTCAGGTCGTTCGCGATCATGAAGAGCGTGGGGGCGCTGAGGCTGGCGGCGACGGTGTTGCCGACGTCCACCTGCCGGGAAATGACCACGCCATCGATGGGTGAGTAGATGGTGCAACGGGCGAGATTCACCTTGGACATGTCGAGCGACGCGCTCTGGATCTTCACCTGGGCGTCGGCCTGGAGGAGCAGGGCCTCGGCCTGATCAAGGTCGGCCTTGGTGACGAGATTCTTCTGGAAAAGCTCGCGCGTGCGCTCGGTGTTCACCTGTACCAGCTGGTAGTTGGCTTTGGCGTTGGCGAGCTGGCCCTCGGTCTGGAGGACATTGGCCTGATAGGTGGAGGGATCGAGCTGGACCAGCACCTGGCCCTCCTTGACCGGCGAATTCCAGTCCACGAAGAGCTTGGAGATGATGCCGGAGATCTGGCTGCTCACGTTGACGTTGAGCACCGGCTCGATGTCGCCGGTGGCCGTGACCACCTGGACGACGTCGCCGCGCGCGACGGTGATGGTGGAATACTCCGGCACCTTGTCGGAGCTGTGGATCCAGAAGTACCAACCGCCGGCGGCCACGGCGACGGCGGCGATGATCACGATGAGGATTTTCCAGACACTCGAGCGGGCGGACGTAGCCATGATGGTGAAGAAAGAGAAGGAGATTGATGCTGACGGCTTTCAGGGCAAAGCAAACCACCCAAGTGATTGCGAAGCTGGGAGACGGTACATCAGCAGGTAGTAAGACGCGCCACGGGCCTGCAGGTAACAGGATCGTCCATTTTTAGCCGGTGGTAGGCCCGGGGCGGCGGCAGGAGTCAGGCTTCACTTGAACCCGTAGACCGTACGCAGGGCCGCCACCACGTTGGCCGGCACGAACTTCGAGACGTCACCGCCGTATTTGCTAACCTGCTTGACGAGGTGGGAGCTGGTGTAGCTGTAATCCTCGTTGGGCATCACATAGATGGTCTCGACGGCGGGTTGTAGGTGGCGGTTCATGAGCGCCATGTTAAACTCTAACTCGAAGTCCGACATCGCCCGCAGGCCGCGGATGATGGCGACCGCATGCTGCTCCATGGCGAAGTCGACCAGCAGTCCGCGAAAGGTGGTGACGGAAACGTTGGCATAGCCGGTGAGGTTCGGCCGGATCAGCTCGAGGCGCTGCTCGGCGGTGAACAGGGGGCCCTTGTCGGGATTGTGGGCGATGGAGACCAGCACGTGGTCGAAGAGGCGCGTGGCGCGCCCGAGGACGTCGAGGTGCCCATAGGTGATGGGGTCAAAGGTGCCCGGATAGATGCAAAGTCTCATGGCGGTACGTGGATTGGACTGCTCGTGCTCTCGCTCCCGCGTGGGACCGGCCGCAGAGCAGGGGGACATTAAGAGCAAGACCGCAACCAAGGGCAAGAGGGGAGGAGGAGCCGCCGCGGGCAGCGCCGATCTGCCGGCGCAGGACGGGGAAACGGGGGCATCTACGTCCTTGCCTGCGGCGGCGTGATCGGTCCATACCTTGCGCCGTCCTCTCCTCCGCATGAATCTGCCGAACGCGCTGACGTTGATTCGCATGCCCCTGACCTTCGCCATCGTGGCGCTGATGTATGGCACCTGGCCGTGGGCGGCGACGTTCGCCTTCTGGCTTTTCATCGCCGCTGCCATCACCGACTGGCTCGACGGCAAACTGGCGCGCGATCGCAACATCGTCTCCGATTTTGGCAAGTTCATGGATGCGCTTGCCGACAAGGTGCTGGTGATCGGCGTCATGGTGGCGCTGCTCGACCTGGAGTCGCTGCGGCTGCCGGGCGCGTTCGTGATCATGCTGGTGCTCATGGTAATCGCGCGCGAGTTCACGATCTCGGGGATGCGCATGATGGCGGCCGTCCGCGGGGTGGTGATGGCGGCCGAGCGCGGCGGCAAGGTGAAGACGATCATCCAGCTGACCGCGCTGGGGTTCCTGCTGGCCGAGCCGATGGTGGCGCGCGACCTGCCGCGCATCAGTCCTTTCCCGCTCGCCGGCGTGGCCGCGCTGACCCACTGGATCGGCCTCGGACTTTTCTTCGTGTCGATGTGGTTCATGTTCTCGTCGATGTGGGGCTACTACCGGAAATACCGCCACGTGTTGTTTGACGAGTCGGCGGCATGAAACTCACGCAACCGATCTGGCCCCGCCTGCTTCCCGCCAGCCTGGTGCTGGCGTTTGCCACGCTCGGTCCGCTCGGCCGCCGGCGCCGCGCGCCGGGCACGTGGGGCTCGGCGGCCGGTCTGCTCTATTTCACGGTCTTCTTCTGGCCGCTGGGCTTCTGGCCGTGGTCCGCCTGGTGGACGCTGGTCTTCAGCCTGCCCGGCCTCTACCTCGCGGTGGCGCTGTGCGGCGAGGCGGAATTCCGCCTCGGGCGCCGCGACCCCGGCGAGGTCATCCTCGATGAATTCACGGCGATGCCCCTGTGCTTCCTCGGCTGGCCGGCGCTCGCGCGGCCGCAGGGACCGTGGCCGGCGTGGACGGTTTTCATCGCGGGCTTCCTGCTGTTCCGGCTCTTCGACATCGTGAAGCCGCTGGGCATTCGCAAACTCCAGGATCTGCCGGGCGGCTGGGGCATCGTCGTCGACGACGTGGCGGCGGCCCTCGCGGCGTGCGCCGTGCTGCACGGCGCGGCGTGCGCCTGGAAGGTGCTATGAACGACTGGCTGGCGATGCTGGCCTGGCGGATCGGTGATTTCTTCTTTCCCGCGGGCCGTCGCGTCACGGGGTGGGCGCTCGGCGGCCGGGGGGCGGCCTTCGTCATCGTCGCCGTCTACGGCTGGTGGTTCCTGCAGGCCCCGATCCGCGCCATCGGCGAGAACCCGCGGTTCATCCACAATGTGCTGCTGGTCTTCCATGAGGCGGGGCACGTCATCTTCGGCCTGTTCGGCAGCGAATTCCTGCAGGTGGCCGGCGGCACCCTGGGACAATTGCTGATGCCGCTCGTGCTCCTCGGAGCGTTCCGCCTGGTCAACAAGGACGCGTTTGGCGCGGCGCTGGGCGCCTGGCTGCTGGGGCTGAGCCTGGTCGACTGCGCGCCCTACATCAACGACGCCCGGAGTCTCGCCCTCACGCTGGTCGGCGGCCGGACCGGCCGGGAGGTGGAGGGACACGACTGGGAATACCTGCTCACTCAGCTCAACCTCCTGAACAAGGACGTCTACATCGCCCATTATGTGCTGCTCGCGGGCCGCTGGCTCATGGTGCTCGCGCTCGTTTGGGCGGCGCTCGAACTGGCGCGGCAGTTCCGCCAGCTGCGCCGCGGAGAAGAGGGTTAGGGGATAATCGAAAACCGTAGAACTTGGAGGGCGGCGCTCTGCTGGCCAGCAGAGTCGCCGCCAAATGCCCGAGCGGCGCTGACGGAGCAGCGCCCTCCACCGGGCAGCGCAGCAGCGTTCTTGGATAGCTTCCAGCGTCCGGCGGCGGATCCGGGTCGCGCGGCCCGGGTTAAAGTCCCCGCGGATCGTCCGGCTGGTTGCGGCGGAAGAGGCGCGTGAGGTTCAACTCGCCGCGGAACCGGCCGCCGGTGCTGAACGTGTTGCCCTCGGGGCCGAAGACGGCGGTCACGCTGAAGCCGGCGAGCCAGCGGCCGTGCGCGTTGAACACGAGTTTTTTCGGGAGGTCCCAGACTACGCCCGGCCGGATGGTCAGGTAGTCCTGGTTTCCTTTGCCGATCACGCTCGTGGTCGTGCCATCCACTTCCAGGGTGTAGTGCCAGGCCTTGCGATCGTAAAGGAAACCGGGCGTCAGCGTCAGCGAGTTGCCGTGCGGCTGGTTCCGGCCGAAGTTGCCGGGGGTCGACGATTTGGAGATGAGGTCCACGCTCGTATGGAGGAAGCCCGAGAGGCCTGGCAACCAGCCGAGCTTGCGCCCGAACACGATGTACGGCGTGAAATGGTTGTGGCCGTCGGTCAGCTCGATCGGCGGGCGGCTGACGGGGAACGACGTGTTGACGCCGACGCTGGCGTCCCACGTGGGTTTGAGCCACCTGAGCCAGGCGTATTTCGCGCCGAAGTGCAATTCGCTGATCCCATAGCCGCTGCTTTGGCCGCTGCGCAGGCCGTGGTCAAAATAGGTGTCCATTTCGCTGTTGAGTTCGAAGTGGTCGTTTACGCCCCAGCGAAACTCGAGGGGGAGGCGCAGGTAGGGCTTGCTGAGCAGGTCGCGAAAAGAGGGCTGGAAGGTAAAGCGGATGTTCCCCCGTCGCTCGGTCTTGGGCAGGTCGATCTCGAACAGGCCGGGAATGCGGGAGGGGAGGCTGGGTGGCTCGCCGTTTGCGGCCACCGCTGCGGGCGCCGTGGCAGGGTCCGAGGCCGCGGCGCTGACGGCCAGACACAGGCCGGAGGCGAGCAGGAGGCAGGTTTTCCAGAGGCAAACGATGCTGGATGAGCGCAAGGGAAGCAGAGTGGGTATGCCCATGGACAGCGCTTCGTGCCTTAGGTTTCGATGATGACCTGCGCCGGTGGCCGCCCGGCGGCTTTTCTTGGGCCGATGGAAAAACGGAGGAGCCGGCATGGGTCAAGGCAGAATCTGCAGGTTCTCCATCGGCATGCGCACCAGCAGGCCCTGCTGCAACACGTCGACGGCAATGACGACACCCTTGGGATTCGCCGGATCGTCGACGATGCCTTCGAGACCGTGGAGCGGTCCGCCGGCGACCTTCACGCGCGTGCCTTTCTTGAGCAACGGATGCAGGCTCAGTTCCAAGCCCGAGGCCACGACCGCCTTCACGTCCTCGAGCTGCCGCAGGAGGCCGGCCTGGTCCTCGACCCAGATGGCGCGGACGAGCAGGTCCTGCTGGTAGACGCGGTTCTTCCGCTCCGGCGCGATCTCGGCGAACACGTAGCCGGGGAAAAGGGGCTTGGTGAACCGCTTCGTCTGGTCGCGGTAGCGCCGGACGCTCGGCACGAGCGCCAGGTAGTGCGGGAAACGCTCGACGGCGAGCAGCGCGGCGAATTTTTTTTCGCACCGCGGCCGGGTGTGGCAGGCGAACCAGCGCGGCTCGGCGAAGTTGGGCAGGGTCTCGGCCATCGCTCAGGCTGCCAGCCGGCGCAGGGCCAGGACATAGCCCGGCAGGCCCTGGCCGCAGATCATCGCCGCGCAGGCGCCGGCGGTCATCGACTTGCGGCGGAAGGGCTCGCGCCGGCGGATGTCGGAAATGTGCACCTCGATCGCAGGGATGCCCGTGCCTGCGATGGCGTCGCGGAGCGCGATGCTGGTGTGCGAGAGGCCGCCGGGGTTGATAATGATGCCGGCGAAACGACGGTCGGCCAGCTCGCCGAGCTTGTCGATGAGCGCGCCCTCATGGTTCGACTGGAAGAAGGTGAGCACCACGCCGAGCCGGCGGGCCTCGGCACGGAGCATTTTCTCGAGGTCCTTGAGCGTCGCCCGGCCGTAGATTTCTGGCTCGCGTTTGCCGAGCCGGTCGAGATTGGGGCCGTTGATGATGGCGATTTTTTTCATGGAGGTATGCCCACGGAACACACGGAATACACTGAAGGGTCCGGCCGGGACAATCTTCTTTCCGGGGGTTCCGTGTTTTCCGTGGGCGGCTTAAAGCGGATTGCCGGTCGCGATGAATTCCCACGGCAGGCGGAATTTCTTCGCGAGTTCGGCCGCCAGGGCCTGCACCCCGTGCGTCTCGGTGGCGTAATGGCCGCAGAGGTAGAGATTGAGGCGGTGCTCCTGCGCGTGGTTGAACCATTCCTCGCGCAGCTCGCCGGTCACCAGCGTGTCGACGCCTGCGGACGCGAGCTCGCGCACGGCCCGGTTGCCGCTCCCGCTGCAGAAGGCCACCGCGCGCGGCGCCGTCGATCCGCACTCGATGGCCACGACCCGCGGGTACAGCGCCGTGAGCTTCCGGCGCAGGTCCGCGCGCCGGAGCCGGCTGGGCGCGATCCAGCCGATCGCCTCGCCCTCGTGCACGAGGAACGAACGGCGGGGCTTGAGCCCCACTTGGCGCGCGAGCAGGATGTTGTTGCCGAGCTGCGGATGGGCGTCGAGCGGCAGATGGCTGGAATAGAGCGCGCAGTTGCCGTGCAGGAGGGCGGCGAGTTTCCGGTAGGTGGATCCGGTGACCGGGCGCGGCGGCGCCCAGAACAGTCCGTGGTGCACGATCAGAAAATCCACGC
>CAJAKX010000090.1 GCA_903940425.1 uncultured Opitutia bacterium | reverse complement strand
TCACCAACCTCGAGGCCGTGAACATCGGTTTTTTTGGCGGACGTTTTGATCCGGTGCATTTCGGCCATCTCGGTGCCGCCCAGGACGCTTGCGTTCAGCACCAACTGGATCGCCTCGTCTTCGTGCCTACCGCGCAGGTGCCGCACCCATCCCAGCGCATCCACGCCGCCGCCGAGGACCGCCTCGCCATGCTGCGCCTCGCGACCGCCTCGCAGCCGCAATTCGAGGTTTCCGAGTTCGAGCTGGGCCAATGCGGCGTCAGTTACACGATCGATTCCGTGCGCCATTTCCGGCAGCTTCATCCGCAGGATCGGCTTTTCTGGATCATCGGCGGCGACCAACTGACGCGGTTGTACGAATGGAAAGGCATCCACGAACTCGCTCGTCTGGTTGAATTCATCGTTCTGGAGCGGCCCGGTCATCCCCGGCAACCGGCGGTCGATATTCCGGGGCTGCGGCTGCACGGCTGCGCTGGCCGTCTGGCCGAGAACAGCTCGACCGGACTGCGCGACCGCGTGAAACGCGGCCTGCCGCTCGACCACCTCGTGCCGGCCGCCGTGGCCGACTATATAGCCCGGCGCGGACTCTACCGGCGGTAAGATCCGCGATCCCGTCGCGCGGCGGCGATGACCGCTAGTTTCCAGTCTGGCCCTTGAAGCCGCGCTCCATTTCACCCGTCTGCGCCACATCGGCGACTTTGGCGATCAGCGCCTGGCGTTCCGCCTCCGACATCGCGACAAAGCTGCGGGCGGACGCGACGTTGGCCTTGAGATGAGCGACGCTGGCCATGCCGGAAACGAGCGTGGACACCGGCAGGGACCAGACATAGCGCAGAGCCTCATGCACGGAGAGGCGGTCGGGGATGATGCGCGGGCCGGTGCCGTCCCGGCCGCCCATGAGGCCGTCGGCGGCCAGCGTTTTCATGGCCATCGCCCCCATGTTTCGTTTCACCAGGATCGGCAGGATATTCAGGGTGAAGCTTTCGTAAGAAGGATCCGCGACATTGATCGGCATGAGGCAGGTCTCGAAGGCGTCGGTCAACTCCAGGACGTGCGCGTGGGTTTTCCAGCTCCCATGCCCGGTGAAGCCGATGTGGCGCACCTTGCCCTCTTCCTTGGCCTTGAGCATGACGTCGAGCACGCCGGGCACGCGGATGTCCGCCTTGTCGATGGTCCGCAAATCATGCAACTGCCACAGGTCGATGTAGTCGGTCTTCATCCGCCGCAACGAGCCTTCGAGGTGGCTGCGCGCGGTGGCGGCGTCTTCCGCCATGGTCTTGGTGAAAATGAGCACGTGCTCGCGGTATTTCGGCGTGAGGAATTTCCCATAGCGCTCCTCGCTGCCGCCGTTTTGGTAGAGCTGGGCCGTGTCAAAGGTGCGGATCCCGCTTTCCATTGCCGCCTCGATCACGGCCTGCGCCACGCTCTCGGACGGCCGCCCGATGTGGGAGCCGCCGACCGCCAGCATGGTCACCTTCAACCCGGTCTTGCCGAGGGTGCGCAGCGGCAGCAGGGGACCGAGTTTGTCGGAGGGAGCCAGCTCCATGGCGCCGAAAGCGCGCCAAGGCACGAGGGTGGCTCCGGTGAGCAGCGCAAGCCTCTGCAGAAGTTCACGCCGCGTGATGGGGTCGCGCGGGGTCATCATAAGGGTTCGGATACTGGGGTCTTCGTGCCTTGGCAAAGCAGAATCGGGTGTGAGCAACAATAACACCCGCTGCGACAAACGCCATCGGGCAATGACGATTTTTTGCCGTCAGCAGTGCGGTGGGTGTTTCTCGCCGGGGAAAACATCACCGGTTGACAAGGGGCCGCAAACACGCGCAGACAGAAATCGCAACCAATCCAGGCTGCCGGGAAGCTGGAGGGAGACGTGGCTTGCTGACAGACGGCCACCTGATGTACTGCCTGAAGCCGGAAGGCACTTCGTCCGCACTCCATGGCGTTAAGAAATGTTGAGTTTTCACCCGTCGGGGTGATGATGCGACCCTCAAACCGGTGGAAGCCCGCCAAAGCTTTGAGTCAAGTGCGCGGAGAAACGGGCCGGGCCCCTCCGCCGCCGGATCAGTCAATATCTTGGTGACCCCTCGCAGATTCAACTGAAGGAGAACTGAAAATGAGCACGATTGAGCCCCCCCCCTCGTCAAAGTGCGGCGGAAAAGAGATCGCCGCAAAGTCTTCACCATGGCGCTCGAGATCATGGTGGGCCCGATGGCACCCGCACGAGGCGCGCCGGCTGACGGCCGTTGGCGGCCTGGCGCTGGCCGTTGTCGCGGGAACCGTCGTCTTTTTTGCCGTGCCGGCCTCGGAGGTCTACGGCCAGAGTCAGGCTCCGGCCCAGCCGACGTTCAGCCCCACCGAGCCCGTTAATACTCCCATGGGCGTGGCCTATGGCGTCAAGCCGGGCCGCGTGGCGTGGGCGTTTGACCAGAAAGCCACGACTTGGGACGGCACGACCAACTCGCCGGGATGGTGGGATGACAGCAACACCCATCCCGCGGTCGTCGAGAAAATGCTGGCGGACGCGATCCTGTCGGTCGGCGACGCCAAGACCGTCAAGGAGAGCTGGACCAAGATCTTCACGGATTTCAACAAACGCAAAGGCAGAGGGGACGCGGGCTACAAGCAGGGCGAAAAGATCGTCATCAAGCTCAACTTGAACCAGGCGCGCGACCACGGCGATGGGGCCAACGCCTCTTATGTCGCGCCGCAACTCGTGCAGGCGTTGCTGCGCCAGCTTGTTCAGCAGGTCGGGGTCGCCCCGGCTGACATCACCTGTTACGACGCCATTCGGTGCGTGCCCTCCACCATTTTTGACCGCGGCACCAAGGAGTTTCCCGGCGTCCACTTCGTTGATTCCACCGGCACCGACGGTCGCGAGAAGGCCGTGCCCGATAGCACGAAGCCGCTCACCCTGGCCCAGGGCGGCGAGACGTTTTTCTTCCCGACCTGCGTCACACAAGCCGCATACATGATCAACGTGGCCGGATTGAAAGGACACACGATGGCCGGCATGACGGTCTGCGCCAAGAACCACCTGGGATCGATCTTCACCGCGAGCGGCGAGGCCGGTGCGCGCGACCTGCATCCCTCGATCGCGGTCAAGGGCGGCCGCCGCGGTCCCACGACACTGCAGGCGATGGGCTCCTACAACAGCTTGGTCGACCTCAACGGGCACGAGCAAACCGGCGGCAAGACGGTCCTCTACCTCATCGACGCCCTCTATGCGACCAAGCACAACGAATACCGGCTGGATCCCACGTGCAAATGGGAGAGCGCGCCGTTCAACAAGCGCTGGACCGCCAGCCTGTTCGCGGCGCAGGACGGCGTGGCCATCGATTCGGTGGCGCTGGACTTCCTGCGCAACGAACCGACGCTCGCGACGATCGTCACCGGGGCGGTTGATAACTATCTCCACGAGATGGCGCAGGCCAATCAGCCGCCGTCCAAGACGGCTTACGATCCGGAAAAGGATGGGAAGCTGCTGGCGAGTCTTGGCGTGCACGAGCACTGGAACAATGCGGCGGACAAGAAATACAGCCGCAACCTCGGCAGCGGTGCGGGCATTGAGCTGGTCGCCCTGAACGGGGAACCCGCGCCGGTGGTGACGGCTTCCACCCGGTGATCAAGACCGCGGCGTCATGGCGCTGTGATTTTGGGTCGTCATTCGTGCCGCGGATGTCATTCGTGAGGCGCAAACCCGCATGCTCTTTCGCCCCGTGATCAAAGGCATTTTCACTCCCAACCTGGTTCCCTTCCTCGACGACGGCCGCATCAACGAGGGCGAACTGCGCCGGATGGTGAACTGGCTGGTCGAGAAAGGCGTCAGCGGCCTTTACCCGAACGGCAGCACGGGCGAGTTCATCCGATTGAGCTTCGAGGAGCGCAAGCGCGTCATCCAGATCGTGGTCGAGGAGAATCGCGGCCGGGTGCCCATCCTCGCCGGAGCGGCCGAGGCGAATCTGACGATGATTCTCGACGCCTGCCGGACCTATGCCGATCTCGGTTGCGCCGCCGTGTCCATCACGGGCCCCTACTACTACAAGGTCAGCCAGGAGAGCATCGAGCACTTCTTCCGCGAACTGGCGAAGCGCTCGCCGATCGACATCGTGCTCTACAACATCCCCCAGTACTCCAACGAAATCAGCGTGCCGGTGCTCACGCGGCTGGCGCTGGATTGCCCGCGCATCGTCGGTGTCAAGGACAGCAGCCGCGACTTCCCGCGGTTTCTCTCCACACTGCACGCCATCAAGCCGCAGCGGCCGGACTTCGTCTGCCTTATCGGCTGCGAGGAGATCCTGTTCCCCTCGCTGTTGATGGGAGCCGATGGGGGGACGATCGCCTCGAGCGGCGTCGTGCCGGAGGTGATCATGAAGCTGTATCGCGAGTCTCTGGCCGGCAACTGGGAGGAGGCGAAGCGCATCCAGTTCAAGCTGCTGGACCTGATCGAGGCCATGCTTTACGGCACGAATTTCCCGGAGGGCTTCCGGGTGGGGATGTCGCTGCGCGGCTTTGCGCTGGGCACCACCCGGCAATTGCTGTCGCCCAAGGAGCAGTCCGATCTCGAGGATATCCGCGCGAAGGTCGCGTGCATTCTGGCGGACTGCGGATTCGAGGAGGCGGCGCACGCCTGTCGGCGGCAGGCCGGCGGGGCGGTCCCGCCACCCCGGCGCGACGAGGCGGCGGTGCCGGGTGCCGGCGGTGGCGTTGACGTGAACCGCATTGTGCAGGAGGTCATGAAACAATTCCGCGCGCCGCAGCCGCCAGGAAATCCGTGAAGGCGCCGCACCTAGCCTTGGGGTTTGCCGAAATCCCGTTTTTGAGCATCACGGCGGTGATTGCGGACCAGGCCGTCAAGGAGGCCGGCGTCCGCCTGCTGGGCATCGAGACGACCGGCAACCAGAACCTCATGCTCCGCCTGCAGGGCGACATGGCGGCGGTGGAGGCCGCGCTGGCGTTTGCCGAAAGACGGGCGAAGGAACTGGGGGTGGCTGCAATCGTGCGTTGCCTGGCCCGCCCCGAGCCGGCGTTCGACCCGCTCATTCATTTCCCGAATACGGAGAACCCGCTCTACGGCGGGCGCGACCAACTACTGCCGACGGATTTCCCTCAAACCAAGGACGAATCTATGGACCCAAAACAACAGGCTCTCGGTATCATCGAAACGCAAGGACTCACGGCGATTCTCGAAGCCAGCGACACCATGCTCAAGGCCGCCAACGTCACGCTGGTCGGCAAGGAAAAGATCGGCGCCGGCTACGTCACGGTGATCGTGAAGGGCGATGTCTCGGCCGTAAAGGCGGCCGTGGATGCCGGCGCCCAGGCGGTGGGCAGCTTGGGCAAGCTTGTGGCCGCGCATGTCATCGCGCGGCCGCATGACGACTTGGTCGCGCTGCTGCCGAAGTGACGCGGCGGGTGCGTTTACGCTTTCTCGACCGGCGTCACAGGATCGATCCATGTCCAGCACAGTCCGCCCAGCACATAGATGGCCGCCGAGATAGCAAAGGTGAGCGTCCAGTTGTGATTCATGTATTGGAGGATGTAGCCGACAGCGACCGGCCCGACGGCGCCGCCGATTTGGCCGGCCATGTTCATGCTGCCGGAGATGGTGCCGGCATATTTCCCACCGACATCCATGGCCGTGCGCCAGCAGACGGGCAAAGTCAGGTCGAGTGAGAAACTGGCCAGCCCCATGGCCAGCATCGCCCAGACGGGGTCGGCGATGCGGGGCGAGAGCAGCAGCATGGCCGCAGCCCCCCAGTAGCCCACATACGCCAGGCCCCGGCGCACGCGGGCAAGGGCGAAGCCCCGCCGCACCAGCCAGCCGGCCAGCCAGCCGGAAAGGATGCAGGCGAACCCGCCGAAAAAAAGTGGAATGCCGGAAAGCAGCGCGCCCTTTTGCAGTTCGAGCCCGCGTGCCTCTTTCACGTAGGTCGGCAGCCAGGTGATGTAAAAATACCAGCCGTAGCCGAAGCAAAAGTACTGCACGAACAACAGCCACACGGTGCGGGAGCGCAGGATTTTCTCCCAGGGAACTTTCGCGTGGCCGGCGGCATTATGCCGCGGTTCATGCAGCAGTTCGAGTTCGGCGGCGTTCACGCTGGGGTGGTCGCGCGGGTGGTCGCGGAACCACCAGTAGAAAACAATCGCCCAGACGATGCCGGGGGCGGCGAACACGGTGAAAGCCCACCGCCAGCCCACCAGGGAGATGACCCACACGACCAGCAGCGGGGTGACCGCTCCGCCCCAGCGCGTGCACAGCCACATGACGCTGACGGCCCGGTTCCGCTCGCGCGACGGCAGCCAGTTGGTGAAGGCCTTGGCCAGGTTGGGAAAGGCGCCGGCTTCGCCCGCGCCAAAAAGAAACTGCATGACCAGCAGGGAGGCCAGATTCCAGGCCCGCCCGGTGGCGGCGGTGAAGAATGACCACAGGAGCACCACGCGCATGAGCACCTTGCGCGGCCCGATCTTGTCGCCGAGCCAGCCGCCCGGAATCTCGAACAACGCATACGCCAGCGTAAACGCGGCAAAGACGTAGCCCATCTGCACGCTGGTCAGACCCAGGTCGGCGGCGATCGAAACCTTGGCCTGCGACATGCAGACGCGGTCGATGTAAGTGATGACCGCCAGCGTCGCGGCAAACAGCAGCACCCAATGACGCGCACGGGTCGGTTTCAGATCGGGGAGGAGCGGCGCCGGGGGCGTTGTCGCACTCATGGAGGCGGGGGCGGAGACGGGGAACGGACTCTGGGACGGGGGCTGTCGTGAGGCCAACGGCGGCCGGCCCTCGTGATGGCTGGGCGGCGAGGATAATTCCCGGGGCAGGTGGCGCCAGTCAAATTCCGCCGATGGTGGGAAAATAAAATCAGACTGTTCCCTTCGATTTTCCGCCTTGCAGTTGCACCGGACAATTACTCATAAGAGCGCACCCCATGAGAGCGCCGACCAACCCGCGCTCCGAATACCTGTGCCGGTGGCAGTTCAAGCAATTGCTGGGCGCGGGCACGTTGGGCTTTGCCCTGGCCGGAGGCCGGCTGCGCAGCGGACCGGACTTCCCCAGACAACTCCAAGGAGACCCCACCCATGTCAGATCATAACCTGTCCCGCCGTGGATTTCTCGGCGCTTCTGCGTTTGGCGCAGTAGCGGGAGCGTCGATTCTTGCCAACCCCGTCCGCGCGGCCGCCGAGGCCGCCGGGGTAAAACCCGCCGACCTGCCCGACCTCACGATCAAGGAAGTCAAAGTCTACGTCGCCGAACTCGGTGACCTCCGCCGCATCAACAGCACGGAGGACGGTGAAATCGTCTCGATCGTGACGGCGGGTGGGATCGAGGGAAACTACACGCTCGGCAACCGCACCGCCGGCACCGGATGGCTGGAGTATGCCAAGGGCGTGTGTCTCGGGCGGAACGTCCTCGACCTGCTGCCGATGCTGGCCGCGGCGCCGGCGCGGCGGGGCGGCGTTGGCGACGGGCGGAGCGGAGCCGGCGCCCCTCCTCGGGGTGGTGGCGCCGGCCGCGGCGGGCGCGGCCCCTCCGGATTTGTCGGCGGATTCGGATACCCCAACGGCATGCGGTTCGGCAGCGCCGCCGAAACCAATTACCATGCCGCGATCATCGACGTCTGCCTGTGGGACATCCTCGGCAAGGCGGTGAACCGCCCCATCTACAAACTTCTCGGCGGAACGAAAGACCGGATGCTCGCCTATGCGAGTTCGCTGCACCTGGCGGCGATCGAGGATTTCGCGCCGGAGGCGGTGCAGGCGAAAGCGGAGGGATTCAAGGGCTACAAGATTCATCCCGGCGGAGGGCAGCACCCCGCGGGCGGACCGATTCCTTCCTACGTCGGCCACATCGAGGAGATCAAAGAGGTCCGCAAGGCGGTGGGCGACGAATTTACGCTCCTGTTCGATCCGGTCCAGCGCTACAACGTCTTCGAGGCATTGAAGGTCGGCCACGCGTTGGAGGAATACGGCTACGTTTCGTTCGAGGACCCGATCCCGACGACCGACATCGAGGGCCTCATCGAGCTCCGCCAGAAGCTGGATGTGCCCATCGAAATCGGCGAGTTCATCTACGCGATCCAGGGTTTTGCCGAATACATCCGCCGCGGCGCGCTCGATATCGTCCGGTTGATCGGCGACAACGTGGGCGGCATCAGCGGCTCGTTCCGCGTTGGCCAGCTCGCGGATGCCTTCGGCCTGCCGTGTACGCCGCACAACTGGGGCAACGGGTTCGACCTCGCGGTGCACTTCCAGTTGGAGCTGGCCCTGCCCAACTGCTTCTGGTTCGAGATGCCGTATCCGCAGACCCTCACGGACCGGGCCTACCTCAAGGACCAGTTTCGCATCGACAAGGACGGCTACGTGGTCGCCTCGGCCGAGCCGGGTCTCGGCTGCCGGCTCGACCGCGACGCCCTCGACAAGATGCTCATCCGGGTCGACCGCTGAGCCCCCGCCGCCGAATCGCAGACCCCACTAACGCGCCCTCCGAACACCCAAAGCGCACTGTCATTGCAACAGGATCAAAAAACACCCCCATGCATGCGAGAACCCCAATGACCATACCTGCCGGCGACGTGCGCCGGCGCGACTTCCTGCAATTTCTGGGCGCGGGCACACTGGGCCTCGCGCTGGCCAACGCCGGTTCGCTCCGCGCCGCCAATGCCGGCGCGACGAGCCCGGCCGCCTCGGTACCGCGCCCCGGCCCGAAGCAACTGCGCGGCCTCTTTCCCATCGGATCGACTCCGTTCACCCCGGACGACAAGCTCGACCTCGAATCGCTGGCGGCAGAGGTGACGTTCTGCAACCGCGGCGGTGTGCACGGATTTGTGTGGCCGCAGATTGCGAGCGGCTGGACGACCCTCAGCGAGCCCGAACGGATGGCCGGCACCGAGGCCATCCTCGCGGCCGGCAAAGGCGGCGCCACGACGCTCGTCGTCGGCGTGCAATCGAAGACGGGAGACATGCAGGAGGTCGAGCGCTACGCCAGGCACGCCGTCAAGAATGGCGCCGATGCCATTGTCTCACTCCCGCTCCCCGGGGTCGCCGATGAGAAGGTCCTGCTCGAATACTACCAGCAGGTCGGCCGCATGACCGATCTCCCGCTGATCGTGCAGACGCAGGACAACATGAGCGTGGATTTGGTCGTCAAGATCTACCAGACCGTCCCGACCGTCCGGCTGGTGAAGGACGAAGCCTTTGCCGGCGGGGGCGCCTTGCAGCGCATCACCGAGATCCGCCGGCGCACGAACGACGAGATGAAGGTCTTCTCCGGCCAGGGCGTGCGGACCATGATCACCGAGATGGAACTGGGCTTCTCCGGCCATTGTCCCGTCGTGGCCCTGGCGGACGTGTATGCCGCCGCCTTTGACCTGTGGCACGCCGGTCAACGCCGCGAGGCCTTCGACATGTTCGGCCGCATCCTCGCCTTCGACAGTCTCGGTTCCACCGACCGGGACGGCGTGTTGATCGCCCGCGGAGTCTTCAAACCGACGGTCCGGTCTCGCAATGCGCCGCCCGCCTTGGGCGTTGACGCCGCGCCGGCCCCCGCCGCCGGGCGTCCGCGCCCGGGTCTGCACCTCGACGACCAGAAAATCCGCGACGCACTCAACCACTACCTGCAACCCTACCTGCAGGCGTAGGCGGCCAATCTCGACCCCTCATCAACAGGAGAACCCCATGTTGGAACGCAGTCTTTCGCGACGCCAATTTCTCGGCACGTCCGCCCTTGGTGCGGTCGCCGGCGCTTCGGTCCTGACCAACCCCGCCCGCGCCGCCGCCGAGGCGGTCGGGTCCAAACCGGCCGACCTGCCCGACCTCACGATCAAGGAGGTCAAGGTCTACGTCCTCGACCGGACGCGCATCGCCGGCGGGCCGACCAACCAGGGCTACACGCAAATTGCGTCGATCGTCACCAACAGCGGCATCGAGGGCAATTACACCCTCGCCGGCCGCTACTGGCACCCGAACTGGAGCAATCAGGGCTGGCTGGAGTTTGCCAAAGGCGCATGCATGGGCAAAAGCGTCCTTGACCTGCCGGCGCTCACTTCGCAGTGGGTGCCGGAGAAGCGCCGCGTCGGGCAAAGCTCCTACGCCTCCGCCATCGACAACTGCCTTTGGGACATCCTCGGCAAGGCGGTAGGCGTGCCGGTTTATCGGATTCTCGGTGCCTACCGGAACCGGGTGATGGCGTATGCGAGTTCGCAGCATCACGCCACGATCGAGGAGTTCGTCCAAGAGGTCCAGAAATGCAAAGCGGACGGTTTCAAGGGTTACAAGATTCATCCGCCCTCGCCGCGCGGAGGCCACGACTACAAGCTGGACATCGAGGTCTGCCGGGCGGTCCGGAAGGCGGCGGGCGATGACTTCAACCTGCTGCACGACCCGGTCGGCGTCTACACGCGCGAGGAAGCCATCAAGGTCGGCCGGGCGATCCAGGAGCTGGATTTCGCGGCCTACGAAGACCCGATTCCGACGACGGACCTCGAGGGCTTGGTCGAACTCTGCCGCGATCTGGACGTGCCTATCCACATCGGCGAGTTCATTTTCTCGATCTATGATTATGCCGAATACATCCGCCGGGGTGCGCTCGATGTGGTCCGGCTGATCGTGGACAACATCGGCGGCATCACCAGCGGCATGAAGGTGGCGCACACCGCAGAGTGTTTTGGCATGGAGTGCGCGCCGCACAACTGGGGCGAGGTGTTCGACCATGCGGTGCATTTCCACCTCGAGCTGGCGATGCCGAACAACGTATGGTTTGAGATGACCGTACCCCAGGGCACCGGCGACCGGCCCTACATGAAGGACACCATCCGCATCGCCCCGGACGGGTATGTTTATGCGCCGACCAAGCCAGGGCTGGGCTACGAGCTCGACCGCGATGCGCTCGACAAAATGACCGCGCGCATCGACCGCTAGGGTCACCTGCCGGGGAAAAGGAAAGAGATTCATGAAAAAGCTGCTCATCACTGTTCTCACCCTGTGGCTCGCCATTCCCGCGCTCCGGGCGGCGGAAACGTTGGACCTCTACGTCATCGACACCGAGGGCGGCAAAGCCGTGATCGTCGTGCCGCCGGGCGGCGAGACGATGCTGATCGACGCCGGCTATCCGACGACTGACGACCGGGACACCAATCGGATAGTCGCGGCGGCCCAGGCGCTGGGGATCAAGTCGTTTGATTACATCGTGGCGACGCACTACGACATGGACCATGCCGGCAACATTCCGCGGCTGGATGCGCGGATTCCCGGCCGCATTTTCGTGGACCACGGCGCCATACTCCCCACAGCGAATACCCGGAACAAGGCGGAGTTTTACGAACCCTACCTGAAGGCCATCGGCGACCGGAAGCGCATGATCGTCAAGCCCGGTGATGTAATCCCGCTGAAAGGCGTGCAGATCACGGTGGTCACCGCAGGTGGCGAAGTGCTGGCAAAACCCCTGCCGGGGGCGGGCCAGCCCAATGAGTTTGCCGCCGGCGCCAAGCCCGAGCCGATCGACAGCGATGACAACGCCGGGTCAGTCGGAATGCTGTTCGAGTTCGGCAAATTCCGGATGCTCGACCTCGCGGACCTGCTCCAGATGATCGAGTTCAAGCTCATGATCCCGAACAATCTCGTCGGTACGGTGGACCTGTTCATGGTCAGCCACCACGGTTTCAAGGTGTCCAACTCGGACCTGCTGGTTCACTCCATCCGCCCGAAAGTGGCCATCATGAACAACGGCCAGCGCAAGGGCGGCGAGCCTCGCGTGCTGGACACCCTAAGAAGCTCGCCGGGCTTTCAGGACCTGTGGCAACTGCACTACTCCAACTCCGGCAAGGACAAGAACGCACCCGAGCAGTTCATCGCCAATCTCAAAGACCCCTGCGAGGCAAAGATGATCAAGGTTTCCGCGCAGCTCGACGGCACCTTTACCGTGATCAACGCCCGCAACGGTTTTTCCAAGACCTACCAGCCCTGATTGGCCAGAGCTGCCATGAACCACAAACCGTGCATGACTCGACGGCGATTTATGCAGTGCGCCGGTGCGGGTCTGGCCGCCGCGATGCTGCCACGAACCATGATCGCGGCAGCTCCCTCCGTCGGTACCGGTGAATTCCGCCGCGGCGGAATGGTGTACCGTCCGCTGGGGAAGACCGGGATGAACGTCTCGCTGCTGGCCTTCGGTTCGCACACTGATCGCGCCTACAAGCTGCGCGGCGACATCAGGAACGTCCTCAACGCGGAAGGCCAGGCGCGCCGCGACCGCCAGATTTCCATGGCGATGGACCTGGGCGTCAATCTCATCGATGTCTACGAACACGAAGGCCAGTGGGAACCGCTGGCCAGGCTCCTCAAGCCCCGGCGCGACAAGGTCCTGGTCGCCGGCGCTTATGACAACCCGGAGTTCATCGGGCAGAACATCGACCGGCTGGCCAAACTGTACGGCGGCTACATCGATCTCTATCGCATCCGCAGCGAGACGGTGGCGTTCGACTACAAGCTGCTGGAGCAATGGGACGTGCTGCGTCGCGCCAAGGAGGCCGGCAAGATCCGCGCCATCGGCATCGCCTGCCATCTGGAAGGGCCGATGCTGACCGCGCTCCAGGAACTCGAGGGCCTGGATTATCTGATGCTGCCGTACAATTTCATCCACGCCAAGGCGGACTACAGCGAGTTCCTGCCCGCCGCCGCCCAGCGCAACATCGGGCTGATCGGCATGAAGCCGCTGGCCGCCGGGTCGATTGTCGCGCTGGATCCACGGTTGAAATCAGACACCAATCCGGAGAACCCCGACTTCATGCTCTTCAACTCGGCTCCGGGCGCCCGGACCATCCTGCCTGCCGCGGTCGCAGAGCTGGCGAAGAGCCTGAATCAACTGCCGGATGAGAGTCTTCCTCAGGCCGCAATGCGCTACGTATACTCGAAGCAGTTCCTGAGCTGCACGATGGCCGGGATGTCCGACAACCAGTTCGTGAAGGACAATTGCGCGGCGCTTTCGCGTTACGATCAAATGACCCGCGAGGAACACGTCGCGCTGGATGCAGCCAGGAAGCTCACGCTTCTCGCCGGCGCGGGCTGGCTGCCCGAGAATTATCAATGGCTGGAGGAACAATGGCGCGCCTGAAGATCTCGCTCTTAACCTGGGTTTTCATCTTCTCGTCGCCGCTGCCGCTGCTGGCCCAGCAAGGCCAGCGGCAGGAGCTGGTCAGCGCTGGCGCCTGCGGCAGGTGCCATGTCAGTTCCGCGCTGGAATGGGGCCTCTCCAAGCACAGCACCCTCACGCGAAGCAAAAGCGGCCGGCTGCCCAGCTGCGTCGGCTGCCACGGCGAAAGCCGCGACCACGTGATCGACGAACAGAACACCGCCAAGCCCGACCGGATGGCCCATGGCGACGCCATTGCCACGCTGTGCATCGAGTGTCATCGGAGCGGCTGTCGGAAAACGG
>CAJAKX010000089.1 GCA_903940425.1 uncultured Opitutia bacterium | reverse complement strand
TTGTGGTATGACCGGACGAGCGTTGGAATCTTGGTTGAACTCCGGTTAATTATAGTGAACCCAAAGCCATGTCCAAGTTCAGCGTGCCGTTGGTTATGGAGTCGCAGAGATTCGATCGATTTGGCGATTCGCTGTGCATCCGCGAGGTCATGTTCATCGGGCGCATCAAGAAAATCGGCAGCGGTTCCGCTAAACCTCGTGCCTGGCGTGCGCAGCTTGAATCCCGGTTTAAACGTGGCGACCATTACCCATCGCCGCCGATCTTGTGGTTCATTCCATTCGTTGTAGGGATCAAGGATGGTTTCCTCAATGTGGTAGCCAAGGTTGCGGAGGTGATGACCGAGGCTCCGGCCCGCCAGAGAAGTCGCAAAAGCGGGGACATTTTCAAAGAGGCAGGCCAGCGGTAGTCGATGCGCGATAAACTCGCAAATGCTGAGGTAAAGATCGCCCGTGTCGCCAAGTTCTGGTTTGCCCGCCAGCGATTTCTTCGCCCGTCCAAGGGTCGAGTGACTCGTACAGGGAATTGATGTAATCAAAACGTCGTGTGGAGGCAGGTCGCTCGGATGCAGGCATCGTACGTCCGCTTGGTAGAGTGTAGCGTTGGGGTGGGCTTGCTGCCACACGTCGGCATATTTGGGCTCCACCTCAATGCCAGCGACCAAGTGAAAATCCTGGCTAGAAGCGATGGCGGCCGACAATGTCCCTCCGCCTGCGAATACTTCGATGGTTTTGAATGGCGAGGTGGCGTGCAGGCGGCGGCGAATGTAGAACGCGCGGGTCGATGGCGTGACATCAATCTGATTAAACACCGCTTCGACCTTGATTTCAGTGAAGTCCGTCAGCGGGCCAAGCAAACAGCGGTTAGCGATGTCGATGATCGGTCGTATTTGCCCCGCTGAAAGCCGCCTCGAAACGTGGTTCTCCGCCAGTAACGCAGGGCGCAGACGCACCCCGTTTGTCCGAGACTCCACGCTAAATCCGACGCCCGGTCCGAAACCCAGAGAGTTGAGACTCTGCGATTCGATCCAAATACGCGGGCTATTGCGATTCTCGCCAAGCTTGTGGAACGCCAGGAATCTCATGTCGGTTCTTGGGTTATGGCCTGCCCAACCGTTTGTGCGTCGGGCGCAGCGATCGGCCTGCTCGGCCAAGGCCTCTTGGGAGAGATTTCTCGCCTCCCGCTTCTCCCTGACGTTCCCGCCAAACTTCTTCAGAACCGGTTCCCGTGATGGCATCCGCGGAGTCTAGCGGAATGCCGACTATCAGACCACGGACTAGAAGTAGCATCTTCGGTTTTTTGAGTCGGACTGTCTGGGGCTTCGTTGCAACAGGCGATCAACCCACGGACCCGCCTTCGCGGGAGCTACGTCGCGGCAGGCTAGAAGTAGCATCTTCAGCAATCAGTCGATTGCCGGAAGCAAAAAGCCCCGGGGTGGGGGCCGTTGCCGGCCGTGATCCCCCGGGGTCGTCGGCGCCACTAGTTCTTGAGCCACACCACCGTGATTTCCTTCTCCACCGCCTTGAACTCCCGGTCGGCGGTGACGAGGTCGGCTTTGCGCTGCCCAGCAAGCGCGGCGGCGAAGGAATCGGCGAGGGCGAGCAGGCCGGCCGCCCGGTAAGCGGCCGCAGCCTCCGCCAGTTGGCGATCGGCCGAGACAATCACAACGGGCGTGTTGCTGGCGAATTCTTTTGCTTGGGCGAGGGCACTCTGGCCCCGCTTGGCCTCGATCCGGTAACAAGTCTCGGCCCAGTTGACC
>CAJAKX010000088.1 GCA_903940425.1 uncultured Opitutia bacterium | reverse complement strand
GTCGCGCTCGACCTGGCGGATCCCGCCGCCGTTGAGGCGGCCTTCCGTACGGCGGACACCGCCGCCGGCGGACTGGCGCTCGTCATCAACAACGCCGGCTACGGCCTGTTCGGACCGTTTGTGGAGCGGGATTTCGCCGACTGGCGGAAACAGGGCGATGCGATGCTCACGCAGGCGCTGCAGCTGTCGCACCTCGCGTTGCGGGGCATGCAGGCGCGCCACCGCGGCGCACTCGTCAACGTTTCCTCCCTCGCGGTGGAGTTCCCGCTGCCCTTTATGAGCGGTTACAACGTGGCCAAGGCCGGGCTGGCCGCGTTTTCCGAAAGCTTGATGGTTGAAGTCGCGGGCACGGATGTCATTGTCATCGATTTTCGCCCGGGCGACTACCGCACGGGTTTCAATCAAGTCATGCACGCCAACTCGGGGATTTCCCCCTCCACCGGCCCCGCGCCGGCGTCGCGATTGCAGCGCGCCTGGTCCGCGCTTGAGGCCAACCTCCGGACGGCGCCGGCGCCCGGGCGCGCCGCGGCCGATCTGCGCCGCGCGTTGCATCGCGGCCGCAGCGGCACCGTCCGCTCCGGGACCTTCTTCCAGGCCAGACTCGCCCCGCTGCTGGCGCGGTTCGCGCCGCTCGCGCTGCGTCGTGCGATTCTGGCCCGGTATCTCGGCTCTTCCTGACGTGTCCAAGGTTCGCATATTGGTGCTGACCTCCAGCACGGGCGGTGGCCACGACACGCGCGCGCAGGCCTTCGCCGAGTGGTGCTTTCAGCTTTACCGGCACGATGTTGACGTGCGGATCGAGCAGATGCTGGAGGAATCCTCCCGGCTCTATCGCGGCGGCGTTAACTTCTACAACTGGATCCAGCGCCGGTCGCCGTGGATGCACAAGGCCTTCTACACGATCGTCGAGGGCCTCAGCCTGCTCAACCGCCGCACCGTGACCCTCGGACGCCTCTACTACGAGCGCGTGCTCCGCGAGTACCGGCCGCACCTCGTCTTCAGCGTGCACGACTGTCTCAACCGCGGATATTTCCAGCTCGCCCGCAAGCTGCTCGGCCCGGCCAACGTCCGTTGCGCCACCTATTGCGGCGAATTCTCCGGCGGCTGGGGATACAGCTGGAACTGGGTCGAGCCGACGGTGGACCTCTATTTCTCCCGCACCGTCACCGCGAGCGACTTCGCCATCAAGCTTGGCCTGCCTTCCGCCAAGGTGCGGGTGCGCGGCAACCTCATGCAGCCGCACACCTACCTGGAGGTTTTCACGCCGCCGGAACGGGCGCACTATCGGGAGAAGAAGCTTGGCCTGAAGCGCGATCTTTTCACGGTCTTTCTCGCCACCGGGGCGAACGGCGCCAACAACCACTTTGAATTGCTCCCCGCCCTCGTGCATCATGCCGACCAGGTGCAGGCCATCGTCGTGTGCGGCCGCAATCATCAGGTTTACAACGAGCTGGTCCACTGGCGCGCCCAGCATCCGGAATTCTCCTGCTTCATCGACAGCTACTCGGACTTCATGCACCTGCTCATGCAGGCGAGCGATGCCATCGTCACCCGGGGGGGCACCACCACCTGCGCCAAGGCGCTGCACTTCAAATGTCCGATCATCTTCAACACCTTTGGCGGAATCATGCCGCAGGAGAGGCTCACGGTGAAATTCTTCCGGAACGGCGGCGCCGCCGAGCTCGTGCAAAACGCCGCGCAATTCCGGGCGCTGATCGACCGCTGGATGGCCGACCGCACCTCCTATCAACGGCTGCTCGGAAATTCCCTCCGGTTGCGTTACGAGGAGGATCCGACCGTGCTCATCGATGAACTGGTCGGGCTGGCGCAGGAGACCGCGGGCCTCAAACTGCCGCGCCTGCCTTTCCCGCCGCCCAATGGCAACGGTCAGGCCGGATAACGGGGGGTGGGACGCCTCGTTCGCGCGACGATCCGCCGCCTCCGCGGTCGTCCGGCATCATCGCTGGGATAAGCCAACCCGCGGGTCGCGGCGGGCGGCTTAGAAGCCGTGCTGCTGGAGCTGCCGGCTGAGCTCGCGCTGGAAGGCCTGGACGTCGGCGGCGGGGGGCTGGTAGCCCTTCTTGCCCGTGTCGAGCATGAGGCGGCCGTGCTGGTCCATCGCCCACTTGCCGCTGGTGCCATCGCTGAAGGTCACACTCCCGCTGACGACCGCACCGGGGCGCACCACCCGGTCGAGATCAACCTTCACGCCGCCGGCACCCACGGGCGCGGCGCCGGCAAGGTCGTCGACATTGTCGGCGGCAAGACCAGCTTCATCGTCTTCCACCGCGTCAGGACTGCCAGGTTCCCCCGCGACATCATCACCCGCGCCAACGGCCTTTTTGAGCTTGTTCAGCAGGCCGCCCTTCTTTTCAGACGGTGCCGGCTGGGCCGGCTGCAACTTCGCCAGGTCGGCGGCCGGATCCACCTTGGGCGCGGTGTTTTTCAGTTCGAGGCCGAGGTCGTCCACAAGGAAGCGGACGTCCATATAGGTCAGGGAAAGTTTGAACTGTTCCGATAGTTTTTTCTGGATGGCGGCAAGGTTGTCGCCGGCGGCAGCCCAGGCGGCAACGGCCTGTTTTTGCTCGGGAGAAAGTGGCATGGCGATGAAGAGATAGGATTGTCCACGAAAGACACGCAACGCACGCCAAAAGACAAGGCGGCGAAACGTGCTGCGGCAAGTCGGGCGGCGAAGGGGCAGGCAATGAGCCGCGCCAAACACGGAAGGTGGCGATTGACCGGCGCTGGTCCATGCCCTTTAAGCATCGCATGCCGGAGATCCTCACCGTTCACCTCGGCGAGCGCAGTTATCCAATCCAACTGGGAGAGAATCTGCGTGCGGATGTGCGGGCGCAGGTCGGCAGCCTGCATGAGGCCGGCCGCAAGGTCGCGGTGCTGACCGACGGCAACCTCCGCGTGCGGCAGGGTGAAACGCTGCGTGACATGTTTGCTGACTCGCCGAGGCTGGTGCTGCCACCCGGTGAGGAGACCAAATCGCTGGCGTCGCTGGGGCGCGTGCTGAATTTTCTGGCGGAGCAGCGGATTGACCGCACCGGGGCGCTCTTCGCCGTGGGCGGCGGCGTGATCGGCGATCTCGGCGGATTCGCCGCCGCCGCCTGGCTGCGCGGCATCGATTATTTCCAGGTACCCACGACGCTCCTCGCGATGGTGGACAGTTCCGTGGGCGGCAAGACCGGTATCAATCTCAAGGCCGGCAAGAACCTGGCCGGCGCCTTTCACCAGCCGCGCGGCGTCTTCATCGCCACGGAACTGCTGGCAACCCTGCCGCCCCGCGAGTTCGCCGCCGGCATGGCCGAGGTGATCAAATACGGTCTGCTGGGCGACGCCGGACTGTTCGCCCAACTCGAGCGTTCGCCATTGACGGCCGCCAGCACAGAACTACCGGCGGTGATCCACCGCTGCTGCGCGATCAAGGCCCGCATCGTCGAGGCTGACGAACGCGAACTCGCGCCGGAGGGCGGCCGCGCGCTGCTCAACCTCGGGCACACCTTCGGTCACGCCATCGAACAGGTGACGGGCTACGGACGCTATCTGCATGGGGAGGCGGTGGCCGTCGGTCTCGCCGCCGCGGCGCGGCTGTCGCAGAAACTCGGCCATCTCGCCGCGGCTGACGTGGCGCGGATCGACGCGGTCATGGCCGCCCATGCGCTGCCGGCGCGGCTGGCGGCGCCCCTGCCGGCGGCCGCGCTCATGACGGCGATGGCGCGCGACAAGAAGGTGCGGGCGGGGCTGCCGCGTTTTGTCGTCCTGCAGCGTCTGGGCGAAGCCGTCACCCGGGACGGCGTTGCTGCGGAGACGGTCGGGACGGTCTGGCGCGAAGTGGGGGCGACCTGATTTCGGATTGCAGATGCCGGACACCGGATAGTAGATATATACCTCGCGCCGCTTATGGGCGCCGGGGCTTTTCGAGCCAGTCTTCCCCGTTTCCGGTATCCGTAATCCAAAATCAAAAATGTCTGCCATCGACGAAGGCATTGTCCGCGAATACTTCGAGCAGAACGGCTTCCTGGTGCGGCAGGCCAGCAAGTACCAGGTGCAGGCGCGCCGCAAGATGACCAGCGACGAGGAGGTCGACCTGCTCGTCTACAATCCCGCCTACCAGCGCGGCGCTCGCAAACCCGACTTCTTCCTGTTCTCGACCGAGCTGCCCTCCCTCCACCGCGCCATCGTGGTCGTGAAGGGCTGGCATACCACCGGCCATTTCACACCGGCCACGCTGAAGAGCAGCCCGGAGATCTTCACCTTTCTGGCGGAAAACGTGGTGAAGGAGGCCACGCGCTTTTTCCCGGTCGATCCCGATGAGCCGGGCAATCATCCCGACATCACCAAGATCCTCGTGCTGCCCGGCCTGCCCACGGCCGAGCCCTTCCGCTCACAAAGCGTGCAGATGCTCAAGGAGCGCGGCGTCGATGCCATCATTTCCTTCCGCACGATGCTGCTCGACATCATCGACAAGATCGAAACCAACCGGAACTACCGCAAATCCGACACGCTGCAGCTGCTCCGCATCCTCAAGATCTACGATTTTTTGAAGGACCCGCAGCTCGACCTGCTGCCCGAGCCGGCCCGCCGGAAGACCAAGGGCGAAGGGCGGAAGCAGGGATAGGTCGCCGGCGCCGCACGCATTTCGTCCTGCGGAGTCCCGCCATCGTTGCATGAACCTCCATCCCACCGCCATCATCGAGGACGGCGCCCAGCTCGGGGCGGATTGTGTCGTGCAGGCTCATGCCGTCGTCACCCGGTTCGCCCGGCTGGGCGACGGCGTGGTGGTGCATCCGGGCGCGGTCATCGGCGGCGATCCGCAGGATCTGAAGTTCGACCCGGCGACCATCTCCCATGTGCGCATCGGCGCGGGCACGGTGCTGCGTGAGCATGTGACGGTGAACCGGTCGACCACCGCCGGCGGGGAGACCGTGGTGGGCGCGCATTGCTTTCTCATGGCCGGCGCCCATGTGGCGCACAATTGCGCGGTCGGGGACGATGTGGTGCTGGCCAACAACGTCCTGCTGGCCGGACATGTCAGCGTGGGGGCGTACACCTTCGTGGGCGGCGGGGCCGCGTTTCACCAGTTCACGCGGGTGGGGGAGAGCGCCATGGTCGGCGGACTGGCGCGCATCACGCTCGACATCCCGCCGTTCGTAATGGCGGCCGAGCGCGACGAAATCGTCGGGCTCAACCTCGTCGGCCTGAAGCGGCGCGGCTTTTCGGGCGAGGTGGTGGCCGAGCTGAAGGAATGCTTCCGCGAAGTCTTTTTCGACGGCGGCAACGTCCGGCATCGGGCGCAGGAGATGCTGGCCCGCGGCGTCCGGAGCGCGGAGGTGCGCAGCTTTCTCGAGTTCTTCGCCGGCGGACGGCGCGGCATTGCGCGCGCCCGGCGGGTGTGGTCGGCGGAAAACGAAGTGGGGAGCGCGGCCCTGTGACCGCCGCGCCCTTGACGTCCACGGCCTGAGATTCACTGCTACTGCGCATGCCGGCAAGCCGACAGAACCGACTGGCCATCACCTGCGGAGACCCGGCGGGCGTCGGACCGGAGGTTGTGGCCGCATGGCTCGCGGCAAACCCGGCCGGAGCGCGGGAGGCCGCCGTGATCGGCCCGGCCCGCTGGCTCGAGGCCCTGCCCGCCGCCGGGGCCAAGATCCCCGTCGGGCTGGAGGAATTCGCCGCCGAGCCCGGACGGCCGACCGGCGAAGGGGCGCTCGTGGCCTGGGCCGCGCTGGAACGCGCCGCCGCCGGCTGCAAAGCCGGGGAGTTCGCCGGCGTCGTCACCGGCCCGGTGAGCAAGGCGTGGCTCGCGCGCATCGGCTACCTTTTCCCGGGGCAGACGGAATTTTTCGCCGCGCGCTGGGGCGGTGAACCGACGATGGCGTTTTGCGGCGGGCGTCTGCGGGTCGTGCTGCTTTCCTGGCATGTGCCGCTGCGCGAGGTGCCGGCCTGCCTCACCGCCGCCAATTTCACCCGCGTCGTGCGGGCCGCGGATGAGCTGGCGCGCGTCGAGGGCATGCTGGCGCCGCGTCTCGGCGTATGCGGATTCAATCCGCACGCGGGGGAGGACGGCCTGCTCGGCGACGAGGAGCAGCGCATCATCAACCCGATTCTCACCGGGCTGCGTGCCGCTCATCCCGGGCTGACGCTCTGCGAGCCGGCGGACACGCTTTTCGCGCGCCAGCTGCGCGGCGAGTTCGACGTCGTGATCGCGCTGTATCACGACCAGGGGCTCGCGCCGCTCAAGGCGGTTGACTTCGACGAGGCGGTGAATGTCACGCTCGGCCTGCCCTTCGTCCGCACGAGTCCCGACCACGGCACGGCGTTCCGCCTTGCCGGCCGGGGCATCGCCAACCCGCGCAGCTTTGCCAACGCCGTCACGGTCGCCCGACGGCTGCTCGCCTGGCGGGCCTCCCAGCAGGGTTTCGCTCCATGACCGGACGAAGGGATTTTCCCTCGAATTAGGTGTTGTCATCCCCCGGCTTTGTCGCAAGAACCACGCCTCGACCCGCTCCTATCTACTTACTGATTGATGGCTAACGCACTTCCTTCCGGTGGCCGCCCCGGCTACCCCCCGCGTCGCAACACGGATCCGTTCGCAAACATCCGTCGCAATCACCGTATCAAGGCCGAGCAGATCCGTGTCATCAGCCCTGAGGGCAAGCAGCTCGGCGTCCTGGCCACCGGCAAGGCGCTCCAGCTCGCACAGCAGTTCGATCTCGATCTGGTCGAGGTCGCGCCCAACGTCACGCCGCCCGTCTGCCGGATCATGGATTTCGGCAAGTACATGTACGAGGAGTCGAAGAAGCACTCCCACGTCCGGACCACGGCGAGCAAGATCAAGGAGATCGAGTTCAGCGTGCGCATCGAGCACAACGACTTCCTCACCAAGCTGCGCCACGCCGAGGAATTCCTCGAGCATGGCAACAAGGTCAAACTGCGGCTGAAATTCCGCGGCCGCGAGATGGCGCGGACCGAGATGGGTTTCGAGGTCATCAACCGCGCGCTCACCGAGCTGGCGACCATGGGTCACCTGGACGGCGCGCCCAAGCTCACCGGACGCAACATCTACGTGATGCTCACGGCGCTGCCCGTCAACAAACGCAAGCTGAAGTTTCATCTCAAGGAAGGCCCCGCGCCGGCCGCGGCCCCGGCCGCTCCACCGCCGGCGTAACTCCGGCCGCAAGACCCATGGCGCGGGCCCACGCATGCAGCCTGCTGGTCACCGGGGCCGTACTGGTGCTGGTTGGCGGCTGTACGGCGCCCGCCTCGGCGCAAAACCGAACGGACACCGGTTCCGCCGTCGCCCCGCCGGCCGCGCCCGCGGGCAAAGCCGAGGCACCCCCGGCGGCGCCCAAGGCTGCCCCGGTCGCAGCGCAGCCTCCGGCCGCCGCCACCAGCCGGCTCTGGCCTTTCAAGCGCCTCTACAACGTCGACTACGTCGATGTGCAGGACATTGCCGGGCGCTACGATCTCAAAGCCGCGTGGGTCACGAGCGGCCGGGTCATGCAGCTGGTCGATGCGCACGGCCGGGCGCGGCTCAAGTTCGAGGACCGGAACCGTGACTTCTACCTCGACGGCGTGCGTGTCTTCATGGGCGAAACCACTGTTTTCAACAAGGGCAGCCTCTACGTCAGCAAGATCGACGTCATCAAGACCATCGCGCCGCTGCTGCGCCCGGTCGACCATGTGAATCAACTGCCGGGACCACCCAAACTCATCGTGCTCGATGCCGGCCACGGCGGCAGCGATCCCGGGAAACAGAATCTCACGCTGCAGGTGAACGAAAAGGACATGACGCTCGACGTCGTGCTGCGCCTCAGGAAACTGCTCGAAGCGCGCGGTTACCGGGTGCTGCTTACGCGCAGCGACGACAGCAAGCTCGCCCCCGCGCAACGGACCGACCTCGAAAGACGCGCCGACGTCGCCAATCGCGCCCCAGCGGATCTTTTTCTCAGCGTTCATTTCAACTCGGCCCAACCGACCGTGAAGGGCACGGAGACCTACGTGCTGACGCCGCAGTTTCAGCGCTCGAGTGCCGACGACATGAAGGACGACAGCACGAACAAACTTCTCCCGGGCAACCGGCAGGACTTTGCCAACGTCGTGCTCGGCTACCACCTGCATCGCACCCTGCTCGCGGATCTGAAGACATCCGATCGCGGCTACAAGCGCGGGCGCTTGCTCGTCCTGTGTTTCGCCGAGTGTCCAGCCGCGCTCGTCGAGGCCGCCTATCTGTCCAACGACGCCGAAGCACGCAAGGTCGCCACGCCCGAGTACCGCCAGCAGATCGCCCAGGCCATTGCCAACGGCGTGGACGATTACGCCGCCGCGCTTGCGGCTTTGCATCCGGCGGCTTCCTTTTCTGCCGAAACCCATGTACCGGTTGCAGCGTCAAAATAAAATCATGAATCCACGTGCCTGTTCCCGCCTGGTCGCGCTGGCTTTACTGTCCGCGCTCGGGTTGCCGTCCGCCCGCGCTTGGGACTACGAAGGCCATCGCATCGTCAACCAGCTGGCACTGGCCTCGCTGCCGTCCGATTTCCCGGCGTTCGTGCACTCGCCCACCGCCGCCGAGCGCATCGCCTTCCTCGCAGGCGAGCCCGATCGTTGGAAAAGCATGCCCGACCTCCCGCTCCGCCACACGAACAATCCCGATCACTACCTCGACCTCGAGCAGCTCGCGTGGGCCGGCCTCGATCCGGCGGCGCTCAGCCCGCTCCGCTATGAATTTGCCGTGCAGTTTGCCGCCGGGCGGGCCGCGCACCCGGACAAGTTCCCGCCGATCGACCCCCTGAAAGATGCCGAGCACACCCGCGAGTGGCCGGGCTTCCTGCCGTGGAAGATCACGGAGAGCTACGACCAGCTCAAGGCGGCCTGCTCGTATCTGCGCGCGTTTGAACAAGGCGGCGGCACGGCGACTGAGATCGCCAACGCGCAGTTCAACATTGTCTATCTGATGGGCGTGATGGGCCACTACGTCGGCGACGGGGCGCAGCCCCTGCACATCACCGTGCAGCACAACGGCTGGGTGGGCGACAACCCGCACGGCTACACGACCGATCCGAAGTTTCACGCCTGGATCGATGGCGGATTCATTGCCCGGGCGGGGATCCGTTTTGCCGATCTCGCGCCGCGGGCGCGGCCCGCGAAGGTGCTGGCCACGGTCCCGGCCGCCGGCGAACGGGACGCCATGTTTGCCGGGGTCATGCGCTACCTGCGCGACCAGAATGAGCGCGTCGTGCCGCTCTACGAACTGGAGAAGGCGGGCAAGCTTCGGGCCGACGGCTCGCCGGGCAGCGTCGACGGGCGCGGGTTCATCGAGGAGCAATTACTGCGCGGCGGCGAGATGCTGGGGAGCATCTGGCTCACGGCGTGGCGGACCGCACCGCCCGACCAGTACCTGCTCGACCAGCTGGCCCGGCGGGCGGCTGCGGCGCCCGCTGCGCGGTAGGCTGAACGCCTCACTCCGTCCGCGTGGCGCCCCGGTAGCAGATGGCGCGCACTTTTTCCAACGTGACGAGTCCGCCGCTGATCATGCCGTCAAGCACGGGCAGGAAGGCGTTGATCTTCTCCTCGCTGTCGACGATCTCGATCACCAGCGGCAGGTCCATCGAGAGGCGCAGAATTTTGCTTGTATGCAGCCGGCTCGATTTGCCGAAGCCCATCGCGCCGCGCAGCACTGTGGCGCCGGCCAGATGCAGCTCCCGCGCCTTGAGCACGATGACCTCGTAGAGCGGTTGATGGTGCCATTTGTCGGATTCACCGATAAAGATGCGAAGCAGGACGGAATCGTGGGGTATTTCCATGGTCAGGCGCCTTTGAGGTTGTTGATGGTGACGGCGGCCAGGTGACCCAGCCACACCGCCACGAGACAGGAGACGAGGGAGAGCACGGCGTTGCCACTGGCCTGGAACCACTCTCCGTCGTTTGCCAGGTTCAGCGTCTGCAGACTGAACGACGAAAAGGTGGTATAGCCGCCGCAGATGCCGGTCATGAAAAACTGCCGCGCGTTGCTGCTGGCGAATACCCGGCCATCCGGTCCGGTCAGCGTGGCGAAAAAGCCGATGATGAATGAACCGGTGACGTTGACGACAAACGTGCCCCAGGGAAATGTGGCTCCGATTTGGTTGGCAACGAGACCGGAGATCCCAAAGCGCGCTACGCTGCCGAGCGCGCCGCCCAAAGCGATGAGAAGGTATAGCACCATGACTGGTCTGTTTCAGAATGGACTGGAACAGGAGTCATCAGCGCCCCGCCGCTGCGGCGGGGGCGGTTCTCCCTTGCGGGAAGGCGGAATCCATCGCCGGGCACCTAATAAGCTGGCGCCAGGGAGAAAAGCAAGCCGGGTGAAACCGGTCTCGAAAACCAGCCGGCTTCCTCTACATTGGCACAGTGATCCGTTATGACCGATGGCTGGCCGTTTCCGGCCTCACCCTTGCCGTGCTGAGCGCCCCGGCCCGGCTGGCCGCGGACGACAGCGACCTGGCGAAGCGCGTGGTGGTGCTCGCGAATGCGAGCGAGGCCGACTCCGTGCGCCTCGCCCGCTACTATGCGGACCAGCGCGGCGTGCCGCCGGACAACATCATCGCTCTGCCGATGCCGGCGGACGAGACCATCGGCTGGCCGGAGTTCATCGCCGCCATCTATCAGCCGCTGCAGGATGCGCTGGTGGCGCGCGGCTGGATCGACGCCTTCGCCACCACGCTGACCGACAGCCTCGGACGCAAGCGGTACGGCATCTCCGACCACCGCATCAGCTATCTGGTCGTCTGCCGGGGCGTGCCGTTGCGGGTGAGCCATGAGCCGCGGTTTTATGCCGACGAGCCACGACTCGCGCTGCGGCCGGAGTTCCGCACCAACCAGGGTGCGATCGATTCGGAGCTGACCATGCTCGCGCACAGCACCTACAACATCAACGGCTGGGTGCCGAACCCGCTTTTCCGCGTCGAGCGGCCGCCGCTGCTGGAGAACGAGCCCGTGGTGAAGGTGACGCGCCTCGATGGCCCGACTTATGACGACGCCCGACGCCTGGTGGATCATGCCTTGGAGGCGGAACGCACCGGCCTGCTGGGCCGCTACTATGTCGATGTGCGCGGACCGCATCCCGACGGCGAGCAGTGGCTGGAACTCACGGCCGGCCGCCTCGCGGAGCTGGGCTTCGACGGCGACGTGAACCGCGCGGGCGGCACGCGGTCCGCCGGCGCGCGGTTCGACGCCCCGGTGCTGTACTTCGGCTGGCATACCAGCGACCTGAGCGGCCCGATGGCGCTTGACGGCTTCCGGTTCCCGCCCGGGGCCATCGCGCTGCACATCCACAGTTTTTCCGCCCGGACACTGCGCTCGGCGACGGCGGGCTGGTGCGGACCCCTCGTCGCGCGCGGCGTCACCGCGACCTTCGGCAACGTCTTCGAGCCCTATCTGCAACTCACGCTCCAGCCGCAGTTGCTCATGCGGGCGCTGAGCGCAGGCCGGACACTGGGCGACGCGGCCTACTACGCGCTGCCGGCGCTGAGCTGGCAGACCGTCATCATTGGCGATCCGCTGTACCGGCCGTTTGCGGTCACGCTCGATGCGCAGCTGGCGCGTCTCTCCACGCTGCCGCCGCCGCTGGCGCCGTATGTCTTGCTGCGCCAGGCACGGCTGTTCGATCTGGAGAAGAAGGACGCGAAGGCCCGGCGGGTCCTGGAGGACGGACTGCGCGAGCATCCCGGCCTTGTCCTGGGTCTGGAACTGGCACGGAGAATGGCGGTGGCCGGCGACAAAGCCGGTGCGGCGCGCGTGCTCGCCGCCGTGCCCGTGCCGGAATCATTCACGCTGGACGAGGCGCCGCTCGCGCAGCAGGCGGCGAAACTGCTCGCCGACGGCGGCGCAGCTCCGGGCGCAGTGGCGATGTATCAGGCGATGCTGCGCAACGAGGCGCTCGGGGCGGACTGGCGCGCGGCGGTGCTGCGCGACGCCGTGAGCACGGCGCTCGCGGCCGGCGAACGCGGTCAGGCGGACGCCTGGGAAAAAGAGCTCGCCGAATCGCTCGAAGTGCCGCTGACCGGCGGAAAATTGTGATGCAACCCGGCGCCTGCGGGTGCCGTCAGAGCTTGTTCACAATCCGATCGGCGAGGCCGTAGTCGATGGCTTCCTGGGCGTTCAGGTAGAAATCGCGGTCGGTGTCCTTGGCGATCTTCTCGATCGGCTGGCCCGACGCGGTGGCCAGGATCTGGTTCAACTCATCGCGCAGCTTTTCCATTTCCTTCGCCTGGATGTTGATGTCGGTGGCGGGGCCGATGAAGCGGCCGGCGATGAGGGGCTGGTGGATGAGCACGCGAGCGTGCGGATAGACCAGGCGGCGGCCCTTGGGGGCGGCGCAAAGCAGGACGGACCCCATGGACGCAGCCATGCCAGTGACCACCACCGTGACGGGCGAAGTCAGCAGTTTGATGGTGTCGTACATTGCCATGCCCGCTGTGATGGAGCCACCGGGCGTATTGATGTAGAAGGTGATGTCCTTGCCCGGGGCGACGGCCTCCAGGTAAAGCAGTTTTTCGCAGACATCCTTGCCCGTCTCGTCAGTCACCGGGCCCCATAGGAACAGTTTCCGCGCATCGAGGAACTTCCGCTGGATCAGCGCGCTGACGGACGGCGGCAGCGGAGCGGGCTTCGCCTCCTCCTCGCGCTCGTCATCATCGTCATCGTCGTCGAGGCGGGCGGGCGGGACCGGGTTGCGAAAATCGGGAACGTGATTCGGCTCGGACATAACCGGGCAAACTGTGTGCGCCCGGCCCGGGTTGTCCAACGAAAAGGCAGGGCGACCTCAGGCGCCCTGCCGCGCGGAGTGGATCTGTCTCCTGACCGATTGGAATACGCCAACCCGCTCAGCCGCGGAAGTAGAGATAAGCCCCGAGAATGCAGACTAGGATGAGGCCCGAGGCCGCCACTTCGCGCCAGTCCCAGCTGGCATAAGTCTTCGCCTTATCCTCGGTCGTGGTCGTGCCGAAGGTCAGATTCTTGATGCGCACATAGTCGGGGTCGGGGCTCGCATAGCTGACCGCGATCATGACCACCGCGGACACGAGGGTGATGAGGATGCTGAAGTACTGAAAGTTGATGTTATTGATGATCCAGAGGAACGAACCCGGCGTGTAGCCGTTGGCAAAGCCCCCCAGCTTCATCGTGACCGGCGTGTCCACCAGCATCCGGAAGATGCCGAGGGCGAAGCCCACCACCATGGCCCACAGGCAACCCTTGGCGTTAAGCCGCTTCCAAAATACGCCGAAGAAGAAGACGACGAAGATCGGCGGCGCCAGATAGCCCTGCACCGACTGCAGGTAGTCGTAGAGACTGTGGGCGCCCTGGACCACGGGGATCCACATCAGGGCGATGAGCACCATGATGGTGGTGGCGATGCGGCCCGTGCGCACGATCTGGGACTGCGAGGCGCCGGGCTTGAGCTTCTCATACAGGTCCACCGTAAAGAGGGTGGAGCAGGCGTTGAACACGCCCGCCAGTGAACCCATCAAGGCCGAGAGCAGCCCGGCCACGACGAGGCCCCGCAGCCCTGCCGGCAGCAGGTGTTTCACCAGCAGCGGGAAGGCGTTCTGGGCATCGAAATTGGCACTCAGTTCCGGCACCTTGCCGCTCTTGACCAAGGCGAAGCAGATCATGCCGGGAATGATGAACAGGTAAGGGGGGAACAGCTTGAGGAAGGAGGCGAAGATGCTGCCCCGGCGGGCGACCTTTTCGTTGGGGGCGGCCAGCGCCCGCTGCACGATGTACTGGTCCGTGCACCAGTACCACAGGCCGATAACCGGCGCACAGATCAGCATGCCCAGCCACGGGTAGTGGCTGTTGAAGTACCACGCCTGTTTCACCACCTGCCCGTCGGCCGCACGTTCCAGCACCGGGGCCCAGGTCGACTCCACGCCCGGGGGAGTCATCGGTTTCCAGAGATTGAACATGTCGGAGCCGCACAGGACGCGCAGTTCGTGCCAGCCGCCCAGCTTGTACAGGCCGTAAAACGTCAGGGTGGCCGAACCGCAGATCAAGACGAGAACCTGGACGGCATCGTTGTAGGCCACGGCGCGCATGCCGCCCAGCGTGGTGTAGAGGCCGGTCAGGATGATCACCGCCACCGAGCCGATCCAGAAGCTGTTGATGGTGATGCCGCCGAGGTGTAGTTGCATTTCCGGCAGCAGGGTAGAGAAAACCACGCCGCCCGCGAAGATGCCGACCGCGATCTTCGAGACGACGAACGTGACCAGTGACACGATCGACAGCACGTAGCGCGAACTGGTGCTGAAGCGCCGCTCGAGAAACTCGGGCATGGTGAACACGAGCGAGCGGGCGTAGAAGGGCACGAACACCCAGGCCAGCACCAGCAGGCACCACGCATGCAGCTCGTAATGCGCCATCGCCACGCCGTCCTTGGCGCCCGAGCCCGCCAGTCCCACGATGTGCTCCGAACCAATGTTCGAGGCGAAGATGGAGGCGCCGATGACCCACCAGCCGAGATTGCGCCCGGCCAGGAAGTAGTCGGCCGCGGTGTCCTTGCCCCGCTTGACCACCCACCAGGCCACGCCCAGCAGGACGCTGAAGTAGAGGGCGATCGCCAGCCAGTCCAGGCTGTTCAAGGTCGCCGTGTCGGTTTGCGCTGCGGCCAATATGGGAGTCATGGGGTTCATGGTATCTGGTTAAAAGGGGCTCGGGGTGCGGGAGAGAATTGCAAATCCGCTGCCGGGGGGCTGGGGGGCGATTTTTACCGGGCGGGGCGGCCGGCGCTACGCTCGAGCGGCCATGGAGACGCGGGGTTGGGGGCGTGCGTTACCATCCAGATTGGGGCGCACGATTTTTCGGCTGCATGGTTTCATGCACAAAACGCGGGGCAGTCTGCTAATGGCCGGTTCTGTTGCGAGCATAATCCTCGGCGCGGAAAGCTCACCGGCCGCGCAGCTTACTCGAGCGGCGTCAGGCGGAAGTGGCGCAGCTCGTAGGGGAACCCTTCGCACTGGATGCCGATTTTGCCGGCGCGCGGCTCGCATCGGGTGACGGTGTTCTGCAGCACGCCGTTGATGCTGACCTCCAGAGCGTCGCCGCGGCAGACAAGGTCGAGGGAGTTCCACTCGCCGAGGGGTTTCTCGCTGTCGGGCTGGCGGCGTTCGAGCTGCGGTGTGCGGGCGCCGGGGGCGGTGGAAAGCGGCTCGGCGAACTTCGCCCCCGCCATCGGGAGCAGGTCGCCGACGCGGGTGACCTTCGTCTGCACCTGGAAGCACAACGGCCAGGTGTCGCGGTCGACCGGCCCGGACGCGACATGCACGAGCACACCGCTGTTGCTGTTATTGACGGCGTCGGCGGGCCAGCGGTACTCGACATGGAGCCGGTAGTTCTCGTAGGAGCCGGTCGTCACGAGATAACCGACGGGCTTGCCGGCGACGGCCAGCACGCCGTCGGGCTTGATGATACAAACGGTTTTGATGTCGGCCGGGGACGGGCTGACGAATTCCCAGCCGGTGAGATCCCGGCCATTCCATAGATCAATCGCAGGGGCGGCAGCAAGCGCAGCTCCGAAAATGCTCAGGACAGATGAGAGGAGTGTCAGGCAACGCATAAACTCAATCTAGTTGGTCGACCTTTCCTGTAAAACTCAGAAATCAACCGGTCGCACGTCACGCCATGGTGTTTTTCGTGCATGCGGATGTCAGCCGGATTTTTCACGGGCGGCGTCCACGGCGGCGCGCAGGGTTTGGGCGGCGGCTCGCGGATCGTCCGCGGCGCAGATGGCGGACACCACGGCGATGCCGTCGGCGCCGGCGGCGATGGCGCGCGCGGCGTTGCGCACGGTGATCCCGCCGATCGCAACGACGGGACATGGCAATCGCCGGCGCATGGCGGCGAAAGCGGCTTCGCCCAGTGCGCGGGTCGCGTCGGCCTTGGTGTCCGTGGGAAACAGCGGTCCCAGTCCGACGTAATCGACCGCGGCGGGATCGCAACCCGCGAGCTGGCTCTCGCCGGTGATGGAGAGTCCGATGATGGCGCGCGGTCCGAGGATCGCCCGCGCCGTGGCGGGCGGCAGGTCGTCTTGGCCGACGTGAACGCCCTCCGCGCCGATCGCGTGCGCCACGTCGACGCGGTCATTGACAATGAGCGGAATCCCGCGGGGGGCGAGCAGGGCATGCAGCGCCCGGCCGGCCTCGACCATCATGCGGGCGGGTCCGTCCTTGTGGCGCAACTGTACCATGGTCACGCCACCCTCGACCGCGGCCGCCACCGTCTCGACGAGACCGCGGCGTGCGGTCATCTCCGGATCGGTGACGAGGCAGAGCGAAAGATCGAAGCGCGGGTTCATGCGAGGATAGGAAGGTGGAACCTGCCGTCCCGGCAGGTTGCCGAGCCAGCCGGGACGGCTGGCTCCACCCATTTTACGCCACGATTTTCAAACGGCGTCGGATGGTCGCCGCATCGAGCTGGTGCAGGGCGTCGAGCAGGTGGAGCTGGAGCGAGCCCGGGCCGGGACTTTTTTCGGCGGCGATTTCGCCGGCGAGGGCGAGAAACGAAAGGCCCGCCGCGACGGCGGCCAGCCGGTTTTTTTCGACCGCGAGCGCGGCGCCGACCAGCGCGGTGGCCGTGCAGCCGAGCCCGGTGACCTTCGCCATGAGCGGATGGCCGTTGGCCAGGCTGATGAGCTGGGTGCCGTCGGTGACGTAATCGGTCGCGCCGGTCACCGCCACAACGGCGCCGGTGGTCCTGGCGAGCTGGCGGGCGGCGTCGAGCGCGTCGGACGAACTGCGCGAGGAATCCACGCCCTTCGACCTCTCGGCGGTGGCGCCGGCCAGCACCATGATTTCGCTGGCATTGCCGCGGATGCAAGCCGGCTTGAGCTGCGCCAGCGCCGCCGAGGTGTTGATGCGGTACGCGGTGGCGCCGGCGCCGACCGGATCGAGCGCCCACGGTATGCCGCGGGCGTTGGCCGCGCGCGCGGCCTTTTTCATCGCGGTGACCCAGGCGGGGGAGAGCGTGCCGATGTTGATGACGAGGGCGGAGGAGATCGCCACGAATTCCTCGACCTCCTCGTTGGCGTGGACCATGGCGGGCGAGGCGCCCAGGGCGAGCAGGGCGTTGGCCGTGTTGTTCATCACGACGTAATTCGTGATGTTGTGCACCAGCGGCGTGCGGGCGCGGACTTGGTCGAGAATGGCAGAGCAGTCGGCGGCGGTAAACATGGCGGCAGGGAGGTGGGTCCGGTGCGGAAACCGCCGTGGCCGGCCCGGCGCACCCCGCGCCGCGGTCGGCCGTGACGATTCCTTCGCCGGTATGATCCGGATCAGGTTCGACGGGTATGGTCTCAGTTTCCGGGTGGAAACACCCCGTGTCACGCGATGCCGACACCATCGCGCGAATGCCGCCGGTGTCAATCGCAAGGTCGGTCGGCAGACCGACGCTTTCGCCCGCCAGGACTCAATGCCAATGGCGCTCAGACCAGGCCCAGCCGCATCTTCCCCTCTTCCGAAATCATGGACTGTCCGCCTTCGCCGGACGGCTACGGCGCGACCGATCGTGCAGGTGTCGATCTTTCACACTAAGCCCAACCGCATCTTTCCTTCTTCGGAGATCATGGACTGGTTCCACGGCGGTTCCCAGACGAGGCATACATCAGCGGAGCTGACGCCGGGCACCTGCAGGATCTTCCCGCGGGCATCCTCGGCGATGGCGGGTCCCATGCCGCAGCCGGGCGCGGTCAGCGTCATCGACACGTTGACGCGATAGCCGGCATCGACTTTCTCGACGTCCATCGAGTACACGAGGCCGAGATCGACGATGTTCACGGGAATCTCCGGATCGTAAACCTTCTTGAGCTGGTCCCAGACGGCCTCGGGGTCGGGCGCGCCAGCGGCGGGCGCGGGGGCCTTGACGGTTTCGTCAACGGCCTGCTCCCCGATGGCATCGGCGTCCTGGCCATCGATGCGCGCGAGGCCGAAATCGAGCATCACGGTGTAGCTGCCGCCGAGAGTCTGGGTGAGATGGATCCTTGTGCCCGCGGCGAGTCTGATCTGGTCGCCGCTGGGAATCTGCGTGGCGGTGACGTCGCGGCTGAGAATGCGTTCCTTGCTCATATTTTGAACCACAGAGGCACAGAGGACACGGAGAATCGGCGCCTCTGTGCGCTCTGTGTCTCAGTGGTTCATTTTGCAAACTTGGTTTGGATCAATTCGCGCAGGGCGGCGTGGAGTTCCTCGTTTTCGAGCTTATTGAGGACCTCCTCGAAGAAGCCGAAGACCAGCAGTTCGCGCGCGACGACCGGGGGAATGCCGCGCGACTCAAGATAGAACATCTGCTCCTCGTCGACGTGGCCGCTGGTGGCGCCGTGCGAGCAGCGTACGTCGTTGGCCTGGATTTCGAGGCCGGGCAGCGAGTTGGCCTCGGCGTCGTCGCTGAGCAGCAGGTTGCGGTTGCTCTGGTAGGCG
>CAJAKX010000087.1 GCA_903940425.1 uncultured Opitutia bacterium | reverse complement strand
TCGGGCCAGCCGTCCGGCAACACCAGGCGTTTCAGGTAGCAGTGGCCCACCGGTTCGATGCCGACCAGGTCATGCATCTCCCGCTCGGCCCAGTTCGCCGCCGGCACCACCCCGGAGATGCTTTCCACCTTGGGCTGGTCCGCCGGCACCAAGGTGACGATGCTGGCCAGCAGGTGCTCGGCGTCGAAGGCGAAATGGTGGGCGACCAGAAACTTGCCGGAAAAGGGGCGATCATCCGATCCGACGCCGGTAACATAACGCGCATCAAGATCGCGAAAGAGGTACTGACAGACGGCCTTGAGCACGGCCGGCTCGACAAAGACGAACAAGCGCCCTGCCCCTGGCAGATCGGCCCGCAGAATGCCGGGGCCAAACTTTTCCTTCAGCAGCATAAGCTTTTCACGCGCGATCATATCAAGGTCCTTTCAGGGCCGGGGGCGGTATGTCTGCGGGGCGCGGCCGGCCGCCGAGCCAGCCGAAGTAGCGTTTAATCTCGCCATAGAAATTGTGGGCAATGTAACGATGGCATTCCGCCTCTTGCACGTAACCGCAGAGCCACGGAGCAGCGGCCCGGCGCGTCGAACTGCCGAGCTTCGAGATCACGCGGCTGACCAGAAACATCAAACCCAGCACCGCCAAGAGCACGAACGGAACGAACACCGCCGCCGACTGGGCCTGCGCCAGCCCGCATCCCCACCCGGCGTTCATCGGATGGGAATCGGCGAGGGTCGTGCCGAACCCCTGCCGGCTGGCGTCGAGCGCCAGTTGCATCAGGCGGAACGCGAGGGCGGGCACGATCCCCAGCAGGACGCAGAGCAGTGCCAGCATCACCTGCGGCAGCTGCATCATCCAGCCGACTTCGAGTTGGCCCTGCGACGCAGCGCGGGAAACCACGCGGCTCGTGCGCGAAAGGAAACTGGTCCCGAAGAATTTGATGAACGAAGCGAGCGTGAGCGCGCTGGTCAGGATGGCGATGAGGGCGCACACCGCGAGATACTTCGCGGCGGCGCTGCCTTGAATGGCCGCGACGTAAATGCTCCACTTGCTGGCGAAGCCGTTGAACAGCGGCACGCCGGAGATCGAGAACGACGCCACGATGGCGGTGAGGGCGGTGAGCGGCATGAATTTCATTAGCCCGCCCATCTTGTTGAGGTCTTGGGTGCCAGTGGCGTGCAGCATTGAGCCGGCGTTGAGGAACAACAGTCCCTTGAACAACCCGTGGTTGAGCACATGGAACAGCGCGCCGAAGAAGCCGATCGTGGCGAGCGCTGTGAACTTCTGGTCCCCACCCGCCAGCAAGGCCAGGCAGGCGCCGGTGCCGAGGAGGATGTAGCCGATCTGCCCGATGCTGTGGAAGGCGAGCAGGCGTTTGGATTGTTCCTGCTCGAGCGCCTGCATCGTGCCGGTGAACAGCGTGATCGTGCCCAGCACCGCGACAACCAGGCCCCATTTCGCCAGCGGATAATCCGCCACGGCACTGGCCGGCACCAGCCAGATAAAATAGCGCATCAGGCCATAGACGCCGGTCTTGATCATCACGCCGGAAAGCATGGCGCTGACGGGCGACGGCGCGGCGGGGTGCGCGTCCGGCAGCCAGACTTGCCCGAACGGCCACATGCCCATCTTGATGCCGAAGCCGATGAGAAACAGCGCGAAGGCGGTGGCGGTCGCGACGGGATGGTTCTGCAACATCGCCGGCAAATTGGCGCTCACGGTATTGAAGTCGTATTTCAAGTTGGCGCTGCCGCTCACCGCGGCGCCGGTGACCGCGAGCATTTCTGCACCGATCATGGTCGCGGCGCAGGCGATTTGCATCATGATGAGATATTTGTTCGCGGCGCGGATGTTCTCCGGTTTCTTGTGCTCGAAACGGATCAGCGCATAGCCGGGCAGCGTCATCAGTTGCCAGAAAATGAAGAAGAACCACATCATGTCCGTGGTGCTCAGCAGCCCGTACATCGCCGCCAGGAACAGCAGGAAATAAGGATAGTAGCGGCCCACGCCGTAGTCCTCGTGCACGATAAAGTCCCCGGTCTTGAGGTCGGTCCACTTGAAGAACTTGTTCTTG
>CAJAKX010000086.1 GCA_903940425.1 uncultured Opitutia bacterium | reverse complement strand
GCCGCGGCCCGGGTGGCGCAGCCCTTGGAGTGGCTGGACCGGATGCTGGCATTCTGGCGGCGGCTCTCGCCGCTCGTCAAATTCGCCGCGCTGCCGCTCGGCTTCCTGCTGAAACGCTCGCTCGCGCCGCGCACCCGCGTCCTGGGCACACTGCTCCGCTGGGGACCGCCCGTGCTCGGCGTGGTGTGGAGTCTGACCGGGGCGCGCGACCGCTCCGACCACGGTTGACCGGCCGGCAGTTGAGGCAGGATCGCATGCCGCATGAAAACGTTGCTGCTCGTTTGCTACTTTGCGACCTGGGGGTTCATCCCGCATCTGCTGCTGCTCAAAAAGCGACCCGCCGCCACGCTCGCCTGGCTGTGGGCCATCGTCTTCATCCCGCTGCTGGGCGCGTTCGCATATTTCGCGATCGGCACCGACCGGCTGAAGCGCCAGCGGCTCAAGCGGCGGAATCTTTTTTCCGCGCGGGCCTCGCGTCAGCGGGTCCCCGCCAGCACCACGGATGACGCCACCGCCCTTCTCGTGCAGGCGCTGCCGCGCCGGGACCGCCAGTTCCTGCAACTGCTGTCCCGCATCAACCAGCTTCCCGTCAGCTCCGTGGAAAACCTCCGCATCTTGTGCAACGCGGGGGAATTTTATCCCGCACTCGAGATGCGGATCCGGGAGGCGGTCCACCATGTCCACCTGGAGTTCTATATCTGGCAGGGCGACACAACGGGCGCGAGATTCCTGCAGCTTCTGACCGAGGCCGCCCGGCGCGGCGTCATCGTGCGCCTGCTCCTCGATGGCGTGGGCTCGCATGGCTTTGCGGAGGACCTGCTGGCGGAATACAAGCAGGCCGGCGGGCATTTTTCCTGGTTCCAAAGCCTGGATCCCAGGCGCATGCGCTTCTTCATGAACCTGAGAAACCACCGCAAGCTGCAGATCATCGACGGCGTGGTCGCGTTTGTAGGCGGCATGAACATCGGACGCGAACATGAGGGTCACGATGCCGCGCTCGGCGACTGGCGCGACGTGCAGGTGGAGGCCACCGGCTCCGTGGCGTGCGAATTGCAGGAGGTTTTCGCCGACGACTGGTTCTTCGCCACCGGCGAAAAAATCTCCGAACCCGGCTTTTATCCGGTACACCCCGGGCCTCCCCGGCAGCCCGTGCATATCGTGCTGGGCGGGCCGGACCGCCGGAATGAGCCCATCAGCAAGTCCATCGTCAGTCTCCTCAACGAGGCGAGTGACCGGGTCTGGATCGCCACCGGTTACTTCGTGCCCGACGACATTGTGCTCACGGCGCTGGAGCTGGCGGCCAGCCGGGGCGTCGATGTGCGGCTGCTCATCTCCGCAAAAACCGATCACCCGTGGCTCGTGACCGTCGGCCGCTCCTACTACGGCCATTTGCTGGCCGCCGGCGTGCGCATCTTCGAATACTCGGCCGGGATCCACCATGCGAAGATCGCACTGGCCGATGCGCACTGGGCGATGGTCGGCTCGGCCAATCTCGACTACCGGTCGATGCGACTGAACTTCGAGCTCAATCTGCTCTTCCATTCGCGAGAGCGCAACGGGGAGCTCGCCCGCATCCTTGAGCAGGATTTTGGCCGCTGCCAGGAAATCGATCCGGTGGTTTTTTCGCACCGGCCGTTCCGGCAGAAATTCGCCGAAGCCGCGCTCCGGCCCCTGTCGCCCATGTTGTGAGCACCGCTCCGGTCAGCGGGTGGACCCGGTAGCACAACACCCCATTCCTTCCGGCCTGGTTAGCGGATAGTCTAGGACGATGGTCATGGTCGCCCCAATTGCCCCTTCCGTCTCCGCCCCGTGCACGCGCCCCGCCGCTGATTGTGCCGTCCGTACCGCGGTGTCCCGGCAGGAGGCGCTGCTCGACGCTGCATTGGTGTGCCGTTTCAACGCCGGAGACCAAGCGGCTTTCGTGGAGATCGTCTCGCGCTATCGCGGAAAGATGTTCTCCATCGCGCTCCGCCATCTCCGCAACCACGCCGACGCCGAGGAGATCGCCCAGGACACCTTCATCCGCGCGTATCGCGGCCTGGCGCGTTTCCGCGGCGATTCCTCGCTCGCCAGCTGGCTGCACCGCATCGCCTTCAATCTCGCGCGCAACCGTTACCGGTATTTTTTCCGCCGCCACCGCCACGAGACCCTCTCGTTTGACTGCGCGCTCAGTGACGACAGCACAGCAACCATCGCGGATCTCGTCACCAGCGATGTCCCCGACCCTGCGCGGGAGGCGGCGAACCGAGAATTTTTCGCGCACGTCACGGTGTGCATGGAGAAACTCAGCGCCCACCAGCGGGAAATTCTCACGCTGCGCAATCTCTTGCACTACTCCTATGAAGAAATCGCCGCAACCCTCGGCCTCAGCCGGGGCACGGTGAAGAGCCGCATTACCCGCGCCCGCAAAAATCTTCGCGGGCTTCTCGCCGAGACGTATGCCGGATTCGCGCCGGGCACCTCGCCTTCTTTCCAGTGGTTTGAATCAATCCGGTCCTCCAGCCGCCTGGAGGTCGCCTGTGGTTGAGCGTCCCGGGGTCGGACGCTCCGCGCGTTTCAGCCGCACGGCGTTCGGCCCCCAGAGTTGATCGATCGGTCAGCGGACTTTCATTTCGGCGGCATGCTCATGGCCATCGTCCCGGAGGGGAATGGTCTTTCCGGATATTTCCTGCCCATCGAGGGAGAGCAGATTCGCGTCGGCCGCATCAGCGGCGAGTCGGGTGATGGTGATGTGATAAACCGTTTGCCGGTAGCGGTAATGGATTTTGAAGGTCGGCCAAGTTTTCGGCAAACGGGGGGCCAGACGCAATTGATCGCCCTCCAGGTTCACGCCCAGCAGGGTTTCGATCAGCAGCCGGTACATCCAGCCGGCTGAACCCGTGTACCAGGTCCAACCGCCCCGGCCCAGGTGCGGGGCGACCGCATAAACGTCCGCAGCGACGACGTACGGCTCGACTTTGTAGGTGGCGATTTGCCGGGGTGTCCCGCCGTGATGGATGGGATTGAGCAGCGCGAAGAGTTCCCACGCGCGTTCGCTTTCTCCCATGAGCGCGAAGGCCATGGCGGTCCAAATCGCGGCGTGGGTGTATTGGCCGCCGTTCTCGCGCACGCCAGGAATGTAACCTTTGATGTAACCGGGATTGAGCGGAGATTTGTCGAAGGGAGGATCAAACAATTGAATCAGTCCGGCGTCGCGGCGGACGAGGCGCTGATCCACGGATTGCATCGCCTGGCGCGAGCGGGGCGGATCGCCGGCGCCGCTGATCACCGACCAGCTTTGCGGCAGGGAATCGATCTGACATTCCGGATTGGCCTGGGAGCCGAGCGGTTCGCCGTTGTCGAAGTAGGCGCGGCGATACCACTGGCCGTCCCAGGCGTGTTGCTCGATGTTCTGTTGCAGTTGTCGTGCTTGGGCGAGGCAGCGTTCGGCAAAAACGGGATCATGGTGTGCGCGCGCCAGTTGGGCAAACTGGGTGAGCACGTCGTAAAGAAAGAAAGCCAGCCAGACACTTTCACCGCGTCCCTGGTTTCCCACTCGATTCATGCCATCATTCCAGTCGCCGCAACCGATCAGCGGCAGACCGTGCTCGCCGAATTTCAGTCCGCGCTCAATGGCGCGGACGCCATGTTCGTAGAGCGTGGCCGACTCTTCGGAGTGAGTCGGCAGATCATAATAAGCCTCCTCCTCCGGCTTGACCGACCGGCCCTCGAGGAAATGAATCTTTTCATCGAGCACGCCGGTGTCGGCGACACACGCGACGTAACGGCAGATCACGTATGGCAACCACAGATAGTCGTCGGAAATACGTGTCCGCACGCCGCGCCCGGCCGGTGGCTGCCACCAATGCTGCACATCGCCTTCGCGGAATTGATGCGCGGCGGCGCGGAGCAGATGCTCGCGGGTGAGGGCCGGTTCGGCATGCACCAGCGCCATCACGTCCTGCAACTGGTCGCGGAATCCGTAGGCGCCGCCGGATTGATAAAACCCCGTCCGGCCCCAGAGCCGGCAGCTCAAGGTCTGATACAACAGCCAGCCGTT
>CAJAKX010000085.1 GCA_903940425.1 uncultured Opitutia bacterium | reverse complement strand
CCGGGAACAGCGCGCTGGTCTCGGTGAATTTGTCCGGCTCGTGGCAGCCCGGATCGCCATTGCCGACGCCGATGATCCGGCCGCCTATGATGTCAAAGTTCATCAGGTTCCCGGCGGTCGGAACGGCACGTCCTTGCGCGTCGCGCGCCGCGACGGTGAACACCACTGCATCGGCGCCGTCGGCGGTAATGGTGGTGCGATCGGGCGTGAGCACGAGTTGCGCGGGTGCGCCGGTCGTCTCGACGCGGGTGGTCGTAACCACCTGGCCGCCACGATAACCGCGGGCTTCGAGCGCGCCGGGCGCGTATGCGACCTTCCACTCGAGGTGGCCGTTGCGCGGCATGTCTTGTTTCCCGAGCGATGCGCCGTTGAGGAACAGCTCGACCGCCTCGTGATTGCTGAAGCAGACGACGGTCATCTCCTGGCCCTCTTTGCCCGCCCAATTCCAGTGCGGATAGAGGCGGAGCACGGGCTCGTCGGTCCACCAGGATTTGATGTAATAGGCGGTGTCCTTCGGGAACCCGCACGCGTCGAGAAAGCCAAAATGCGAGACGACCCCGGGCCAGCCGGACGGCCACGCCTCGCCGCGAAGGTCGAATCCAGTCCAGTAGAACAGGCCCGCAAGGAAGGGCCGGCTGGCGTAGTAATTCCAGCCCTTCTCGCTGTTGCCGCCGGTGTCACCCTTGAGCTGCGGCGAGAGGAGGGCGCGCGCCGGGTCGTCGAAATAGACGCCGCGCGTGCATTGGGTGGTTGTCTCCTCGGTGCCGACTCCGGGATGGTCCGGGAATTTCGCATGCTGCTCGTCGGGATTGGACTGGTTGATGTAATTGTAGCCGACGAGGTCGATCACCGTCGAGATGCCGCCCCAGCCGCCGCTGTTGGCATAAGTGGTGCGGCGCGTCGGGTCGAGCCGGTGCGCGAACGCCTGCATCGAGGTGGCGACGCGGGCGCCCTTGATGTTGCCCTCGAGCGCCCATTCCTCGTTGCCGAGAGACCAGGCGATGACACTCGGGTGATTGCGGTCGCGGCAGATCATGCTTTCAAGCTGGCCCAGTTGTTCCGGGCTCACGCCCATGAGGCGGTTCTCGTCGAGCACGAGCAGACCGAGGCGATCGCAGGCGTCGAGAAACTCGGGTGTCGGCGGGTTGTGCGAGGAACGATAGGCGTTCACCCCTATCTCCTTCAGCCGGGCGACGCGGAAGGCCTGCAGCGCGTCGGGCAGCGCCACACCGACGCCGGCATGGTCCTGGTGATTGTTGGTGCCATGGATCTCGACGTGACGGCCGTTGAGGAAGAAACCGTGGTCGGGGTCGAAACGGATGGTGCGGATGCCAAAGGGCGTCTCGTAACGGTCCACCACGGCGCCGCCGGCGCGGATCGTCGTGACGAGCCGGTGCAGCGCAGGCGACTCGATCGACCAGAGCCGCGGCTGCGGAACGTTGAGACCGCAGGGAAATTCGCCCGTGCCACCCGCCGCGAGCGAAAGGGAGCGCAGCGCGCCGGTGGCGACCACGCGGCCGTCGGGATCGACGATGCTCTGCTCCACGTCGAACGTCGCGGCCTCAACTCCCTCATTCGCGACCGTGGTGCGCGCGGTGACGCTGGCCGCGCCCTCGCCCACCTCGGTGGTCACATATGTGCCCCATTGCGACACGTGCAACGGCGCGGTCTTGACCAGCCAGACATGCCGGTAGATGCCCGCGCCCTCGTAGAACCATCCCTCCTCCATCGTGGCGTCCACCCGGACGGCGATGACGTTGTCGCCGCCATAGTTGAGGTAGTCGGTGAGGTCGTAACGGAAGCCGGTGTAGCCGCAGGCGTGGCGGCCGAGGTAGAAGCCGTTGACCCACACCACCGAGTCGCGAAACACGCCGTCGAACTCGACGCTGATGCGCCGGCCGAGGTCGGACGCCGGAATGACGAAGGTCTTGCGGTACCAGCCGATGGAACGCTCGGGGACGTCGAGCCCGCTGGCCTTGTATCCGTGGCTGGAACTGGCTTTGGCGTCGAACGGCGCCTCCACGGCCCAGTCGTGCGGCAGGTCGAGCTGACGCCACCCGCGGTCCTCGAACGCCGCGTCGGCCGGACCGTCGGCATAGCCCGCCTTGGTGAAGTAGGAAAACTTGCCGGTCCCGTGGAAGAAATCGCGGGCCTTGTCGGAAGGGTGCCCAAAGGCGAAACGCCAGCCGGCGTCCATGAGCAGCCGCTCGCGCGGCGCGGATGATGCGGAGTCGTTGGCGGCAAAGGCGGGCGCGGCGAGCGCGGCGGCGAGCAACAGGGAGCGAATGAACGGATTCATGAGGTAGACAGGAAGGCATCGGTCTCGCACGATTCCGCCCGAAGGTCGAGCCGCTACCCGCCGTTCACGGCAGGCGCCTCATCCGGGGGGCGGCGCGCCAGCCTTCGGTGAAGCTTCGGCGAGGCAGGCCGCCCCCCGTCGGCGCTTCACCTAGCGGGCGAGAAGATCGCCACGGTTCCGCCCGCGGGCGCCAGCTTCAGTTGCAGGGTGTCAGACGGGTGCACAGTTCTTTTGTTCTTGACCAAATGCTCGGCGTTCTGGTCGCTGTCGGGCGCGTCTTCCCACAGGGTGACTTTCCAATCGCCTGCGCCCAGGAACGTCAGCGGCACCGGCAATTCACGGGCATTGCTG
>CAJAKX010000084.1 GCA_903940425.1 uncultured Opitutia bacterium | reverse complement strand
TACGGCATCAGCGTCGACAGCCCGTTCGCGCAGGAAGTCTGGGCGAAGCAGAACAGCATCAAGGTCACGCTGCTCTCCGACCTCAACAAGACCGTGACGAAAGCCTACGGCGTGCTCTTCCCGAATCTGGTCGGCATGTATAAGACGTCGGCCCGCGCGGCGTTTGTCATCGGCAAGGACGGGGTCATCAAGTACGCGGAGCAGACGCCGTCGCCGAAGGACCTGCCGGATTTTGCGGCGGTGCAGGCGGCGCTGCGGAAGTAGGATGATGATGTCATCGCGAGCCCGCCACCGGCGGGCGTGGCGATCCAGATGGATTGCTTCGTCGCCGTGCTCCTCGCAATGACCGACTGGCATAAAGGCGCTTTGTTTTCCATGAGCAATCTTTCCAATCCGTTCAACACGCTCCAGACCTTCCGCACCGCCGGCGGTGGGAAGTCGTTTTATTCGCTGCCGGCGCTGGAGGCGGCCGGTTTCGGCAACCTCCGGCGCCTGCCGGTCTCCCTCCGCCTCGTGTTGGAGTCGCTGCTGCGCAACTGCGACGGCCGGCGCGTGACCGAGCCGGCCGTGCGCGCCCTCGCCTCGTGGCAGCCCCACGCCCCGCGCACCGCGGAGATTCCCTTCGTGGTTGCACGCATCGTGTTGCAGGACTTCACCGGTGTGCCGCTGCTCGTCGACCTCGCCGCCATGCGCTCGGCGGTGCAGCGCCTCGGCCGGGACCCGAAGATCATCGAGCCGCTCGTGCCGGTGGATCTGGTGGTCGACCACTCGGTGCAAGTCGACGTGAACGGCACGTCCGGCGCCTTCGCCCGCAACCTCGAGATCGAGTTCCGGCGCAACCGCGAACGCTACCAGTTTCTCAAATGGGGCATGCAGACCTTCGACACCTTCAAGGTCGTGCCACCCGGCATTGGCATCGTCCACCAGGTCAACCTTGAGTACCTCGCGAAAGGCGTGCTGAGCGACCCGAACGGCGTCGTCTATCCCGACACGCTCGTCGGCACCGACTCGCACACGACGATGATCAACGGCCTCGGCATTGTGGGCTGGGGCGTGGGCGGCATCGAGGCCGAGGCCGGCATGCTCGGCCAGCCGGTCTACTTCCTCACGCCCGACGTCGTCGGCGTGCACCTCACCGGCGCGCTGCGCGAGGGCGTGACGGCGACCGACCTTGTACTCACCCTCACGCAACTGCTCCGCCAGGCGAAGGTCGTGGGCAAGTTCGTCGAATTCTTTGGCCCGGGCGCGGCCTCGCTGCCGGTGGTGGACCGCGCGACCATCGGCAACATGGCGCCCGAGTACGGCGCGACCATGGGCTTTTTCCCGATCGACGCCGAATGCGCCCGTTACCTGCGCGCCACCGGCCGCCCTGAGAGGCACGTGAAGCTTTACGAGGATTACTACGCGGCTCAGGGGCTGTGGGGCATTCCGCAGCAGGGCGAGATCGATTACTCGCAGGTGCTCGCGCTGGATCTCGGCACCGTCGTGCCGAGCGTGGCCGGCCCCAAGCGCCCGCAGGACCGCATCGAGCTGCCCAAACTCAAGCAGGCCTTTGCCGCGGCTTTTTCCAAGCCCGTCACAGAAAACGGCTTTGGCCGGCCGGCCGCCGAGTTGTCCAGGGTGGTTCACATTGCGGCCAGCGGCAGCGGACAGTTTCATGCCAGCGGCGGCAGTCAGGCGCCCGTATCCCCGCAGAGCGCGGCCGCCCACGACACCAATCCCTCCACCGAGCGGGAGATGGCCAACAACCGGTCCACGCCCGATCCGGTCGCTAAGCCCGCGCCGCGCATCGAGGGCGATCTGCGCCACGGCAGCGTGCTCATCGCCGCCATCACGAGCTGCACGAACACCTCGAATCCGAGCGTCATGCTGGCCGCCGGACTGCTGGCGAAAAAGGCCGTCGAGCGCGGACTCGCGGTGAATCCCCTCGTCAAGGCGTCACTGGCGCCGGGCAGCCGCGTCGTGACCGACTACCTCGCGAAAGCGGACCTTCAGCGCCACCTCGACACGCTCGGCTTCAACCTCGTTGGCTACGGCTGCACCACCTGCATCGGCAATTCCGGCCCGCTGCACCCGGCGATCGAGGAGGCCGTGACCAAAAACGATGTCGTGGCCGCGTCCGTGCTCTCGGGGAATCGCAATTTCGAAGCCCGCGTGCACCAGAACATCAAGGCCAACTTTCTCATGTCGCCGCCGCTGGTCGTGGCCTTTGCGCTCGCCGGCCGCGTCGACCTCGACCTGACCACCGAGCCGCTCGGCACCGGCCGGGACGGACAGCCCGTTTACCTGCGCGACCTCTGGCCCACGCTCGCGGAGATCCGCGAGGCCATGCAGGCCGCGCTCAAGCCCGGCGTGTTCCGCAAGCTCTACAAAAACTTCGCGGCCCAGAATCCGAAATGGAACGAGATTCCCACGGCGGTTGGCGACGTCTACGCGTGGGATCCGAAATCCACCTACATCCAGGAGCCGCCGTTCTTCGCGCGATTCGGCCCGCACACCGGCACGATCGCCGAGATCCGGGGCGCCCGCCCGCTCGGCATCTTTGGCGACTCGGTCACCACCGACCACATCTCGCCGGCCGGCTCGATCAGGAAGACCTCGCCCGCGGGCCAGTTCCTGCTGGAGAACGGCGTGGCCTACGAGGACTTCAACAGCTACGGCTCGCGCCGCGGCAACGACCGCGTGATGACGCGTGGCACCTTCGCCAACGTGCGCATCAAGAACCTCATGCTCGGCGGCGAGGAGGGCGGCAGCACGCTGCTCCAGCCCGAGGGCACGAAGCTTTCCATCTACGAAGCCGCCATGGAGTATCAACGGCGCGGCACGCCGCTCGTCATCATCGCCGGCCATGAGTATGGCACCGGCTCGTCGCGCGACTGGGCGGCGAAGGGCACCCAACTCCTGGGGGTGAAGGCGGTCGCGGCGCAAAGCTTCGAGCGCATCCACCGCTCCAACCTCGTCGGCATGGGCGTGCTCCCGCTCCAGTTCAAGGAGGGCACGACCGCGCAGACGCTGCAGCTCGACGGCACGGAGACCTACGACGTGCTCGGCCTCGGCCCGGCGCTCCAGCCGCAGCAGGACCTGACGCTCCGCCTCACGCGCCGGAGCGGCGAGGTCGTGAATCTGCCGGTGCGCTGCCGCATCGATACGCCGATTGAAATCGATTACTACCGGCACGGCGGCATCCTGCCGTACGTCCTGCGGCAGATCATCGCGAAGAACGGAACCGAAAATTAGCGCCAAGGCGCGAAGACGCACCGGCATGTGTCCGGCCTTTCGCTTCCTTTGCTTCCCGGCGTCTTTGCGTTAGAATTGTCCTCATGCCCGAAGCACCTGCCAAACCCGTTTATCTCGTCGATGCCTATGCCGATCCGGTGGTCGTGCGGCTCGAGGGGCGGGCGTGTTATGCGAACAGCGTCAGTCTGCAGGACTTCCTCACCCAGATGATCGGGCAGGGGAAGGCGCGGTTCGTGATGGATTTTCAGAATTGCACGAGCATGGACAGCACCTTTCTCGGCGTGCTGGCCGGCGCGGCGCTCGAACTGCGCAAAAGGAAGCCGCCGGGCAGTCTGGTGCTCTGCCGCGTGGCCCACCGCAATCTCGAGCTGCTGCGCAACCTCGGACTCCACCGGCTGCTCACCGTCGACGCGGGCGATTTTCCGATGGACTTCGGCCCGGGCGCCGCGGCGTTGAACCCCGCCCCGGACCACAGCGAACTGGAAAACGCGCGGCTCGTGCTGGAGGCGCATGAAAACCTCGTTGCCACGGATCCCGCCAATCAGGGCAAGTTTCAGGACGTGCTGGCCTTTCTGCGCAACCGCGTGGAGCAGAAATAAAAGGTGCAGCCCGGCGTCTTTGGGCTCCGTAGCCCTGGCATGGGAGGCCCCCGGCGGGCTGCCGCCTTCGTGTGATTTTTGAAACTCGACCCGGCGGCGGCCCGCTCAAGAATCCACGCATGCTTTTCTTCCTCATGGGTGCCGCGGCTGGTGCGCTGGCCGTGTTCTGGCTCGGCATGAAGTGGCGTGCCCGGGCGGACCGGCTGGAGGAGGAGAAGCTGCGGCTCGCGCAGGAAAAGCAGATCGTCGTCGATTTCATGCACCACATGGTGCAGGCCCTCGGGGAGGGCCTGTCCCGCGAGGAGCTTTTCCAGCGCATCGTCCATGCCGCCATCCTGTGCACCGAGGCGTTGAGCGCGTGCATCTTTGAAAAGCGGCCCGACAACCAGATGCAGGGCGTGGCGGTCGAGGGCCTGTTTCCGCCGCACCGGCCGCTGCCGTCGCAGGCCGGGACCAAGCTCACCACGCGCGCGCGCTTCATCGAGCAGGTGCTGAAATCGGAGATGTTCGACATCAGCGAGGGCATCGTCGGCCGCGTGGCGCGCACCGGCCAGGGCGAGCTGATCGCCGACGCCGCGGCCGACCCGCGCATCGTCAAGCACGATGACCCGGCGCTCGCCGTCCGGTCCGTCATCGCCGCGCCGATCCGGTTTCAGGACCGGATGATCGGCGTGCTCGCGGTGGCCAACCCGGCCGGTGGCCTGCCGTTCACCGAAAGCGATTTCTCGCTCGTGCTGTCGCTGGCCGAGCAGGCCGGACTCGCCGTGCACAACCTCGAGTCCATGCACTTCCAGATCGAGAAGAAGCAGCTGGATCTCGACCTCGCGCTCGCCAGCAGCATCCAGCAGATGCTGTTGCCCGCCGCCACGCCGCGCCTCGCCGGCCTCGACATCGCCGCGCAGTATGTGCCCACGCAGAAGATCGGCGGGGATCTCTATGATTTTTACGTGCTCTCGCCCACGCGGCTCGGCCTCGCCGTGGCCGACGTGTCCGGCAAGGGCATCCCCGCCTCGCTGCTCATGGCCATCTGCCGCACCAACCTCCAGCAGATCGCGCCGCACCACGACTCGCCGGCGCGTGTGCTGCGCGAGGTGAACCGCGCCATGGCTGGCGATGTCTGCCGCGGCATGTTCATCACCATCCTCTACGCGGTCATCGACGTGGAGCAGGGCACGGTGACGTTCGCCCGGGCGGGCCACGAACTGCCGCTCATTTCGCGGCGCGACCCGGCGAGCGGCCAGCCGGTGAGCGAGTTCATCGGTTCCGAAGGCATGCCGGTCGGCATGGTCGAGGCCGGGTTGTTTGACCAGGCGATCGCCGACCAGACCTTTCCGTTCCTGCCGGGCGACACGCTGGTGCTCTACACCGACGGCATCACCGAGGCGGCCAACGAGGATGACAAGGAATTCTCCGGCAGCCGCCTGGCGGATGCCTTGCGCACGCTGCGCTCGCGGAGCGCCGGCGAGATCACCCTCGGCATCCTCGACCACGTCCGGCGCTTCTCGGGCCGGGACCACCACCGCGACGACCTCACGCTGGTGACGGTGAAACGGGTGTAGTTCGACGCGCGCTGGCCATCTGTCGTTTTGAGTGGGTTAGCGCTGGACCCCTCACGTCCCGTTCCCCTGTCCCCGGGGAGCGGGGAACCCTCCCGCTCGGCAAGAGGCGAATTGATAGGAAACTGGATTTTCGGGGAAGGGGAAGGAGTTTATTTGAAAAACGAAGACCTGCCATGCCCGCCCGCTTGCCGGGTGACCGGGCAGTATCCCCCGAAAATTCCTGGCCTCGTCATGGGCACATAGTGCGGTTGCGGTGGGCACGAATGATGGCGAGCAAAAGGAGCATGCCGAGCAGACCGCTTACCAGCGCGGCATGCGGCGCGAACATATCTCCGACAAAAGCCCAGTGGTTCTGCAACTTGGCGTTTAGGTTCATCTGGGCGGCCAGCGAGTAGCAGGAGAGCGTGTTGACGACGAAACGATCCGGGGTCAACCAATGATCAAGGGCTCCCCTTTGCACGCCGAACTGGAGGGCGATCCCGAGCAAAAAATCAACGGTCGCGCCGGCGACCAGCGTGCGCTGCCACGTGCGCCCAAGGGCGGTCCAGTGGGCGGCGAGACAAGCTAGGCCGAGGAGCACGAGCGGTTGCATGCAGATGTGGGCCAGCCCCCAGGTGTCCCGCGCGCCATGCACAGCGACACCAAGCGTGGCCGTACCAGCGATGAAGATTGCCCAAAAAGCGCGCCGGCGGGCCGTTGTGTCATGCCAGCCGTGGGCCAAGGCGGCGAGGATCGCGGCCCACGCCACGCAGCCGAAGACAAAGAAAAAATTTACCTGATAGAGCTGGAAAAACCAGTCGCGCCACCAGCCGGATAAACTGCGCTGGGCGAACATGCTAAAATCGGCGGTCCGCAAAAAATGCGGCACGAACGTGTCCCGGAGATTGAGGGCAATGACCTGTAATTGGGCGCCGGCCGTCGGCGCCTGGTCGGTGACGGTTGTGTTGGTCAGGAATGCCTCGTGCCAGCCGTAAACTATGAGGGCCCAGCCGAACCACGTGGCGAGCACCAGTCCGCCGGCAAGCGCCGCATATGCGGTGGAACGCCACCAGGCTGGCTCGCGTCGCCGCGGCCACCCCAGCACCAACCACGCAAGCGCAAACAGCACGGCATAGGGCCCGGTGGAGTAGTGCGTGAGCAACCCGGCGGCGAGGCTGACCGAGAAGAGCACCCCGGCAGAGCCCGGGACGTCGGCGTCGTGCACCCGGAGAAAAAAATACAGTGCGGTGAGCACGAAAAATGCAGTCGGCAGCTTGGTCCAGGCATAGGTGGCATTCTGGACGAACATTGGGTTCAGCATGAACAGTACCGCGAGAATGGCCATGGCCCGCCCACCGCCGAAACGCTTCGCGAGGAGCGCGGCCGGCAAGAAAGCGAGACTGCCCAGCAGAGTGGAGCAAAGCTGATAATGCGCGAAATCCTGCCGCGTGATCTCAAGAAACGCGCCGTTGACAATGTTGGCGAGTGGCGGCCGGGAAGGCATGGCATCAAAGCCGTTGAAGAGAATATCGCGCGGCCAGTGTTCCAGAAAGAACCAGGTGCGTTGCATGTGGCCAAACCAGTCGGCCACCCAGTTGCCGCCCGAATAGCTCAGGACGAGCGCCAGCCAGCCGATGCACCAAGCGGAGACGATTATCTGCGCTGCGAGCAGCGCCCGCGCCCCGGCATCCTGCAGGGCCGTTATGAGCGAACGCCGGCCGAGCACCAGTCCAGTCGCGGCGAGCGCGGGCAGTGCCCTGAGCGTGGCGACCGGCAGCGCGCAAACGTAAACGGTCCACGCAAAAAGGAAGACGCCGAGCAGGGAAAGCGCAATGCAGGTGACGAATTTCTCCGCCGGATCGAGGGCGAGCCGCGCGGTCAGCGGCCAGCCGATCCCGAGGACAATGCCGGGGAAAATCAGGAGACAGGCAAGCAATGGTAACAGCATGGGCGCATCTCTCTCGCGGGACGGCTCAGCGAAAAAGGTTGTATTTCAGGATGGCGTAGATGGCGCGGAAGCCATCTCGCTAACCGATTTTTTTGCCCTTGGCGCAGGTGCAGCCGTGGCAACTGATGCTGACCTTGTAGATTTCTGATAAGAAACTGGATTTGCGGGGAAGGGGAAGGAGTTTAGGGAGAGGGGCACAGGCGGCTTGGAAGCAGCGCCCCTGTAGTCCCCCGCGGTGCCAGAAATAGGGTCCGAGCAGGAAAAGGCACCAGTCGAGATGCGTAACGCCGGGACCGGGCGGGTTCATCGCCATGGGTCGTATCGTCCGGTGGTTGGCGAGGCAAGAGGATTGTCATTTTTGCAGTGCCACTCTGCCGTCCTGGCATCCGCCGTGGCTCAAGAGCTGAAGTAAGATACCCCGGCCTAGACGTAACTAGCTCCACTCGACAGAACCAGCGCGCAAGTTCGCCGTTGCCTGGAATCCAATCCATGGCCACGTTGTCCGTCCTGATGTCCGCCGCCACCCAGACCGCCGAGCGCCTTGACCGGTTTTCCCTGCCCGACGCCGGCGGGCATTTCGGCCCCTATGGCGGCGTGTTCGTGCCGGAGACGCTGATGGCCGCGCTGGAGGAACTCGCCGCGGCCTACGCCGGGGCCAAGCAGGACCCGGCGTTCCAGGCCGAGTTGCGGCACCATCTCCAGGAATACGCCGGACGGCCCACGCCGCTTTATTTCGCCGAGCGGCTGACACGGCACTGCGGCGGCGCCAAGATTTACCTGAAACGCGAGGACCTCCTGCACACCGGCGCGCACAAGATCAACAACGCCTTGGGCCAGGCGCTGCTCGCCCGCCGCATGGGCAAGCGGCGCATCATCGCCGAGACCGGTGCCGGCCAGCATGGCGTGGCCACGGCCAGCGTCTGCGCGAAATTCGGCTTCGACTGCGTCGTCTACATGGGCGCGGTCGACATGGAGCGCCAGGCGCTCAACGTCTTCCGCATGCGTCTGATGGGCGCTGAGGTGCGCGGTGTCGAGGCGGGGCAGAAGACGCTGAAGGAGGCCATCAACGAGGCGATGCGCGACTGGGTGACCAACGTGCGCACCACGCATTACATCCTCGGCACCGCCTACGGCGCCCACCCGTATCCGATGATGGTGCGGGATTTTCACCGCGTGATCGGGCTCGAGGCGCGGGAGCAGATCATGGCGCGGGAGGGCCGGCTGCCCGACGAGCTCATCGCATGCGTCGGGGGCGGCAGCAACGCTCTCGGTCTGTTCTTCGATTTCCTGGAGGAGCCGGCGGTGCGCCTGGTCGGCATCGAGGCGGGCGGGCGGGGCATCCGGCCGGGGGACCACGCCGCGCGGTTTGCCGGGGGCCGCCTCGGCGTGCTGCAGGGCTGCAAGACCTTCCTGCTGCAAAATGCCGACGGCCAGATCGAGCCGACCCACTCGGTCAGCGCGGGCCTCGATTACGCCGCGGTCGGTCCGGAGCACGCCTTTTACCGCGACCGCGGGCGGATTGATTACGGCTACGCGACCGACGACGAGGTGCTCGCGGCCTTCCAGCTGTGCTCGCGGGTCGAGGGTATCATCCCCGCACTCGAATCGACGCACGCGCTCGCCTACGCTCTGCAGCGGGCCCGGGAGCTGCCGCCGGACCGGGTCATCATCGTCAACCTTTCCGGCCGCGGCGACAAGGACGTGCAGCAGGTGGCCCGTCTGCTCAAGCAGCCGGGCTGAAATCCCAGGTTTCAAGTTCCAAACCCCAAGGAATGACCAAGGAAGGAAAGCCAAAGGAGCTGGAGGGACGGACCTATGAGTTTGCCGCGAATGTCCGTGTCTTTGTGCGCCGTCTGCCGAGGACCATCTGCAATTACGAAGACGTCCGGCAGCTGGTCCGGGCATCCGGATCGGTTGCTGCCAACTATATCGAGGCCGATGAGTCTTTGAGCGACAAGGATTTCATCCATCGCCTAAAAACCTGCTGTAAGGAGGCGAAGGAGAGCCGCCTATGGTTGCGGTTACTGGACACGTGCGCTGGGCAAGAACTGACGCATGATCGAGATGCCTTGGCGCAGGAGGCCCAAGAGCTGTTGCTCATCTTCAATGCGATCATTCGTAAGAAGGGCGGGCGGTGATTTGATGATTGGAATTTCCTTGGAACTTGGATCTTGGAACTTGGAACTTCTCTAGCATGAACAGCATGACCGGTTATGGGCGCGCCACCGCGCCGCTCGGCAGTTACACCCTCACGGTGCAGGTGAGCTCCGTGAACCGCAAGACGCTCGATCTGATGGTCGCGCTGCCCCACGACTGGGAGAGCCTCGAGCCCGGAGTGGCGGCGGAGGTCCGCCAGGCGGTGGTCCGCGGCAAGGTGCATGTCGACGTGGAACTGACCGGCGGGGCGGCCGCCGCCGAGGCGACGTGGAACGAGGAGGGGGTGACGCAAACGCTGACGCGCCTCAAGGCCCTCGCCGCGAAACAGGGAGTCTCCTTTGACGCGACCGCCGAACTGCTGTGGCAGATTGCCAGCGCGGAGCGGCAGCCAAGGCAATTTCCGACGGTCGCGGCGGGTCAGCCCGTCGTCATGGCCGCATTGAAGGAAGCCCTGCAGGGCTTCGTGGCCATGCGGTCAACCGAGGGCGCGGCGCTGCAGGCCGACCTGCTGGCCCGCGTCACCGCGCTGAAGCGGCAGATCGAAACCATCGCCGCGCGCGCACCGCTGGTGCCGGGACTTTACCGCGACCTGCTGCTCAAGCGCCTGCGCGAGGCCGGACTCGCGCTCGATCCGGGGGACGAGCGCGTGCTCAAGGAGATCGCGCTGTTTGCCGACCGTTGTGATGTGAGCGAGGAGCTGACGCGTCTGCGCAGCCACCTTGAGCAATTCGGCCAGCTGTTGCGGGCCGAGGGCGAGATCGGCCGGAAGGCGGAATTCATTCTGCAGGAGATCAGCCGCGAGAGTCACACCATTGGCAGCAAGGCCAATGATCTGGCGATCGCCAAGGCGGTGATCGAGTTCAAGAACGAGCTGGAGCGGGTGCGCGAGCAGATCGCCAACATCGAGTGAAGCCGAGCGCCAGTATCACCGTCGGGGCGGCCTCCATCTGGCACTTCAGGGCGGCGGCCGGCCTGTTTGCGGCAATGGCCGGCGTCGAACTGGCGGGGCAGGCTGTGCGGGGTGCGGCGGGGGCGGGCCCGGCCGGCTGGCTGCTGCTGCTGGCCGCGGCCGCCTGGGTGGTGGGACTGGTCTGGCGGGAGCGCGTCGGCGTCCTCCGGGCATGGCTGTGCTTTGTCTGGGTGCTGCTGACGAGCCAGCTCGTGATGATGCTGGCGGTGCGCCACGGATTTCTTTTCGGGCGGATCGAGTTCACGGGGCAGGAATCCCTTTCCTTTGCCGGGGTGCCACTGAGCGTACCGCTCCTGTGGTGGCTGGTGGCGGGTGGCGGCTTCCTCGTGGTGGAGGGCCTGTGGGGCGAATGGCGGGTGGGTGTCTCCGCTTTCACCGCGATCATCACGGTGCAGATGGCGCTGATGATCCTGCCCTTCGTGGGCCGGCTGCGCGACTACTGGCGCTGGCCGCTGGGTGGGGCGTTTTTTGGCATGCCTTGGGCGGTGCTGGCGGCGTGGTTCGCGCTGGCCCTCGGACTGTCGCTCGGACTGGTGATCCTCGGTGACAACTGGAGTTCGGCCGAGGCGCGTACGCGCCGGCAGGCGTGGACGCCGGCGGCCGTGCTGCTGACGCTGACCATCATCTGCCTGGGCGCCAACCTGCAGGCAGGCCTGTGGCTGGCGGTGGCGTTCAGTGCGGCCAACACCGTTCTCTTCGGCGCGGTGGTGGTGTGGTATCTGCGGGATCGCGGGCTTGGGCGCTAGCCCGGATGCATCACACTTTTCTTTTCGTGGCGCATCCGCTTTCCCCGCCGTTACGGCGGGGAAAAGCGACTTTGTCGCGGTTAGCCCCGACCGAGTCGGCCCGCAGGGTGCATCCATCACCCGAACAGGGTGTGATGGATGCAGGCTAGGGATCCGGCCGGCCCTCCGGTCCCGGCGGCGGTTCTTCCGGCTGGCGCAGCGAATGCAGCAGGTAGATGGCCACGCCGACGCAGATGCCGGAATCGGCGACGTTGAAAGTGGGGTAGATGTAGCTGCCGAAGTGGAAATCGAGGAAGTCGATGACATGCCCGTGGACGAGACGGTCGACGAGGTTGCCGGCGATGCCACCGCACAGCAGTCCGAAGCTCACCTGCACGGACCACAGGTGGAGGCCGAGCTGGCGCCGCCAGGCAAAGATCGCGATCAGCGTTGCCACGGCGAGCAGCGCGAGGAAGGTGCTGCGGCCGCTGAACAGGCTCCAGGCCGCGCCGGTGTTGCCGACGTTCACCAGGTTGAAAAAGTCGTCGATCACGGCGATATGTCGCGGCGGGCCGTAGGTGGGATAGGGCAGGCGCGCGCAAATCCAGGCCTTGGTGGCTTGGTCGAGCACCAACACGCCTGCGGCTAGCGCCAGCAGCCAGCGATAGGCGAGGATGCGTTGCAGCCGCGGGCGCGGCGGCGGGGCGGCGGATGTCGGGACGGGTGGCGTGGCCACGGGGCCAGGCGGGAGGGACGTCATTCTTCAGGCTCTTCTTCGGTGAGCTTGCCGCCCTCCTCGCTGGTGGTGTCGGCGAAGATGCCGGCGCGCTGCACGGAATAATGTTTGGTCTTCTCCAACTCCTTCTGGGCCTCGGCGGAATAACGCGTGAACGGCACGGCAAGCAGGCGGTCGCGGCTGATGGGCTTGCCGGTCAGTTCGCAGATGCCATAGGTGCCGGCATGGACGCGCTTGATGGCGGCCTCCACTTCGGACAGCGCCTCCTGCTCGCTCGAGACCAGACTAAGGGCGAAATCGCGGTCAAAGGTGTCGGTGCCGGCGTCGGCCATGTGCTGGCCGTAGCCGGAGAGATCGCCGGCGTCCTCCTTGGCCGAGCGCTTGAGTGTCTCTTCGGAGTGCTGGCCCAGCGACTCCAGCACATGGCTGCGGAGGTCGATGAGCAGCTTGTAATAACGACGGTATTTCTCCGGCACGCCCGCCAAATCGCCGTCGTCCACGGAAGCCTTCCCGGCCTTGTGGGGATTGGAGCCGAGGATGTCGGCGAGGGAAGCGGCCTTGATATGGTGTGGAATCGAGGGCCGGCTGGCCCCCTTGAGAGGGAGATTCGCCTTGGCGGCGTCCCGGGGCTTGCCGGCCGCAGTTCCGGCATGGGTGGTTTTTTTGGCGTTCTTTTTCGCGATCTCCCGGACCTCATCGAGGCTGAACGCGATGGGCTTGGTGGTTTTGCGTTCGAGGATGCGGCGTTTGAGATCGGCCGGAGGCAAGGGTTTGCCGGCGGCGGGACCGGTCTTGCCGGCCGGGGCCGGCTTGGCGGACGGAGCCTTCTTCGCCGCGGGGGTGGATTTATGAACCGGGACGGTCCGGTCGTGTTTCTTGGCGGAGGTGGGCTTTTTGTTTTTGGCCATGATGAATAAGGGGGTTGATGGTTTTTCAGGATCTAGGTGGGAGAGCGTTGGCGCAGCGGATACAAACTTCACCGTACGGGGTCATTTCGAAATCGGTCGCCGGCAATTCGCGCCAGCAACGGTCACACCTTTTGCTAGGTCCTGGGACATTCTGGTTGTTTTCGATATGATACGATCCTGTCGGATAAACTTTGATTTCCTCTGATTCGGGTGAAATGGACATACTAGTAGTAACGGCCACTCCTGAAGTAGTGAAGAACTCGGGGAGGTTGACCCTCAACTGGTCGATACGAAACGGTTTGCTCATCACCAGGATCTCCCCTGAAAGAGATACATTGGCTTGGAGCGACTTTCCGATGGTGCCGGCGGCACGAAGTTCCTCGAGCTTATCATTCACTCGGCTCTTAACGACGCGGAGTTTGCTGATATATTCGTCAAGGTCCGGCTCGATCCACGACGCCTCGGCTTCCGGCCAATCTTGAAGATGTACTGAGCCTTCAATGTATTCCTTGCCAGCCGTGGCAAACGACCAGGCCTCGTCAGCCGTGAAGGTGATGATCGGCGCGAGGATGCGGACGAGCGTCTGGAAGATGTGATGGAGGGCGGTCTGCGACGAGCGACGCAACGGATCGGCGGCGCGCAGCGTGTAGAGCCGGTCCTTCAGGATGTCGTGATAGGTGGCCGAGAGCGTGACCGCGCAGAACTGGTTGCAGAGCTGGTAGACATTGTGGAACTCGTAATCATCGTAGGCCGCCGTGCACTGCCCCAACAACTCAGCTGTCTGGTGCAGCGCCCAGCGGTCGAGGTTGTCCATTTTTCCGACAGGCACGGCGTCGCGTGCCGGATTGAAATCGAACAAATTGGAAAGCTGGAAGCGGAAAGTGTTGCGAAACAGGCGGTAGGTCTCGCCGACATGGGAGAGAATCTCCTTTGAGATCGGGATGTCGTCGCGGAAGTTCTGCGAGGCGATCCACAGGCGCATGACGTCCGCGCCGTACTCGGCGATGTAGGCATCGCTGGTCTGCGGCTTCTCGTAGGTGCTGCTCTTGGAGATTTTCTTGCGATCCTCGTCGAGGATGAAGCCGTGGGTGAGCACGATCCGGTAGGGCGCGCCGCCATGGGCGATCACGGCGGTCCAGAGCGAGGACTGGAACCAGCCGCGGTGCTGGTCGCTGCCTTCGAGGTAGAGGTCGGCGGGCCAGTCCGTGCCGCCCACCGCGCGCCGGAGCGTCGCCACGTGCGTGGAGCCGGAGTCAAACCAGACGTCCAGCGTGTCGCGGCCGCGGGTGAGTTCGCCGGGCGCCGGCCAGCCGGCCGGAAGCTTCACGCCGGCGAGCAACTGCGCGGGCGACGCGTTGAACCAGAGGTTGGTGCCGTGCTCCGCGACCTTGTCGGCGATGCCGCGTACGACACCGGCGTCGAGCCAGGCCTTTTTCTGCGCGTCAAAGAACGCCGGGAGGGGTACGCCCCACGCGCGCTGGCGGCTGATGCACCAATCGGGGCGCGTTTCGACGGCGCTGCGGATGCGGGCCTCGCCCCAGGCCGGCACCCACTGCACCTTGCGGATTTCCTCCAGCACGGCCTGGCGAATGCCGCCCTTGTCGAGCGACACGAACCATTGGTCGACGGCGCGAAAGACGATGGGCGTCTTTGAGCGCCAGCAATGCGGATAGCTGTGCGTGAGGGAGTGCTTCGCGAGCAGCGCTCCGGCCGCATCGAGTTTCTTCAACACTCCGATGTTCGCGGGCGAGGTGCGCTTCTTCGCCAGGTCGTCGACCGTTTCGAGGGTGGTCAGACCCACCAGATCGGCGGGGATGCGGCCGTCGTCGATAAAACGGCCGTCATCGCCGACGGGACAGTAGATTTCAAGGCCGTACTTGAGGCCGGTG
>CAJAKX010000083.1 GCA_903940425.1 uncultured Opitutia bacterium | reverse complement strand
GCGCGGGCTCGGCCACCGTAAATCCAATGTTCTCCGCCAGGGCCACGGACGCTTGAAACGCCCCGGCCGAGACGTGCCCGCGGGGTTCGACGATCAACATTCCGCCGCCGGGCTTGAGTGCCGCATGAATCGCCTGCAGGAACCGGTCTTTATCGGAAACCTCGTGCAGCATGTGGAAGAGCACGACGAGATCGAACCGGCCCGCCAGATCGCCGATCCCGAGGTCGTCCTGGGTACAGCACCGGGTTTCGACGCGGTCGGCCAGACCCGCACGCCCGGCACGCCGGCGCAGAGCGGCCAGCATCTTTTCCTGCAGATCGACCGCCACCACGCGTCCCTGCGGACCGACCAAGCGCGCCAATTCGAGCGTGAAGAAACCCATGGCCGGACCGGGCTCCAGCACGAGCATCCCCTCCCGCACGTAGGGAGCGAGGCGGGCGTGGGGATTTTCGACGAGGCGGCGCAGCGGCGTTACCAGCAAATAGCCGAGCCACCACGGACAGGTATGTGTCGACATGGTTCTTCTTCTTTCGATGAGGTTTTTGTGCGTCCGTTTTGGACGAACCGGCGTCCAGATGCAAACGTAACGAGTCTCGGATGGTGGGTCAGTTGATGTCGGTCGGGCTTCATGCCCGGTCTGACCTACCTCCACAAGGCTTATGCCGATGAAATGGTGCGGGCCACGTCCGATTTCTCGCAGTAGTTCTGGAATTATACGGCCATGAGGCGCAGCGAAGGAGGTTCAAGCGGCCGGTATTTGCGAGGCTTGCCACCGCTCCAAGGCAGCCTGAAGTTCGCCGAGGTGCATGGGTTTGCTCACGTAGTCGTTCATCCCGACGGCGAGGCATGTTTCGCGGTCGCCCTGCATGACGCTGGCCGTGAGCGCGATGATGTAAACGGGTGATTTCCACGGGCAGGCTTGGCCGGTGTCGAGTTCGCGCTTGCGGATGAGCCTCGTCGCTTCGAAGCCGTCCATCTCCGGCATCTGGCAATCCATGAAAATCAGCGTGTAGGGGATGCGTTGGAGCGCCTCGAGGACTTCAATGCCGTTGCCGACGGCGTCGGCGGAGCAGCCGAGTTTTTGCAGCCACGCGAGCGCGACTTTCTGGTTCACGGCATTGTCCTCGGCGAGCAGGACGCGCGTGCCTTCGAGCTTCGCGCCCACGTTGGTCGAAAGCGGCGGCAACGGCGCGGCGCCGGGCTTCGACGCGCAAATATTGGCCGCCTCGGCTTTGCCGATCACGGTGACGAGGCAGTCGAAGAGGCGCGATTGTTTGACGGGTTTGCTGAGCGACGCGTCGATGCCCACGGCCTGCATTTTCTTGCCGGTAAGCGCGTGTTTCAGCGGCGTCAACGCGATCAGCCGCGTGCCGGCGATGGCGGGGTCAGCTTTGATCGCGCGGGCGAGCGTGAGGCCGTCCATCTCGGGCATCTCCACGTCGAGCAGCGCGAGGTCGTAGGGATGGCCTTCGGCGGCGGCGGCGCGCAGCACGCGCAGTGCCTCGTGCCCATCGGCGGCGCTGCCTTTCTGGAGTTTCCACGCGAAAATCTGGTGGCGCAAAATCTGCCGGCTCGTCGCGTTGTCATCGACGACGAGCACGCGGAGGTTGGACCAGCCGTCGCGTTCGCCCGCGAGCGGCGGCTGGTCGCCGGTGGGTTTTTCGAACTGAGCCGTGAACCAGAACGTCGAGCCCTTGCCCGGCTCGCTCTCCAGGCCGATCTGGCCGTCCATCATGATGACCAGCTGCTTCGAGATCGCGAGGCCGAGGCCGGTGCCGCCGTAGCGGCGCGTCGTCGAACTGTCGGCCTGCGTGAACGCTTGAAACAATTTCGTCTGCGTCGCGGCGGGAATGCCCACGCCGGTGTCGCGCACTTCAAACCGAAGGACGACGCGGTTGTCGCTTTCGGTCTGCTGGGTGACGCGGACGACGACTTCGCCGCCTTCGGTGAACTTGATCGCGTTGCCGACGAGGTTCACGAGCACCTGGCGCAGCCGGCCCGGATCACCGCGGAGAAGGCGCGGCACGGCCGGCGGCATGGCCATGACGAGCTCGATGCCCTTGGCTTGTGCGCGCTCGGCGAGCATATCAAGCGTGCTCTCGACGGTCTCCGTCAAATCGAAGTCAAGCGTCTCGAAGGTGAGCTTGCCCGCCTCGATCTTGGAGAAATCGAGCACGTCGTTGATCAGGGTGAGCAGCGTATTGGCGCTGGTGTGGATCATCTCTGCGTATTCGCGCTGGACGGGGTCGAGCTCGAGGTCGAGGAGCAGCCCGGTCATGCCGATCACGCCGTTCATCGGCGTGCGGATTTCGTGGCTCATGTTGGCGAGGAACTCGCTCTTGGCTTTCGCCGCGGCTTCGGCGGCTTCCTTGGCGATGCGCAACTCGCGCGTGCGCTCCTCGACGAGTATTTCGAGGTTCTGGAGCTGGTACTTCGCCTGCCGGGCGAGATTCCATTTTTCGGTGAGCGCGGTGGCGAGTTGCAGTGCCTCGACGTTGTCGAAGGGTTTTTTGAGGATCACGAGTTTGTCGGCCTGGCCGAGTTTTTCGCTCATCTGATCCCACGAGTAATCCGAATACGCGGTGCAGATGACGATCTGCACCTCGGGGTCGACCTCCCAGATGCGCGCGGTGGTTTCGATGCCGTCCCAGCCCGGCGGCATCCGGACGTCCATGAAAGCCATCGCGTAGGGCCGGCCTTCGGCCACGGCGCGCTGGACCATTTCGAAGCCATCCTTGCCTTGGTAGGCCGAGTCCAACTCGAAGCGGATGGTCTTTCGCGTATCGGTCGCCTCTCCAAACAAAGCCGCTTCCATGTCGCGCGCCTTGTCGGTGATGCGTTCGTCGACGAGGATTTTCCGAAAATCGCCGTGAATGGTGCGATTGTCGTCGATGACGAGAATGCGGAGATTTTTTTTAACGGACGGAGTTTTCATGGGCGGGAGTGTCCGGTTTGTAGGGCAGTTCCAAAATAAACGTGGCGCCTTCGCCGGGACCGGCGCTCTGTACGTTGAGCGAGCCGCCGAGTTCCCGGGCCGCGAGCGCGCCGCTGTGCAGGCCGAAGCCGTGGCCGTGCTTGCGCGTGGTGAATCCGTGACTGAAAATCCGCGTGAGGTTTTCCGCGGCGATACCGATGCCGTTGTCGATGATGGCGATTTTGACGCCGCGGTCGTCGCTCGTGGTGCGCACGGTGATTTGCTTGTCAATGCGGCCGGTCTCGTCGCACGCATACTTGGCGTTGAGCACGAGGTTGATGATGATCTGCATGACCTTGTGTTTGTCGGTGGTGACGACCGGGCGGGCCTGGTAGTCACGGATGATGTCGACGCTGTGCCGGGCGAGCGAACCGGCGTTGATGCGCAGCGCATCCTCGAGCAAGTCCGGAACCGAGATCGTCTCGATGACCCCGGAGGTCTTGGCGTAAGCCTGCTGCATGGCCACGATGTCCTTGATGTGCTCGACGTTATTGCGCAGGTGCTCGAGTTCCGTGACCAGTGTCTTCTGCTCTACAACGAGCGATTCCGCCAGCGTGCCGAGGTAACCCGGGATCATCTGGCCGCGGGAATCCTTGGTCAGGAATTCGGCGAGGTCCGCCTTGTGCTCGTCGAACATCGCGGCGAGCTTCGCGATATTGACGGACTTGGTGTGGCGCACGTGGTCGGCGACGAGGGTGGCCGAGACATTGACGCTGTTGAGCACGTTGCCGACGTTGTGGAGCACGCCGGTGGCGACCTCGGCCATGCCGGCCTGGCGGGAAGTCGCGAGCAATTCCCGGTGTGCGCGTTCGATCTCGAGCTCCATGCGTTTGCGCTCGTCGATTTCTTTCTCGAGCGATTGAGTTCTCTGCTGCAGTTGCACTTCGGTTTGCTGGCGCTCCTGAATCTCCGAGTGGAGCGACGAGTTCGCGCGGGCGAGTTCCGCGGTGCGATGGGCGACCTGCATTTCCAGCCGATCACGGGCTTCCTGGAGCGCCTTCTGTTTGTGCTGCATGAGCCTGACGCGCCAAAAATAGGCTCCCGCGAGCGCCGCCAGAACGGCGCCACCGCAAAGCGCCGCGAACCACAGCGTCTGGTAATAGTGCGGCCGCAGTTCGATGCTCAACGCATCGCCCTCTTTGTTCCACACGCCATCGCCGTTGGTGGCCGTAACCCGAAAGAGGTAGTGCCCCGGACGGAGGTTCGTGTAAAAGGCCACCCGTCGATCTTCGGTTTCCACCCAATTCTTGTCGTAACCTTCGAGCTGATAGCGAATCTTGACCCGCTGCGGTGCGGCGAAGCTCAAGACCGCGAAATGGATTTCAAGCTCGCCTTTGCCGGGGCGAACGACCGCGGGAGCGTTGCGTTCCACTTCCACACTGTTGGCGAGCACGCGATCGATGTGGACCGCCGGCGCGATTCGATTGGTCGGAATATGCGCTGGATCGATAATCACGACCCCTTTGGCGCTCGGAAACCAGATTCGCCCGTCCAGCGATTTGCAGCCGACGTGTTCCTGACTGTTGGATTTGTCTGCGGTTGTGACCGAATCGGGCCCGTCGAAGACCCGGGATTCGACGCGCCCGATCCTGCCGTCGAAAAAATCGTTCAGGTCCTGGCGGCTGACCCGGTAGATCCCGCGCTCCGAATCGATCCAAAAACTGCCGAGGTCGTCAGGCACGATGGCGTAGATGTTTTCGTCGAACAAACCGTCCTTGCGCCCGATGACGCGAATCTTGTTGTCCTTGAGACGCACGATGGCCGTCAGGGTCGATGCCCAAACGGTGCCGTCGCGGTCTTCCATGATGGTATTCGTGGTGGGTTCAGGAAGCCCTTCCGGAACGGACCACTGCTGGAACGTGCCGTCCTTCACGCGGAAGATGCCCCGCTCGCTCGCGACCCAAAAGGCTCCATCCCTGCCCGGGGCGAGGTTGAGGATCCAGGTAAAATCTGGCGGGGCTCCCGTAAAGGTGTAGGGCGTGAGGGAATCCTTGCCGGCGCGGTAGAGCGATCCACCCACCGAAACGATGACGCTCTTTGCGTCCTCCACCATCCCTACAACCAAGTTGGGAGCAGCATGGATCGCGGCGACTTTTTCTCCGGACAGGATCACCAAGGTGGTGAGGCCGCTGACGAGATAAACATCGCCATTGCTGGCCTCGAATACGCGTTTGACTATGGCTGCCGGTAATCCGGCCTGCGTCGAATAGGTTTTGCGCGTCGTCCCGTCGAAGTAGGTGACGCCGGCGCGGCCGGCCACCCACGCTCCGCCGCGAGCGGAAGAACAGACGGCGGCCGCGACCTCAGCGGAAGGATCCTTGGCCGGGTTCTCGGCCGCAAACTTCACGTCGCGGAGTTGACTCAAACCACTACTCGTCCCGACCCACAGGTCGCCTTCGGTGTCCTCCATCAGCGTCGTGACGTAATCGCTCGCGAGCCCGTCAGATTTTCTCAGAAAGCTATAGGCACCGTGCTGGTAGCGGACGAGGCCAGCCCCGTCAGTGCCAATCCATAGGGTTCCGCGCCGGTCGATGAAGATCGTGCGGATATAGGCGGCCAGGGGAGGAACCTCTTTGCGCCGAAGATTCGAATCGTAGCAAAGCAGTCCGGCGGGGCCTCCGATCCAGATATTCCCCTCTGGATCCTCGGCCATGCCGAGCGTCGTAACGACGATGGGGTCGGGAAACCGGACAAGTTTTCCGTCGAGCCAATAGGAGAGGCCCGTGGCCGAGGTCGCGATCCAATGTCGCTCGTGGGAGTCGGCGAAATGGAACAGAATATCGGGCGGGAGATCCGCGGAGGAGGTTAGGAACGGTTCGTAGTCTCCCGCCCGGGTGATCCGCGCCGCCTCGCGCTGCGTGGCCAGCCACAAGGTTCCGTCTTTGGCTTCCATCACCGATCGGACATTCAGACTGAGTCCGCCCCAAGCCGCTTTTCCCCGCAACGAGAACGACCTGCCGTCGGAATAGCCAAAGGAGCCGTTCTCCAAACCGACCCAGAGCCCGCCATCGTTCGCGTTGGCGACACTCGTGACAATGCTGCTGCGAATTCCAGGCACGCGGGTCAGATCGATCAGATTGAAATTCACCCCATCGAACCGCAGCAGGCCCACCGTGGTGCCCAGCCAGAGATAGCCATCCTTCGACTGCGTGATGGCTTTGATTCCGTTGGCGGGTAGACCGTTCTGCCGGGTCCAAGACTGGCAGTTATACTGCAGTAGATCCTTCGTCGGATCCAAGGCAAACGCCAGACCCACTGACGAAAGGAAAAGGGCCAGCGTCGCAGCCAATCGCGGTATCCAGTGGCGGGAGTTTGCTCGCAATGGCTGTTGGATCGGCTGAGGTTTCATGAGGGTTGGCGTAGGTGGACGGATGGGGGCGGGCGCATCAGCGGGAGTGGTTGCCGTCGAGCGCGTCGCGCACCGCCTGCGTGAGCACTTGGGGTTGGTAGGGCTTCTGGACAAAGTGCGTGCCGGCGGGCGGGCGGAACTCCTTGCCGATCGTTTCGTTCGTATAGCCGCTCGTGAGCACGACTTTCAGCGCCGGCTTTTCTTTCCGCAGCTGGGCGGCGAGTTCCACGCCGCTGAGGCCGTCTGGCAAAACCAAGTCGGTGACGAGTAGGGCGATCCTCGGTCCGTGCCATTTCCAGACCTCCAGCGCGTCGAGGCCCGAGCCGGCCTGCAACACGCGATAGCCGCCGCTGCGCAGGACGGCGACGGCGAACTCGCGCACGGCGGGTTCGTCTTCCACGAACAACACGGTCTCCGAACCGCCGCCGGCCGCCGCTGATTCCGCCGGCCGGTGCGCCGGCACCACGGCCGCGGGCGGCGCCGCCGGCAGCAGGATCCGGAAACACGTACCAGCGCCCACCGCACTCTCGAGTTCGATCCAGCCCTGATGCTGTTGCACGATGCCAAACACCGTCGCCAGCCCGAGACCCGTGCCGTGACCGGCTTTCTTCGTCGTAAAAAACGGTTCGAAGATTCGCTGGAGATTTTCCGGCGGGATGCCGCACCCGGTGTCACGCACGCTCAGGCACACGAATTCGCCCGGCCGCGCCTCGGGGTGAAGGCGCGTGGCCTCGTCGTCGATGGTGATATGCTCCGTGGCGATGGCCAGTGTGCCGCCGTTGGGCATGGCGTCGCGGGAGTTCACCGCGAGGTTCATGAGCACCTGCTCCATCATGCCAGCATCCGCCTCGGCCGGGCAAGGGTCCGGCGACAGCGTCAGTTCCAGTTTGATGTGCTCGCCAATCAGCCGGCGGAGCATTTCGGAGATTTCGCCGGCAACCTGGTTGAGATCGATGGCCCGGCGGTTGACCGGCTGCTTGCGGCTGAAGACGAGGAGCTGGCGCGTCAGGTTGGCGGCGCGGGTACCGGCGTTGAAGATCTGCGTCAGCGGCTCGATCGCATCCGGCGGCATCGTTGCATGGTCCAGCAACAGCCGCGCGTAGCCGGTGACGACCGTGAGCGCGTTGTTGAAGTCGTGCGCCACGCCGCCGGCGAGCAGGCCGACCGCCTCCATTTTCTGTGCCTGCCGCAATTGCGTCTCAAGTTGCCGGCGCTGGGCGCGCTCGGCGGCCTCGCGCAGCGCGCGGCGCACGGCGGGCAGGAGCCGCTCGAGCCGCTCCTTCAGAACGCAGTCAGTCGCGCCGCTCTTGAAGCTCTCGATCGCCCGCTCCTCGCCGATGGTGCCGGAAACAAACAGAAAGGGCACTTCGGGACACTTCTCCTGCGCAAGCGCCAGCGCGGACGCGCCGCTGGAGTCGGGCATCGTGAAGTCCGCCAGGATGAGGTCGGGTGTGCCCCGCTCCAAGGCGGCGGCAAATTCGCCTCGGTTGGCCGCATAGGCGAATGTACACGCGAGTTCCCCGCCGACCAGCGCCCGGCGCACGAGTGCGCGGTCGGGCTCGCTGTTTTCCAAATGCAGAATGCGTAGATGAGTTGCCATCGTGCTCGGCTGATCCTGGGCAAACTCGGGTTGCAGACACGGGCAACGATTCGTCAATAGGCGAAGCGTCCGTCTGACCATCATTAAACGCCTATTCTCTCCGAATGGCGATAAGGTGAAACCCTACCGGGCACCAAGAGCCGTCGTAAATTGCAGGCCATCAAGGAGTGCGGCGTGATTGCGCCTGCCGGGGTCGGGCAAGCCCAGGGGCGACGATCTTCGTTTATCGGTGGGCGGGGTGCCCCCACCCCGCTGCACGAATCCGCGTGGATGAGGGCACCCCACCCAACTCGATCCATCGTTCGTTCTAGAATCCAGGCAGTCTCGTCGCACTCGCGGCGGTTATCCCGACCGAATACTACGACTAGTTTGTCCGCTCGTGGCGGGGCGAGCACGTCACCCTTCAAGTGTGCCGGCGGAGGAGCTCGATCAGTCCCAGCAGATGATGAAGACCATCCGACCCCGGTACGCGCTGACCGTCAAGCCGCCGGCTGGTGCCCACGGCCGGGTGCTCCTTGATTTGTTTGTTAACGAAACCGGACGGCTCCGCATGCCGGTCGTAATTGATTCCACGAACCATCGGCCGGCCGCGGTCGCGCGGTCAGCGCCCTCGAACCGTGGCGCTTCGCGGCATCCACGCGGGAAGCCTGCCGGCCGCCGTGCATGCGCAGCAGGAGTTAGTGCATGCAGACTGATTTCCCGGCGGACCGGACGAGTAACGCGCCGGAATCGCGGAGTTTCCGATCGGTCGTTTTGCGTCGACGCGACTTTGTGGTTCAATGAACGTTCTCCCATGAAACACTACGATTTCGCCGAGAAACTCCACGCCCTGTGGAACAAGGCCGGCCGGCTTTACGCCCAGGGCCGGCGCGGCGCCCCCACCTACTTCACCGCGGACGAGCAGGCCTTCCTCGCCGCCAACGGCCTCACCGCCCAGTATCTTTACGATTACGCGGAGGACTTCACCTCCGGCGGCGAGCCGACCTGGAACACCGCGCTCGCCATCGAGCTCGTGCGCCGCGACTACTTTCACAATGTCCAGGGCGGCAGGGCGTCGACCGTCGTGCTCGACGAGGCGAAGATGCCGGCCAAGACCGACGCCGTGCACGGCATCGCGTGGCTGCCGCGCATCATCCCGAAGACGAAGGCCAAGCTCCGCGGCGAGCTGCCTCCGTCACTCATGTACTGCTGCGGCGGCGACCGAAACTTCTTCACGACCCATGACATCCACCCGGCCGAGTTCCTGAGCCTGGTCTGGCGTCACGAGCACAACGACGCCGCCATCATCGACTGGGTCGTGCTGCGCAGCGCGGCGAAGTAAGGCGCGATGCTGGGACAACTGCCTGTCATTGCGCGGTCTGTTCTGCTGGCCAGCAGAACAGACCGCGGCGATCCAGATGGCTGGCGGGACCTCGTTGGCCTCGGCGCTTCCGATCCCCGTTCGTCCCCCTGGGGAGACTCAGGGGAGGACCGGGAATGAAATCAGCTTCCTATTGCCGCCCCAGGCGCCTATCCGTGCGGCATGCACTCACCAGTCCGTTCCATTGCCGGTTTGCTGTTTTCGGCCGCCCTCGGGGCCGGCGTGTTCGCCCCATTGCCCGCCGCCGCGAACGACGCGGCCGCGGAGAAGAAGGACAAACCCACCGAACTCGAGACCAGATTCGAGGCGCTCAACCAGCGGATCGACGCGCTGGAGAAAGCGGTCGACGACGTGCTCTGGTACGACAAGGTGGGCGACGTCGCCGTGATCGACAAGGTGTTCATCGTCGGCCCCCCGCCGGCGCACCCGAAAAACCCGACCGCGATGGGGGCGACCAACCCGGTCAAGTTCTGGTCATATGTTTTCCTGCCGCGCCAGCTCGACCACAGCCGGAAAACGCCATTGATCGTGCTGCCGCACGGCGGAGTGCACGCGGATTTCACCACCTACCACACGCACATCATCCGGGAACTGATGGCCCAGGGCTATGTCGTCGTCGCGCCCGACTACCGCGGCAGCACCGGCTACGGCGAGGAGTTCTACCGCAAGGTCGATTACGGCGGGCGGGAAGTCGACGACGTCCACGCCGCGCGTGACTGGATGGTCGAAAACTATGACTGCATCGACGCCGCGCACATCGGCATCGTCGGCTGGAGTCACGGCGGCCTGATCGCGCTGCTGGACATTTGCGAGCACCCGCAGGACTACCAGGTCGCGTTCGCCGGCGTGCCGGTGAGCGATCTGGTGACGCGGCTCGGCTATCAGACCGAGGAATATCGCACGGAGTTCTCCGTCGATTATCACATCGGCAAGACCGTCAACGAGGACCCCAACGAGTACCGCCGGCGTTCGCCGGTGACGCACGTCGACAAGCTGCAGACGCCACTGCTGATCCACACCAACACGAACGACGACGATGTTTACGTGCTCGAAGTCCAGAACCTGATCGCCGCCCTGAAAGCGGCCGGGAAGAAATTCGACTACGAGGTTTTCCAAGACGCGCCCGGCGGGCACAGCTTCGACCGCATCGACACGAAGCTCGCCAAGCAGATCCGCGTCAAAATCTACACCTTCCTCGCCCAATATCTCAATCCGCCGACCCCGATCCGCACGCTGGCGGAGTTGCAGAAGGCCGGCTACCGCTGAGCCACCCGGTCCACGGCGCGGCCTGATATCCGCCTGACCATCGGTGGCGGAGCGTTCTGCCGAACGGCAGAACGCCTCCGCACGCTGCCCATCAGCAAGACCGGCCTGCGCCCGGCGTGAGCGCCGCGGCCAGATAGCTCCCGGCGCAGGTTCTACCGGCGGGCAGAAATGCCATGTCAACTAATAGTTGACATTGGGTCGGAAGACTGGCCGGAAAACCCGTGGGCCCAAGCCGCCGGCGATGGATGCACACGGATCGTGCCTGGGCGCTTGACCCGACTACAGCTTCACAGTGCAGACTGCGCGGGTCATGCCCACGCTCACCCGCACCCACCACTTCATTGTGCCCGCCGCGCCGGAGCAGGTCTTCCCCCTGCTCTGCCCGGTCCGCGAATACGATTGGCTCCCGCACTGGCGCTGCGAGCTGCTCCACTCCGCCTCTGGCGTCGCCGAGGAGGACTGCGTCTTCCGCACCACCTTGCCCCGCGGCGACCCGATGACCTGGGTCGTCAGCCGGTACGAACCACCCGCGCGCATCGAATTCACATGCTTCGACGCTGGCGCGTGCGTTTTCAGGCTCAAGATCGCGCTCGCCGCCGAGGGCGCCGCCACCCGGCTCGACTGGACGCGCCGCTGGCTGTCCGTCGGCCCGGCAGGCGACGCCTGGCTTGCCGCCTGGTCCGAGGCGGAGCAGGAGAAGAGTATGGACTTCCTACGCCGCGCACTCACTCACTACCTCACGACCGGAGAAATGTTACGGCCATGACCATCAGCCAGCTCGCCAGAAAACATGGGCTCTCGCGCTCCACCCTGCTCTACTACGACCGCATCGGGCTGCTGAAGCCCGCCGGGCGCCTGGGCAACGACTACCGGCACTACTCGCCGGACAACGAGAAGCGCCTGCGCCAGATCCGCCTTTACCGCCAGACCGGCCTGCCGCTGGCCGAGATCCGCAAGATTCTGGAACGACCGAAGCGGGACCTCGCCGCCGCGCTCGAGCGCCAGCTCCACGAGGTGCTGGCCCAGATGGAGGCGCTGCGCGGCCGCCAGCGTGTCATCGTCGAGCTGCTGAAAAACCGCCGCCTGCTGGAGCAGGTGCGCAACATGGACAAGGAAAAATGGGTCCGGCTGCTCCGCGCCTCCGGTTTCACCGACGAGGACCTCGGCCGCTGGCACCGGGACTTCGAGCGAACCGATTCCGCCTATCACCAGCGCTTCCTCGAATTCCTCGGCCTGCCCCCGGCGGAAATCCGCGCCGTCCGCGAGCATTCGCGGCGGCAGTGAGCAATCCGGCCGGCGCCTAGCGGGACCTGCTCTCCGCCAGCCGCGCGACGAACGCGGCGAGCTTCGCCGGGTCCTTCACACCCGGCGAAGCCTCGATCCCGCTATTCACGTCGACCAGGCGCGCGCCCGTCGCCTTCAACGCAACACTGATATTGTCCGGGTTCAGTCCGCCGGCGAGGATCCACGTCTTCTCCGGGTACAGTTCGAGGTGCTGGCGGAATTTCGTCCAGTCCGCCGTCTGCCCCGATCCGCCGAACTTCTCGGCGTGGAAGGCGTCGAACAGGAAGGTTTCGGCCAGGGGCAGCAGCGCCGGCGGCAGGGTGGCGGCCGGGGGCAGCCTCGGGGCCAGCCACAGACGTTGCCGACCGATCACGCCGGCCCAGGCGGCCACCGTACCGGGCGGAAGATCGTGGGGAAAATGGATCTGCACGAAGTCGAAGCCCGCAGCCGCGGCCACCGCGAGTTCGGCGGCGGATGGCTCCACCATCACGGCCACCTTCCGGCGATCCGGCAGGCGCGTCGCCATGGCGCGGAACCGCGCCGGCGTCACGTGGCGCGGCGACTTCGCATACAGCACAAAGCCGAGGTAGTCCGCCCCGGCGCGGTCGGCCAGTTCCGCGTCGACCAGCGACGTGAGCCCGCAGACTTTCAACCGGATGCCGTTGATCATGATTTCATTTCCTCCGGGCCGGCCGTTCATCCGCTGGCCAGCTTCGCGAGCAGCGCGGTGACAAACGTCTCCTGCGTCGCCGTCGCCGCCTCGAAGTCCACCGGCACCCCGGCCTTGCGCATCGCCTCGCTGGTGAGCGGGCCGATGCTGCCGGCCAGCGGAATCTTCGCGCCCGGGGCCGGTTGCAGCGCCGCCGCCTGCGCGGCAAACGCCTGGACCGCCGAGGAGCTGGCGAAAAGGATCGCGTCCGCGCCGTGCGCGCGGAACTCCTCGGCCGCGGGATTCCCGGCCAGGTCGGCCCGGACGTTCTCGTAGACCTGGAGGCGGTCGACGATGGCCCGGGCCTGCTCGAGCTTTTTCACGAGGGCGTCGCGGTTGAGGTTGCCGGTGACGACCAGCACCTTCCCGTGGTCGAGGCTGCCGGTGGCGATCATTGCGTCGGCCAGCGCCTCGGCGGTGGCGGTCTCCGGACAGACCTCGACCTCGAGGTGCAGGGCGCGCACGGCCCGGGCCGTGGCTTCGCCGACGCACGCAATGCGCATCACGCCGAGGGCGCGGAGGTCCCGGAACGCCTTGAGAAACAGGTCGAAAAAGTGGCGGACGCCGTTGGCGCTCGTGAACACCAGCCAGTCGTAGTGCCCGACCTCGGTGAAAATATCGACCGTCGTCTCGCGGTCCACGACCTGCCTGATTTCGACGAGCGGCAGCTCGAGCACCTCGGCGCCGAGGTCTTCGAGCTTGCGGCGCAGCTCGCCGGCCTGTTCGCGGGCGCGGGTGATGACGACGCGACGGCCGAAGAGGGGCAGTTGTTCAAACCAGTCGATCACCGCGTGGTGGCGCACCACCTCGCCGATGAGGATGACGGCGGGCGCGCCGAGTTTTCGCGCCTCGACCAGGTCGGCGAGCGTGGCGGCGGTGCCGGCGACGCTGCGCTGGCGGCCGAGCGAGGCCCACTGCACGGCGGCGGCGGGGGTGTCGGGGGCCAGTCCGCCGGCCATGAGTTCGGAAAGGATGAGGCGCAGGTGGCCCATGCCCATGTAGACGGCCAGCGTGGCGTTGGCCAGTGCGCCGTACTTGCGCCAGTCGACCGCGAGGGTGTGCTTCTCCGGGTCCTCGTGGCCGGTGAGGAAGATGAGCGACGAGCTGGTGTTGCGATGCGTCAGCGGAATGCCGGCGTAGGCGCCCGCGGCGAGGGCGGCCGTGACGCCCGGCACGACCTCGAACGGGATGCCGGCGGCGGCGAGCCGGCGCACCTCCTCGCCGCCCCGGCCGAAGACAAAGGGATCGCCCCCCTTGAGGCGCACCACGCGCCGGCCGGCCTTTGCCCGCGCCACCAGCAACGCCTCGATCTCCTCCTGCGGCACCGCGTGCAGTTGCGGCCGCTTGCCGACGTAGATCTTTTCGCACTCCGCCCGGCACCACGCCAGCATGTCGGGGTGGACGAGGTAGTCATAGACGACCACATCGGCGGAGGCGATGAGCTCCTTGGCGCGGAGGGTGACGAGACCGAGGTCACCCGGTCCGGCGCCGACGAGATGGACGAAGCCCTGAATCATGGCAAAAAGGTGGAGGCGTGGGTGGAAGTGCGGAAGCGGAATAAAATCCACTCCACCGCCTCCATGCAAAGTTCTTTTCTTGCCATGGGCGCCGCCGGCGGACGGCACGCCCCGGTCCGGCCGTTCAAGTCCGGCTGGCAAAGCGCGCCATTCCTCCTAACTGTTCAGGTCATGGATTATCGCAAACTCGGCCGCACCGGCCTTCAGGTCTCCGAGCTCTGCCTCGGCACGATGCAGTTTGGCTGGACGGCGGACGAAACCGCTTCGTTCGCCGTCATGGACGCCTACCGGGAAGCCGGCGGGAATTTCATCGACACCGCCGACATCTACACCACGTGGCACGCCGCAGGTCTGGCGGGGGGCGGGGTGTCGGAGGAAATCATCGGCCGCTGGCTGAAGGCGCGCGGCGGCCGGGCCGACGTCGTCCTGGCCACCAAGCTGCGCGGCAGGATGTGGGAGGGCCCCAACGGCGAGGGCCTCGCGCGATCCCGCGTGATCCGCTGCTGCGAGGACTCGTTGCGCCGTTTGCAGACCGACCACCTCGATCTCTACCAATGCCACTGGGCCGACCTCGCCACGCCCATCGACGAGACGCTGGGCGCGCTCGACGGCCTCGTGCGCGCCGGCAAGGTGCGCACCCTCGGCGCCTCCAACTATCCCGCGTGGCGGCTGATGGAGGCGCTCGGGCAGAGTGACCGGCACGGCTACGCCCGCTTCGACTGTTACCAGCCGGAATACAATCTGATGGAGCGCGCGGGCTTCGAGATCGAGGCCCAGCCGCTTTGCCGGCATCACCAGCTCGGCGTGATTCCGTATTCACCGATGGCGGGCGGCTTCCTCACGGGCAAATACCGCCGCGGCGTGCCGCCGCCGGCCGGCGCCCGCGCCAAGGCGGTGTCGGAAAACTACCTGAACGAGCATGGCTGGGCCGTCATCGATGCGCTCACCACGATCGGGCGGGCGCACAACAAGACGCCCGGCCAGACCGCGCTGGCGTGGCTGCTGACCAACCCGGTGATCACGGCACCGATCGTCGGCGCCAACCACGCCGATCAGCTCCGCGAGTCACTCGGGGCCGTGGGCTACCGGCTCGACGCCGGCGAAATGAGCCGGCTCAACGAGCTGACAAAATACCCGAAAAACTGGCGGCCGATCTGGGATTGAGCACTGTCTGGAAACCACCCGATGAGCACACCGGAATCCACCAGCTACAACGCCGTCCTCATGGGCCGCGAGGAGATCAACGCCCAGCTGCAGATCATGCGCGTCCAGCCCGACGCCCCGCTCTTCGACTTCAAGCCCGGCCAGTTTGCCGTGCTGGGCCTGCTGGGGCGCGAGGCCCGGGTGCCCGAGGCGGATGACGAGGAGCCGCCGGCCGGGCCCGACAAGCTGATCAAACGCGCCTACAGCATCGCCTCGTCCAGCGTGGAAAAACATTACGTGGAATTCTATGTCACGCTGATCACGAGCGGCCAGCTCACCCCGCGCCTGTTCGCCGTGCCCTATGGCGGCCGGCTGTTCCTCGGCCCCAAGGCCAGCGGCATGTTCACGCTGGACCGCGTCGCCCCCGGCAAGGCGCTGATCCTGATCGCCACCGGCACCGGCCTGGCGCCCTACATGTCGATGCTCCGCACCATGCTCGTGAGCGACACCTCGCGCCGCTTCGTGATCCTGCACGGCGCGCGCTACAGCTGGGACCTGGGTTACCGGGGCGAGCTGGAAAGCCTCGCCCGCATCCGGCCGAACCTCACCTACATTCCCTCAATCACGCGCCCTGACGAGGATCCGCATTTCCGCGGCCACACCGGCCGGATCCAGGCGCTCCTCGAAAAAGGCATCGTCGACCTGCTCGGCGGCGTGCCGCTCGATCCGGCGCAGGCGGACGTCTTCCTCTGCGGCAATCCGGACATGATCTGGACCGTGAAGGAAATCCTGGCGCCCCGCGGCTTCACCTCCGACCACGGCAGGCAGGCCGGCACCATCCACGTCGAGGAATACTGGTGATTCGCCGCCGGCCGGCGCCGGCCGTTTGGGGAAGCGGAGCCGTTTCACGCCGGAGCGTGCGTGCTCCGGTTTTTGCTCCGGGAGTTTGCGGAGATCGCGAAGCTTGCTTATGCTTCGTCCCATCCCCGCCGGGCCGCTCGAGGCCCGGATCATCCCGTCCACCCATCACCCCGATAATCCGCCATGAAATCGACCAGGAAAAAACGCGCTTCGACCAAGAAAAAACCGTCCGCCAGAAAAGCCGTCCGCTTCAAGCCCGGTAAAGAGTTAGGACTGGTGCGCCGCCGGCGCTGACCGCCGGCCCTTCATTGATCCGCCAGTCCAAGCGCCTGCAAAATCCGTTTCACCGCGTTCGCCGGCCGGTCGAAATCCTCCGGCGTGAGCGGCAGGGTCCGCGGACCGGTTTTTTCGTGGAAAACATGCAGCGTGCCGACGGTCGGGCGGCACCGAGGCCCGCCGCTGACGCGACGAATGATTCCTTCGTTCACGCAAGGAAGGCGGAAGGATATTTTTCCTCGCATTTGAAACATCGGAAGCCAACCTCGTGGCGTATTTTTCGGCTTTACCCGGCCCGCCGGATTCCAGCATCCACACCCTTTCCATTCCATTCGGATTTCCGTCAGCGTCAGCAGACATTCACCACCAATCAGCAACAAGAAAAGGAGACGAGGACATGGCAATCATTGACTTCGGCGGTACGAAGGAAGAAGTCGTCACGCGGGAGGAGTTCCCGATGGCGAAAGCCCGCAAGGTGCTGAAAAACGAGGTCATCGCCGTCATCGGGTACGGAGTGCAGGGGCCCGCCCAAGGGTTGAACATGAAGGATAACGGATTCAAGGTCATCATCGGCCAGTCCCGGAAGTTTGAAAAGGACTGGAACCGCGCCGTGGGCGATGGCTGGGTGCCGGGAAAAACATTATTCGACATGGAGGAGGCGGCCCGGCGTGGCACGATCATCCAGATGCTGGTTTCCGATGCGGCGCAGCGCGCCATCTGGCCGTTGATCAAGCAATGCCTCAAACCCGGCAAGGCGCTCTATTTCTCGCACGGCTTCTCGATTGTCTACAGGGGCCAGACCGGCGTCATCCCCCCGAAGAACGTTGACGTGATCATGGTCGCCCCAAAGGGGTCGGGCACCTCCGTGCGCCGCAACTTCCTCTCCGGCGCCGGCATCAACTCCAGTTTTGCCGTGGAACAGGACGCCACCGGCCGGGCGCGGGAACGCTGCCTGGCGCTGGGCATCGCCATCGGCTCAGGGTATTTGTTCCCGACCACGTTCAAACAGGAGGTCTTCAGCGATCTGACGGGCGAGCGCGGCGTGCTGATGGGCGCGCTGGCCGGCGTGATGGAGGCCCAGTACGAGGTGCTGCGCAAACACGGCCACTCCCCCAGCGAAGCCTTCAACGAAACGGTGGAGGAACTCACCGAGAGCCTGATCAGGCTGGTGGGAGAAAACGGCATGGACTGGATGTATTCGAACTGCTCGGCCACCGCGCAGCGCGGCGCGCTCGACTGGAAGCCCCGGTTCAAGAAGGCCGTGCTGCCGGTTTTCCGCGTCCTCTACCGGCGCGTGGTCACGGGCAAGGAAACCGCCCGCGTCCTCTCGGCCTGCGGCACCCCCAACTATCAGGAGGCGCTGGGCAAAGAACTGAAAGCCCTGGGCAATTCCGAGATGTGGCTCGCCGGCAAGGCGACCCGCGCGCTCCGCCCGAAGACCGAGGCCAAGAGCTTCTCGGGCGCGACCAAGGGTGTGAAGGGCCGCGGCGAGAATTGACCGGCCCAGTGAAACTTCAGTCATCCCAGACAGCCTGACGACGAAGCCATCCCCGCCGGGATTGCTTCGTTTTCGCTTCCACCGACAAGGAGAGAAATCATGCGCAGTGACCAAATCAAACAGGGGATTGAGCGGATGCCGAACCGGGCGCTGCTTTACGCGACGGGGGTGACGTCCACCCAAATGTTGAAACCGTTCATCGGTGTCTGTTCGAGCTTCACCGATCTGATTCCGGGCCATATCGGCATGCGCGCCCTGGAGCGCAAAATCGAATGGGGCGTCTGCGCCGGTGGCGGGGCGCCGTTCATCTTCGGGGTGCCGGGCATCTGTGACGGCATCGCCATGGGGCACGCCGGCATGCACTACTCCCTCCCGTCGCGCGAGCTGATCGCCGACATCATCGAGTCGATCGTGCAGGCGCACCAGCTCGATGGACTCGTGCTGCTGACCAACTGCGACAAAATCACGCCGGGCATGCTGATGGCGGCCTGCCGGCTGGACATCCCCGCGATTGTCGTGACCGCCGGCCCCATGCGGTCGGGCCACTACCAGGGACGCAAGCTCGCCCTCGTGCGAAATACGTTCGAGGCGGTCGGGCTTTGCCAGGCCGGACGGATGAGCGAAAGCGAGGCCATGAACATGGAAATCGAGGCGTGCCCCTGCGAAGGTTCCTGCCAGGGCCTCTATACCGCCAACACCATGGCCTGCCTGACCGAGGCGATGGGCATGAGCCTGACCGGCACCGCCACGGCGCTGGCCGGCTCGTCGAAAAAAATGCGGCTGGCGCAGATGGCCGGCGAACGGATCGTGGCGCTGGTCCGTGAAGGCATCACCACCCGCCAGATCGTGACCCAAAAGTCGCTCGAAAACGCCATCCGGATGGACATGGCGCTGGGCGGTTCAACCAACACGACCCTGCACATCCCGGCCATCGCTCACGCCGCCGAGGTCGACATCACCATCGCCGACTTTGATCGACTGAGCCGGGTGACACCGCAGCTGACCCATCTCGAACCGGCGACGGAAACGGTGATGGAGGATCTGGAGTTCGCCGGGGGTATTCCGGCTGTCCTCAAGAATCTGGAACCGTTGTTGAACAAAGGTTGCCCCACGGTGTCCGGCCGGACGATTGCCGACATCGTTTCGGCGACTCCGGCTGGCGACGAGAATGTCATCCGCCCGCTGAACAATCCGTTTTCCAGAGAAGGCGGCATCGCAGTGCTGAAAGGCTCACTGGCGCCCGAGGGCGCGGTGGTGAAACAGGGGGCGATTGCACCGACGATGTTTCAATTCACCGGCACGGCCCGGGTGTTTGAAAACGAGGACACTGCGATGGCCTGCCTCCGGGAGGGCAAGGTGGTGCCCAAGGACATTCTGATCATCCGCTATGAGGGGCCGAAAGGCGGCCCCGGTATGCGCGAGTCCCTCGCGTTGACCGCCGCCGTGGCGGGCTGCGGACTCGGCGACAAGATCGCGATCGTGACCGATGGGCGTTTCTCCGGCGGCACCCGCAATCTCAGCATCGGGCATGTTTCGCCGGAAGCGGCGGAGGGCGGGCCCATCGCCCTGGTCAAGGACGGCGACCAGATCAGAATCGATCTCCCGGCAAGAAAACTCGATCTGCTCGTGGACGCGACGGAATTGCAGAAGCGCCAGGCGGCCTGGACCAAGCCGGCACCGAAATTCACCCGCGGCTGGCTGGCGCGCTATGCCCGCGTCGTCACCAGCGCCGCCCGGGGCGCGATCCTCGAATAGTCCCCGCGGGTTCGATTCCCTCCTCCCCCCGCCCGCCGTTTGTTGGGCTGCACAGAAAGCCGCCCGCGCGCGCTACAATTGCGGAACTGACATCGCGCCGCCGTTGGCTACACTGGAGGTCCATGAAGAGGTCAACGGAATCGCTCCTTCTCACTCTGTTTCTGGGCGCGCTGCTCGGGACCGTCGGGTGCGTCGAGAATACCGCGCCCCACGTGCGTCCGGCAGCCTGGGCGGCGCCGGTCAGCAATACTTCGCTCGCGAATGCCTATCGGGTGAGCGACGAGCTGTTCCGCTGCGCCCAGCCCGACGCCCGCGACCTCGGCGACCTGCAGGCGCTCGGCATCCGCTCGGTGCTCGATCTGCGCGCGCATCACACCGACGCGCCGGCCTTCGCTCAAAACGGGCTCACCCTGCTGGCCGAACCCATGAACGCCGGCGAGGTGACGGTGGCCCAACTCGCCGCCGCGCTGCGCAAGTTCCGCGCCGCTCCGAAACCCGTGCTGGTCCACTGCTGGCACGGGAGCGATCGCACCGGCGTGTTCGTTGCGGCCTACCGCCTCGTTTTCCAGGGATGGACGCGCGAGGCCGCGCTGGACGAGTTTCGCCACGGCGGTTTTGGCTTCAGCGAAATGTGGTATCCCAATCTCATCCAGTTGCTCGAAACCCTCGATGTCGCGGACCTGCGGCGACAGGTGGAACGCTAGAGGCTGTCCGAGGACCGTCAAAATTTGGAGGGCGGCGCGCTGTCGCCGCCGAATGCCCGCGCGGCGCTGACGGAGCAGCGCCCTCCACCGGGCAGAACAGCAGGCTTTTCGGACAGCCTCTGGGCTCCTGCGTTGTTCACCAGTCAATCAACCGCCTGGGTTACAGGCCCAGCGCCTGCACGATCCGCTCCGCCGCTGCCGCCGGCCGGTCGAAATCCTCCGGCGTAAGCGGCAGGGTCCGTGGACCGGTCTTTTCGTGGAAAACGTACAGCGTATCGGGGGTCGCATGCGCCGCGAAGGCGAGCTGGCAGCCGCCGCCGAGCCTGCCCTGCAGCGCACGCTCCAGCGTGAGTTGCCGGGCGGTGGCGGCGTCGAGCGCCGGGGCCAGTAACGCCGCGTCCTCCAGGCGGCACTGCACGGCGATGGCGCCCTGCCCCACCGCCGGCACCATCTGCTTGAAATCCAGAAACCGGAACTCCACGCCGGACCACGACGCGAACCCCAGCCGCTTGAGGCCGGCGGCCGCGAGCACGCTCGCGTCGGCCGCGCCGCAGGCGATTTTCCTGAGACGCGTGTCCACATTGCCGCGGATCTCGGTGAACGCCGCCCCCGGATACATCCGGGCGATCTGCAGCCGCCGCCGCGGGCTGCCGGTGGCGATGGTCAGCGGCGTCCGCACGCCCGCGCGCAACACCAGCACGTCGCGCGGATCCTCGCGCGGCAGGTAGCCGGCGATGACCAGGCCGGCGGTCAGCTCGTTGGGCAGGTCCTTCGAGCTGTGCACGGCCGCGTGCGCCTCGCCGCGCAGCAGCGCCTGCTCCAGTTCGGCGGTGAAAAGCCCCTTGCCGCCCTGCTTCTCCAGCGACCACCCCAGCTTGCGGTCGCCGGTGGTGACGATCTTGAGCAGCTCGCACTCGACGCCCGGAAGGTGCGACCGCAGCCGCGCGGCCACCAGCTTCGCCTGGGCGAGCGCCAGCGGACTCTTGCGGGTGGCGAGGATGATTTTGTTCAAAGTAGCGAGTAGTGAGTAGCGAGTAGGATGAAAGCGATGCTCGCTACTCTCTACTCGATGCTCGCTACTTCAAATTAATAAGCGGCCTGGACACCCTTGATGTTCTTCTTGCTCATCCAGGGCATCATCGCGCGGAGACGCCGGCCGGTCTTTTCGATCGGGTGCTTTTCTCCGGCCTTGAGCAGCCGGTGGTAGTTCTTCAACCCGCCCTGGTATTCCTTGACCCACTCCTGCGTGAACTTGCCGGACTGGATCTCCTTCAGGATCTTTTTCATCTCGGCCTTCGTCCGCCGGTTGATGATGCGCGGGCCGCGGGTGATGTCGCCGTACTTGGCGGTCTCGGAAACCGAGAAGCGCATGCCGGCGATGCCGCTTTCATACATGAGGTCGCAGATGAGCTTCAGCTCATGGAGGCATTCGAAGTACGCCATCTCGGGCTGGTAGCCGGCCTCGACGAGCGTCTCGAAGCCCGCCTGCACGAGGGCGCTGGCCCCGCCGCAAAGCACCACCTGCTCGCCGAAGAGGTCGGTCTCGGCCTCCTCCTTGAACGTGGTCTGGAGAACCCCGGTGCGGGTGGAGCCGATGCCGTGGGCCCACGCGAGCGCGAGCTTCTTGGCCTGCTTTGACTTGTCCTGGAACACCGCGATCAAGGCGGGCATGCCTTTGCCCTCGACGTAAAGGCTGCGCACCATGTGGCCCGGCCCCTTCGGCGCGACCATGATGATGTCGACGTCCTTGGGCGGCTTGATGAGGCCGAAGTGAATGCTGAGTCCGTGGGAGAAAAGCAGGCACTTGCCCTTCGCGAGATTGGGCGCGATGTCCTGCTCGTAGACGCCGGCCTGCTTCATGTCGGGCAGGCCGACCATGATGACGTCGGCGCGGCGCACGGCCTCGGCGGTGTCGTACACCTTGAAACCGTGCTGCTGTGCGACCTGCCGGGATTTCGAGCCGGGATACAGGCCGACGATGACCTGGCAGCCGCTGTCCTTCAGGTTAAGGGCATGGGCGTGGCCCTGCGATCCGTAACCGAGAACGGCGAGGATTTTGCCGGCGAATACGCCGAGATCGGCATCCCTGTCGGTATAGACTTTGGCAGGCATGATGGAAGTGAGAGTGAGGGAGAAAGTGAAAGTGGGGTGAACTTGAAAGTGGATCGGCGGGCTCAGGAGGTCAGGCGTTTGAGGGCAAGCTGGCCGGTGCGGGCGAGCTCAAGGATGCCGAACGGTTCGACCAGGCCGAGGAAGGCCCCCACCTTCCCCTCGTCGCCGGTGATCTCGATGATCACGTCGCGATGGGCGACGTTGACGATCTTCGCGCGGAAGATGTCGCAGATCTGCATGATCTCGGGTCGCGTCTTGCCGTCCGCCTTGATCTTCACGAGCACCAGTTCGCGGCTGACCGCCTGGCCCTCCTTGAAGTCGGTGACGTCGACGACGTTGATCAGTTTGCGCAGCTGCTTGATGCAGAGGTCGAGCGCGGAATCGTCGCCTTTGAGGACGACCGTGATCCGCGACAGCGACGCGTCGTGGGTCGGGGCGACGTTCAGCGTATCGATGTTGAAGCCGCGGCCGGAGAACATGCCGGCAATGCGCGCCAGGACGCCGAACTTGTTTTCAACGTGGACCGAGATCGTGTGTCGCATGGGAGGTGGTGGAGAAGGTTTTGGTTGAACTGTCGTGGCGCGAAAGGCCCGCCTTCGCCCGGCTGTCCGGGCTCCGGCGAGGCAGCCCCGACCCGGTCGGGGCTGGTGGACGGCGAGGGACTCGAACCCCCGACCCCCTCGGTGTAAACGAGATGCTCTAACCACTGAGCTAGCCGTCCAAGCCGGGGGTGGAGATAAGCAGGCGTGATACGGTGGAACAAGGATTTATTCGGTGCGGGGCGGCGTCCTGCACATTTCACCCGTCCGCCGGCGCGGCCTTGGGTTTGAGCAGTCCCTCCCGGTGCATCAGCTCGGCAATCTGAATGGAGTTGAGCGCGGCACCCTTCCAGAGGTTGTCGCCGCTCACCCAGAACGCCAGGCCGTTGGCAAAGGCGGTGTCGAGGCGCAGGCGGCCCACGCCGCACTTCACCTGCTCGCTGTAGGCCAGCGGCGTCGGGTAGCGGCTCTGCGCGGGCTCGTCGAGGAGTTCGACGCCCGGAAACGCCGCGATCGCCGCCCGCGCGACGGCGAGGTCGACGGGCCGCTCGAACTCGGCGTTGACCGCCACCGAATGGGCGCGCACCACGGGCACGCGCACGCAGGTGGCCGAAACAGGGAGCGCGGGCATTTCGAGAATCTTCCGGCTCTCGACCGCCATCTTGTTCTCCTCGCCGGTGTAACCGTTGGCACCGAACGTGTCGATCTGCGGGATGACGTTGAACGCGATCTGGTGCGGATAAACCTGGCGCGGCAGCGGCTCGCCCTTCGCCCAGGCGTGCATCTGCGCGTCAAGCTCGCGCACCGCCGCGGCGCCCGTGCCCGACACCGACTGGTAGGTGGCGGCGAAGTAGCGCTTGAGGCCGAAGGCGCGGTGCAGCGGATACAGGCCCATGAGCGTCACCGCCGTCGAGCAGTTGGGGCTCGCGATGATGCCCTGGTGGCGGCGGATGGCGTGGGCGTTGATCTCGGGGATGACGAGCGGCACGGCGGGGTCCATGCGGAACGCCGAGCTCTTGTCGAGCACGAGGCAGCCGGCCTTCACGGCGGCGGGCGCCAGCGCGCGCGTCACCGGGCCGCCCGCACTGAAAAACGCCACGTCGAGGTCCTTGAAAATCTCCGGCCGCGCCTCCGCCACCGTGAATTTCCGGCCGGCGCGCTCGATGACCCGGCCCGCCGACCGCGCCGAGGCGAACAGCCTCAGCCCGGCCATGGGGAAGTTGAGTTCCAGCAGCAGGCGAAACAGCTCTTGACCGACGGCGCCGGTGGCGCCGACGATGCCGACTTGGTATTGGTTGGTACTCACGGTGAATGCTCCGCTTAAACAGGTCATCCAAAAGTGCGCCGCGCTGGGAATCAAGCCCGCAAACCAGCTGCTGGCCATCCATCTCGGCTCCCAGACTATGCAGTTCTACCGGGCCGGCGAACTGGTCCGCGCTTTTGTCATTTCCTCCTCGCTCCGGCCGCCGGCCAATGGGAAAGGCTCGCTGGGCACGCCGCTTGGCCTGCATGACATCGCCGAGAAAATCGGCCACGGACAGCCGCCGGGCATGGTTTTCAAGGGCCGGGTGCCGACCGGCCGGCACTTCAACGAATTCAGCGAGGAGGAGAACCGCGCGAACTTCATCACCACCCGGATCCTCTGGCTGCGGGGGCTCGAGCCGGGGGTGAACCTGGGCGGCGACGTCGATTCCCACGACCGCTACATTTATATCCACGGCACCAACCACGAGGACCGTCTCGGCGCGCCGCTGAGCGCCGGGTGCGTGCTCATGCGCAATCTCGACCTGGTGGAGCTGTTCGATGAGGTTCGCACCGGCGACCACGTGTGGATCGTGGAATGAGCGCGCGATGTCTCTGAAGGTGGAGCCCGCCGTGCTGGAGAGGCACACCCGCCCTACCTGTTTTTTCCCAGCAGCAGCCGCAGGCTGTTCATGCACACCGCCACCGTGCTGCCCTCGTGGGCGAAGACGCCGACGGTGAGCGGCACGACGCCAAGCCCCGCCGCCAGCACCATGACCACGACCACGCCGAGCGAAACCGCGAGGTTTTGCCGGATGATTTTCCGCGCGCGGCGGCTGAGCCGCTGGGCCGAGAGAAAATTGTCGATGCGGTCGTTCATCAGGATGACCTCGCTCTGTTCGAGCGCGGCGTCGCTGCCGCGCGCGCCCATCGCGACCGACACGTGGGCCGCGGCGAGGCTCGGCGCGTCGTTCACGCCGTCGCCGACCATGGCCACCTTGTAGCCCTGTTCGCGGAACGCCTGGATGGCCGCGACCTTGCCCTCGGGCGTGAGCCCCGCCTTCACCTCGTCGAGCCCGATCTCGCGCGCCACCGCCTCGGCGGCGTGGCTGCGGTCGCCGGTGAGCATGACGGTCCGGATGCCGGCGGCGCGCAGCCGCGCCAGCACTTCCCGCGACTGCGTGCGGATCTCGTCGCGCAGCAGCACCCGGCCGATCAGCCCCTTGGCCAGCACCCACACTTCCGTCAGCTCGGCGGCGGCAGGCGGCAGCTGCCGGGCCCACCCGGCCAGCGGCCCCTCCTCGAGCAGTTCGCGCCGCCCGAGCAGGACCGAGGCGCCCTCGTGCCGCCCGCGCAACCCCTGGCCGGTGAGCGACTCAAACTCCTCGACCGGCAGTGCGCGCACGTTGTGGGTTTTGCCGTAATGGGTGATCGCGCGGGCGATGGGGTGCTGCGAATTCATCTCCAGCGCGTACGCCAGCTCGATGATCTCCTGCTCGTGGCCGGGCGGGAAGCTTTCATAGCCGGTGACCGACAGCTCGCCTGTCGTCAGCGTGCCGGTCTTGTCGAGCGCCACGAGGTCGACCTCGGCCAGCTTCTCGATGGCCGCGCCGCCGCGGAACAGGATGCCGTTGCGCGCGCCCCACGCGATGGCGGCGAGGATCGCCGAGGGAATCGACAGCACCAGCGCGCACGGGCTGGCCACGACCAGCAGCGTCATGGCGCGGTAGAAGGCCGAGGTCTGCTCCGCCGTGTTGTCAAAGGGCGGCAGATGAAACCACCGCCACCACACGAAAAACATCGCCGCGGTCAGGCCGAGGACGAGGAACGTGTACTTCGCGCCGAACCGGTCGGTGAACCGCTCGCTCGGCGCCTTGAGCTTCTGCGCGGTATGGATGAGCCGGATGATCTTCTGCAGCGTGCTCTCGGAGGGCCGGCGCCGCACGACGACCTCCACCGCGCCCCACAGGTTGAGCGTGCCGCTGAACACCGGTTCGCCCGGGCTTTTCTCGACCGGCTGCGCCTCGCCGGTGAGGGTCGACTCGTCGCTGGCGGTCTTGCCTTTAACCACGTCGCCATCCGCGGGGAACAGCTCGCCCGGCTTCACCAACACGCGGTCGCCGATGCCGACTTCCTCGATGGGCATGAGCCGCTGGCTGCCGTCGGGCTGCACGAGCGTGGCCTGCTTGGGCGAGGCCTTGAGCAACGCGCTCATCTCGCGGTGCGTGCGGTCGAGCGCAAACTCCTCCATCGCTCCCGAAGCCGAGAACAGAAAGAGCAGCAGCGTGGCCTCGCCCCACGCCCCGATGGCCATCGCGCCCGCCGCCACCGCCAGCATCAGAAAATGGATGTCGAGCTTGGCGCTGCGCAGGAGCTTCCACGTGTCCTTGGCCGAATCCCAGCCGCCGGCGATGAGCGCCACGAGGTACAGGGCGCGCGTGAGCCAGGTGGCCTCGCCCCAGAAATGGCCGCCGATGAACGCCGTCAGGCCCAGCACGCCGCAGACAGCCGCCAGCGCGGCGAGCGGCTTCCATGCCGGCAGGGGCGGCGCCTCGACCGGCTCGACCTCGGGCCAGGCAAACTCGCGCCAATGCCAGAAGGTCGGCGCCGTGGCGCAGGTCTCCTTGGCGACTTCCGTCGCCTCGCCCACCCGCCGCATCACGAAACCCCGCGGCATGGCGGCCGCGCCGCTTTGGACGCGGGCATCGAGCCGCGCCTCGATCGCCGTGATCGCCTCGGTCAGCCGCGCCTCGACCGCCGCAAGGTCGATGTCGCCGCCCAGCGTCGCCACCGACAGTTTTTTCCCGGTCCGATCCACCCGCACGGCGGTGACTCCCGGCTGCGCATGCAGGAAATTCACCAAGTCTTCGATCCAGGCGGCGGAGGTTGCTTGTCCGGTCATGATCAGTGCGCTTACATTTTGGCATCGTTTTCAAAGCGCAAATCCAATTGCGCTGCGGCGGCCGAAATCCCTTGCTGGTCAGTCTCAATCTCACTCCATGATCGGACTCCGCGACGACCCCGGCTCCGTCCCATCCTCCGTCGGCCCTGAGCCGGCCGGCGTCAGCCATGCGCCCGCGCTGGCGGCGAAGGCGTTCGCGGAACACGGCTGGCTGCAGGAGGAACTCCGCCTCGAGCATCGTCCACAACAGGAACAGATGGCCCGGGCCGTGGCCGCCGCCCTGCGCGACGACCAGGTGCTGCTCTTCGAGGCCGGCACCGGCGTGGGCAAGAGCCTCGCCTACCTCGTGCCCGGCATCATTCACGCGATGGATCAATCGCGGCAGATGATCGTCTCGACGCACACCATCTCCCTGCAGGAGCAGATCGAGACGAAGGACCTGCCGCTCTGCCGGCGCCTGTTCGAGGCGGTCGAAGCGCTCCGTCCCTACGCGAAGTTCAAGTCGGCCGTGCTCGTCGGCAAAGCCAATTACCTCTGCACCACGCGCCTCGCGCACGCCCTGCAGGCCCGCCACGAGCTCTTTCCGACCGCCGAGCAGGAGGAACTCCAGCGCATCGCCGCCTGGGCGAAGGAGTCGCGCGAGGGCCTGCGCCACGAACTGCAACCGGCGCCGTCGCCCGAGGTCTGGGAGGCCGTCAACGCCGATTCCTCCACCTGCAGCCACAAGCACTGCGGCGGCGGGCACTGTTTCTACCAGCGGGCCCGCGCCCGGCTGCGGCACGCGCAGGTCATCATCGTCAACCACAGCCTGCTCTTCACCCACGTCAACGCCGGCGGCGCCTCCGAAAAGGGCGGCACGCGCGGCGTGCTGTTCCCCGACGACTTCGTGGTGCTCGACGAGGCGCAGACCGTGCCCGAGGTGGCCACCGAGCATTTCGGCCTGCGGCTCAGCAGCTACGGCACCGACCGCCTGCTGAAATACCTCTGGAATCCGCAGAAAAAACGCGGCCTGCTCCACCGGCTCGGCGGCGCGAGGGAGAAACAACTGGTCGAGGACGCGCTGGAGGCCGCGGAGCAGTTTTTCGGGTTCCTGCGCGACACGCTGCTCGCCAAACAGACCGTCGTCCGGCTGCGCGAGGAGGGTTTTGCCGAGCCGTGGCTCGACGCCCCGCTGCTCGCGCTCATCAAGGCCGTCGGCACGCTCGCCGACCGTTTCGACGAGGGCCGCGACCGTGACGAACTGCTCGAGCAGCGCGGCCGGCTGACCACCTACCGTACGGGCTTCCACCAGTTCCTCGGCCTGAGCGCCGGGGACCATGTGCACTGGCTCGAACGGTCCGGCCGCAAGGGCCAGATCGTCACGCTGCGCACGGCGCCGATCGACGTCGCCCCGTACCTGCGCGAGCATCTGCTGCGGCGCCAGACCGCGGTCGTCTTCACCAGCGCCACGCTTGCGATGGGCGGCCAGATCGAGCCGTTCCAGCAGCGCGTCGGCGCCGAGGATGCGCGCACAGTGGTGGTCGCCTCGCCCTTCGACTACGAGCGCCATCTGCGCGTCTACGTGGCCGCCGACGTGCCGCTCCCCTCGCCCGCCGGCGCCCGCCTCGCCCTCGACGTCCTGATCGACTACCTCGAGTTCTGCACCCTGCGCGTGAAGGGCGGATCGCTCGTGCTCTTCACGAGCTACCACGACATGCGCCGGTGCGCCGACGCGCTGGAGCCCGTTTGGGCGCGGCACCGCCGGCCGTTTTTCCTGCAGGGAGAGGACGCCTCGCGCACTGAACTCGCCCGCCGCATGCGCGCGGCCGGCAACGCCGTCCTGTTCGGCACCGACAGTTTCTGGTCGGGCGTCGACGTGCCGGGCGACGCGCTTTCCCAGGTCATCATCACGCGGCTGCCCTTCGAGGTGCCCACGCATCCCGTGGCAGAGGCCCGGGCCGAGTGGATCCGCGAGCGCGGCGGCAACCCCTTCAATGAACTCACCCTGCCCGAGGCGCTCGTGAAGTTCCGCCAAGGCATCGGCCGCCTCATCCGGACGCAGACCGACCGCGGCCTCGTGACCATTCTCGACTCGCGCGTGCTCGCCAAGACCTACGGCCGCCGGTTCCTCGAGTGCCTGCCGAAACGCGATTACCAGCGGATGACACGGGAAAACCGCGAGGACCGATTTAAGCCTTTCGTTTGATACAAGCTCCGCTAGCTTGTCCGCTTCACCCATGCGCATCCGCACCGCCGCCCTCAGCGACATCGGCAAGGTCCGCGAGGAAAACGAAGACCGCTTTCTCTGCGACGACGCGTTGCAGCTCTACGCCGTGGCGGACGGCATCGGCGGACTGGCCGGCGGCGGGCAGGCGGCGGAGGAGGCCATCACGCAACTGCTGGCCCTCGCGCGCAAGCAGTCCGCCGGCGACGACTGGGATTTTCAGGCGCTCTTCGAGACCATCAGCCAGCACGTGGCCAGCCTGGGGAAGAGCATCGACGCCACTTTTGGGATCGGGACCACGCTCACCGTGGCGCGGCTGTACCATAAGCGGCTGCATCTCGCCCACGTGGGCGATTCGCGTTGCTACGGGTGGGGCGACGGCCAGATGACCCAGCTTTCGCATGACCATAACGTCGAATGCGAGGCGCGGCGGCGGCGCGCCCTGGGCGAAGTGGTGTTCTACCACGTCGCCAACCGCAATGCGCTCACCCGCTGTATCGGCCAGGCAGAGCCCCCCGAAGTCGATTTGCT
>CAJAKX010000082.1 GCA_903940425.1 uncultured Opitutia bacterium | reverse complement strand
CTGCCTCCGCCACGGCCTCTTCGCGGCCGTCTTTGCCCTCGCCGCCACCGCCCTTCCCGCCGCCGACTCCTTCGAGGGTCGGGTGGAGATGACGATCACCGACACCAAAAGCGGCGGATCACACGTCATCAACTACGCTCTCAAGGAGGGCAAGCTCCGCTTGGACTTCCCGAAGAATCCTTCGGGTAGTGACAATGGCGGGGGTGGCGGCGCCATGATCGTCGATTTTGCCAAGCGCGAGGTGCTTATCCTCATGGAAATGCCCGACCGCGAGAGCGGCGGTGCCCGCAAGATGTACATGCGCCACCCGATGCCCCAGCCCGGCGAGACGCCCCCGGGCGGCAGCCCGGTCGAAGCCGCGCCCGTCAGCGATCCCGTTGCCACCGGCCGCACCGAGGTCATCGCCGGTTACACGGCCACCGAATACAAGGTGACCGGCAGGAACGGTGAAGCCTCCGAGCTTTGGCTGGCGAAGGGACTCGGCGCCTTCATGTTTCCGGCCGCGCAAAATCCGATGGGCCGCGGCCGTCCCGCCAATGCGTCGCCCGCCTGGGAAAAGTTCACCCGCGACGGGGGTTTCTTTCCGCTGCGCGTCATCACCCACCAGGCCGGCGGTGTCGAAAAAATGCGCATGGAGGTGACCAAGATCGAAAAAACCTCGCTGCCCGATGCGCTCTTCAGCACCGAGGGTTACACCGAGTTTCAGATACCCGGCTTCGGCGGGGGCCTCCCGGGCGGTCTCAACCCGTTCAAGCACTGATCCGGCCCTCGACGCCTCCGGCTGCGGCTGGCCGACGGCACCCTGCAGCGATCATCCGCGCCGGGTTTCGCGTCCGGCGCGCCAGTGGCGGACCGGGATGCCTTGCCCCGCCGGTTTGATCCGCACTTCGCCACTCGTCGCCCGGAGTGCGAGACAGCCAGATCTCGCCAAATCCAGCTTAGGGTGTATGGTACATCCAACCAGTTGACGCCATGAAAACGAAAGTCCTAGTTCTTGCCGCGCTGCTTTGTGCAGCCAGTGCCGGATCGGCTTTCGCGGCCGCCGCCACGGCCCCCAAGCCTGAATCACACGTATCGGTGATCTTTGTCGAACCGCAGAAGTTCACGGACGTGAAGCAAAACAGCTGGGGGGACAATTCCCCTGAATTGCTCGATCAAATCAAAAGTTTCCTGTGTGAAACGGGTGAATCCTACGTGGCCGCGGGCCGACACTTGGAGATCAAGGTCACCGACATCAGCCTGGCGGGCAAATTCGAGCCGTGGCGCGGGGCGCAGTTTGATGATGTCCGCATCGTCCGCAGCATCTATCCCCCGTGTTTCAAGCTGGATTTTCGTCTGACCGACGAAAAAGGAAACGTCGTCAAGGAGGGCACGCGGGAAATCTCCGACCTCGCGTTCCAGATGCGGTCCGCCTGGCCGCTGAGTGATCCCCTGCGCTACGAGAAGGACATGATGCGCGACTGGTTCCGCGAGGAATTCGGGCGCGCCCGCAAATCCTGACGGGCCCCACCGCCGGCCGGGGCCGGCGCGAAATCCTTTGCGCACCGCCGCGGACGTTCTACGTTCGCGGCCGTGGCTTTTTCCCCCGCGGCGGAACGCATCGACAAATGGCTATGGACCGTGCGCATCTTCAGAACGCGCAGCCTGGCCACGGATGCGTGCCGGGCCGGCAGCGTCGCCGTGAACAGCCAGCCGGTGAAACCCTCCCGCGACGTGCGCGCCGGCGAGGTCGTCATCGTGCGGCAGGGGCTCATCCACCGCACGCTCAAGGTGCGGGCGGTGCCACCGGCGCGCGTGGGGGCGAAGCTCGTCGCGGCCTACTGTGAGGACCAGACGCCGCCGGCCGAGTTCGCCAAGGCGCGGGCGCAGCGCGTGCAGCAGTTTCTCGCCCGCGCCCGGGGTTCCGGCCGTCCGACCAAGCGTGACCGGCGCCTCATCGACCGGCTCTTTGGTTGAACGGCGCCCGCCGAGGATCTCTCCCACGATGAACATCCACTCGAAATTCGAAACCGAGATGCAGGTGCGGCCGGACGACATCGACCTGTTCCAGCACGTGCACAGCAGCCGCTACATGGACTACGTACTCGCCGCCCGCTACGACCAGATGGCGCGCTGCTACGGCATGTCCTGGGAGACATTCATCCAGCGGGGCCTGGGCTGGTATCTGACGGCCATTACCATGAATTTCCTGCGGCCGCTCGGTCTGGGCGAGCGCTTCATGGTGCGCACGTGGATTGAGGAGTTCCTGCCCGACGGCGACGGAGTGCGCGTGCGCTTTGAAATCGAGAAGCAGGCGACCGGGAAGCGCTGCCTGAACGGGCACGCGGAGTACAAGCTGATCAACCTCGCGACCAGCCGCGCCATCCCGATCCCGGAGGACATCAAGAGCAAGTACAGCATTTGAGCTGAACGCCACCCTTGATCCGTCGCTGCGCATGCCGACCATCGCCCAGGTCCACCATCATCTGGCCGAACTCCAGCGGTGCACCCGGTGTCCGCGCATGTCCAAGCCGGTGGTCGTCGGCCGGGCGGTGGCGGGTCACATCATCCTTGTCGGCCAGGCGCCGGGTGACAAGGAGCCGAAACTCGGCCGGCCCTTCGCCTGGACCGCCGGCCGGACGCTTTTCAAATGGTTCCACGACACGCTCGGCTGGACGGAGGAGGAAACGCGCGACCGCCTCTACTTCGCCGCCGTCTGCCGCTGTTTTCCCGGCAAGAAACCAGTGGGCGGCGACCGCGTGCCGGACAAGACGGAAATCGCCAACTGCGCGCACTGGCTGGAGCGTGAGTTTTCATTGCTGCAACCCCGGCTGGTGATCCCCGTCGGCAGGCTCGCCATCACGCAGTTTCTCGGCGAACGGCCGCTGGCCGAGGTGGTCGGCCGGTCGTTTCGGGTGACCTACCATGGGCATGCCGTCGATGTCCTGCCGCTGCCGCATCCCTCGGGCGCCTCGCCGTGGCACCGCATGGAACCGGGCAAGACACTGCTCCAAGAGGCGCTTGCGCTGGTCGCCGCGCATCCGGCCGTGCAGGTGGCGGGGTGATCCGGCTTTGTTCCGTACGGGATTGTGTGGAAAAGAATAGCTTGTGTTTTTTCCCAGAACCAGTGTCTTACGCTTCGTTTCCTGGATAGACTTTGTGTTAGGTTACGAGATATGGTGGATTGTCAGGCGGGCTTGGAGCCCGATGATGATTTGAAACCCGGTGATCGGGAACAGTCCGTGAGCTACCGGTAGATCGAGGGATAAACAGTCATCATGGGTTCAAAATTATATGTGGGTAATCTGGCTTTCAGCACCACCGAAAGCGAATTGCGCGATCTTTTTGCGCAGCACGGCACTGTGGCCGAGGTGTTCATCGCCATGGATAAATTCAGCGGCCGCTCCCGCGGTTTCGCGTTTGTGACAATGGGCTCGGACGCGGAGGCCAAGGCGGCCATCACCGGCGTCAACGGCAAGAACATCGGCGGGCGCGACCTCACGGTCAACGAAGCCCGTCCCAAGGAAGAAGGCGGCGGCCGTTCCTTCGGCGGCGGCGGTGGCGGCGGCGGTGGTGGTGGTGGTGGCCGTTCCTTTGGTGGCGGCGGTGGAAACCGTCGTTACTGACCGGCTGCTTTAGTCATCCGGTTCGTTTTGCAGGCGAAGTCCCGCGTGGACTTCGCCTTTTTATTTTTGCAGGGCAGGGACCAGCCAGGGCATCCCGGCGGCTTGCTGTGGTCTTTACATTCATCCTTGGGAAGAGAAACTCGCCGCATGCGCACCGCTTTCTGGTTCTCCGTGTCCGTGGCCCTCTGGGGTGCGCTGCCGGTGCATGCGCAGCGCGAAAAGCTGCCGTGGGACGACTTGGAGATCGTTGAGAAAACCTGGCCGAAGGCCAAGAAGACCTCCACCGGTCTGCGCTACGTCATCCTCAAGGAAGGAAAGGGT
>CAJAKX010000081.1 GCA_903940425.1 uncultured Opitutia bacterium | reverse complement strand
TGTTCCACCGTGAAGGGGCCGCGGGCCTCCGTGTCGTCCACTCCTCGGACATAATACTCCTGGGTCGGCATTGGCGGGGAATCTGGCGCGAAGGCCGGGAAGCAGCAAGAGCGTTTTGTGCCGGGGGTGCAGGACCCCCCGGCGGCCGACCCCGGTGGAGACCGGTCACATTTTGGTCAGCAAGCGCAGTCCGAGGAGTTGCAGGCCGGTTTCGAGCAGCAGTCGCGTGCGGTTGCAGAGGATGAGACGGCGGGCGCGCACGGGCGCATCTTCGAGCGCGACCTTGTCGGCGTTGTAGAAGGTGCTGAACTCGCCCGCGAGTTCGTAGAGGTAGGTGCAGAGAAAGTGCGGACGGAGCTGCTGCACGGCCAGATCGAGTGCGTCGGGGAAATGCGTGAGCTTGCGGGCGAGGGCCAGCTCGGCGGGGGTTTCGAAGGGAATGGCGCCGGCCTCGGGGGCGGCGTCGCCCGGCGGGAGGCCGAGCTTGCGGAAGATGCTGTGGATGCGCGCGACGGCGTAGAGGAGGTAGGCGGCGGTGTTGCCGTCGAGCGAGATCAGCTTGTCCCACGCAAACACGTAGTCGCTCGAGCGGTTCTGCGAGAGGTCGGCGTACTGCACCGAGCCGACGCCGACAATCTGCGCGATGGCGCGGCGTTCGGATTCAGGCAGCTCGGGATTCTTCTCGCTGACCAGCCGGTAGGAGCGCTCGACCGCCTCGGCGAGGAGGTCCTTCAGGCGGATGTTCTCGCCGCTGCGGGTTTTCAGGGGCCTGCCGTTCTCGCCGAGCACGGTGCCGAAGTCGAGGTGCTCGAGGCGCGGCAGGGCGCGGCCCGTTTTTTCGAACCATTTCCCCGCGGTGAGGAAAAGCTGGTCGAAATGGTCGGACTGGCGCTTGTCGACGACGTAAAGCGCATCGGTGGCGTGGAAATGTTCGGCCCGGTAGAGAATCGTCGCGAGATCATTCGTGGCGTAGTTGGCGGCGCCGTCGGATTTGCGGATGATGAACGGCTGGGTCTTGAAGCGCGGATGCTCCGGGTGGAAGACCACGAGCGCTCCCTGGCTTTCCCCGGCGAGGCCGCAGGCCATGAGCTCGCGGTAGATCTGATCGACCCTGTCGTTGTAGAAGCTTTCGCCGAGCATGGCGTCAAAACGGATGCCGAGCTGGTCGTAGATTTGCTGGAAGGCGGCGAGGCTGGTGTCGTTGATCTTCTTCCAGAGGGCGAGGTTTTCGGGATCGTGGGCCTGGAGCTTGACGAGTTCCTGCTGCGCCTCCTTCAACACGGCGGGATCGGCCTCGGCGGCATGGTTGCCGATTTTATAGAGACGCTCGAACTCCTCGAGCGGCTCGCGGGCGAGGGCGGCGGGATCAAGGTGGCGCTTGCAGGCCCAGAGGAGCTTGCCGAACTGCGTGCCCCAGTCGCCCACATGGTTGTCGCGGATGACTTTGGCGCCGCTGAACTCCAGCAGGCGGCAGATGGCTTCGCCGATCACGGCCGAGCGCAGGTGGCCGACGTGCATTTGTTTCGCGGTGTTGGGCGAGCTGTAGTCGACGACCACGGTGTGCCCCTGTTCCGCGGCCGCGGCGCCGGCGGCGAGCGCATCGCGCGTGGCATGGGCCTTAAGCCAGGCGAGGAGGGTGGCGGGCTTGAGCTTGAAGTTGATGAAACCCGGCCCGGCGATCGCGATATCGAAGAGCGGTGTGAGTTCGCCAAGTTGCCTGACCAGGGCATCAGCCAGCGCACGCGGGTTCTGACGATGGCGCTTGGCATAGGCGAGGACGCCATTGGCCTGAAAATCACCGTGAACGGGATCGGCCGGCCGCACCTCTGGCGTGAAGCCGGGCTCAACCAAGCCTGCATGGGGAGCAGCGCCGGCCAGCATGCGATCAAGGGCGGTGACAAGATCGAAGCTGAGATCCATGGGCCCACTCAACGAAGCGCCTGAAATTGCCGCAAGCGTGTAATTGACCGGAGGTTGGCTTGGGGCCGCACCGGGAAACGTCTCCGATTTTGTCTTCAGCACCTCACCCAAGATGGGTAAAATTGTCTCGACAAACAGGATAGATTGTTTTTTATGGTAAACTCTTCACGCCAACGGCCACCAACAAGTTCCATGACTATGCACATGAGGAAACGTCTCCTGCCACAGCGCAGGTTCATCAAGCCATCCTTCAGCTATCTCATTGAGAAGAAGCGCGATGGGAATGAATTTACCCAGGAAGAGATCCGCTACATCATTGACTCCACACTGGATGGCGAGATGCCACAGCCCCAACTCGCAGCTCTCTTGATGGCGATCTATTTCGCCAACATGTCAGCGCAGGAGACGGCGATCCTCACGGAGGAGATGATGCTATCGGGCGAGGTCATTGATCTCTCGCACATCTCCAAGCCGAAGATCGACAAGTACTCCACCGGCGGGGTGGGCGACAAAACCTCGCTCGTGCTCGTGCCCCTTGCGATGGCCAGCGGCGTGGTCGTACCCATGATGTGCGGGACCGACCAGGAGTTCACAATCAACACCCTCGACAAGCTGGGGGCGATCCCCGGATTCAAGGGTCACCAAGGCATCCCCCATTTCACCGAGCAGCTCGGCCGGATTGGCGGCGCCATCGTCGCGCAGGTGCCCGACCTCGCTCCGGCAGACGCCAAGTTCTACGAGCTTCGCAAGAACACCGGCACCATCCCGAGCCTCCCGCTCATCACGGGCAGCGTGCTGTCGCGCAAGCTCGCCGAGGGTTCCGAGGGACTCGTGATCGACGTGAAGTGGGGCAACGGCTCGTTCATCAAGGAGCTCGAACAGGCCAAGCAGCTCGCCCGCTCCATGACCCGCGTCGGCCGCTCGATGAAGCGCCGTTGCGTGGCGCTGGTCACCGACATGAACCAGCCGCTGGGCGACTCGGTCGGCACGTCGCTCGAAATCCGCGAGGCCATCCAGCTCCTCAAGGGCGGGGGACCCGAGGATGCGAAGGAACTGGTCCTCAAGCTCGGCATGGAAATCGTGCGTCTCGCCGGCGTCGCGGGTTCGACGCTCTCGGCCAAGCAGACCGTGCAGCGCCACCTGACCGACGGCTCCGCGCTTGAAAAGTTCAAGGAACTCATCAAGGCGCAGGGTGGCGACGCCTCCTACATCGACCACCCGGAGAAGTTTCCGCAGGCGAAGCACATTCGCAAGCTGCCCGCCCCGAAGCGCGGCTACGTGCATACCATCAACGCGGCCATGATCGCCAAGGGCGTGCACCTGCTCGGCGCCGGCCGCGAGAATCCGCACGACCGGATCGACTACGCGGTCGGCGTCTCGGAGATCAAGAAGGTCGGCACGCAGGTGAAGCAGGGCGAGCCGCTCATGATGATCCATTACAACGACGAGGCGAAGCTCGAGCAGGCGCTCGAATACTTCAAGAACGCCTACCGCCTCGCGCCGAAACGCCCGACGCCCCCGCTGCTCATCGTCGAGCGTGTGGCCTGACGGAAAAACGCCAGGACGCCAGATCGCAAGGACTCAAGAAGCCCTGGTATTTCCCGGGGTTTCTTTTGCAGCCAAATCCGTGAGGGTTTGGAATTTTGATCCCAAGCCCAAGGTTCTGCCACCCGGAGGAGAATTCTCCATCGCCTCTTTGTGGCTTCTCGTCTTTGTTGTGAAAAACCATGCCCCCATCGACGACGAGAGCAGCGCCTGATCGCACCGCGTGGTCCAGGCCGTGGGCGCAGCTCAAGTTTGTCACCTTCCAGCCGCACATCTTCCCGCGCATGCTCGGCGGGGTGTCGCCCGACGCGAAGGCCGGTGATCTTGTCGCCGTCTACGACAAGCTCGGGCAGCGCATCGGCGCCGGGCTCTACAATCCGCGCGCCAAGATCCCGCTGCGCGTGGTCTGCCACTCCGCCGGACCGGTGGATGAGGACTACTTCGAAGCGGCGCTCCGCCGCGCCGTCATGCTCCGCCGCGACTGGCTCAAGCTCGACGCACAGACCGATGCCTGGCGCGCCGTGAATTCCGACGGCGACGGACTCAGCGGCCTGACGGTCGACCGCTACGACGACGTGCTGTTCTGCGATGTCACCAGTCTCGGCATTTTCCAGCGCCTGCCGCGATGGCTGCCGCTGCTGCACGAACTCTGCGGCACGAAGCACACCCATGTGCACGTCGACCACGATCTGGGCAGCCTCGAAGGCATCAAACCGTCGCTGATGAAGGAAGTGACGGCCACGGCGCCGGCCAAAGTGCGCATTCGCGAGCACAGTGTGCGCTACGAAATCGACTTCGCCGAGGGCCACAAAACCGGCTTCTTCTGCGACCAGCGCGACAACCGCCTGCGGTTCTCCAAGCTGGTGAAGGATGCGCGCGTGCTCGACCTGTGCTGTTATACCGGCGGTTTCTCGCTGGCGGCCACGGTGCTCGGCGGCGCGGCGGACGCGACCGGCGTCGATCTCGACGAGACCGCCGTCGCGCAGGCGCGGCGCAACCAGAACCTCAACCAGGTGCCCCCGGCGAAGCTGCACTGGGTGCATGCCGACGCCTTTGCCTATGCGCGGCAGATGCAGCAGAACGGGCAGACGTGGGACGCCGTGGTGCTCGATCCGCCGAAGTTCGTGCTCACGCGCGAAGGCCCGGGGCATTTCGAGGGCCGCCGCAAATACGAGGACCTCAACCAGCTCGCGCTCAGCCTCGTAAAGCCGGGCGGGCTGGCCGTCACCTGCTCCTGCTCCGGCTTGGTGAGCCTCGAGGAATTCGAGGCTCACGTCATCAAGGCCGGGCACCGCCTCAACCGCCGCTTGCAGTTCTTCGACCGCACCGGCCCGGGCCCGGACCATCCGGTTTTTTCCAACTGCCTCGACAGCCGCTACCTCAAGGTCCTCTGGGCGCGGGTGGTGTGATCATCCATCATCGAACCGCCCGCAACTGATCCAGCATCTGCCGCGCGGGTTCCCAACCCGGCCGAATCTGCAATGCCGCCTGCAGCTGGACGATCGCCTCCGGCCGGCGACCCGGAATTTTCGCCAGGGCGATTCCCAGGTTGTAATGCGCCTCGGGGTAATCGGGCCTGATCCGCAGCGCCGCCTCATATTCGGAAATCGCCTCGGGCAGGCGTCCGGGGATTCTGCCGAGGACGCTTCCAAGGCTGTTGTGCATTTCCGGGTCATCCGGCATGATTCGCAGCGCTGCCTTCAAATGGGCGACCGCCTCCGGCAAGCGATCCGGGATGTCCGCCAGGACGATTCCGAGGTTGTAGTGCGCTTCCGGATAATCGGGTTTGCTCCGCAGCGCCGCTTCAAACTCGGCGATCGCCTCCGGCAGGCGACCCGGGATTCTCGCGAAGGCGTTTCCCAGGTTGTTGTGCGCTTCCGCCAGATCCGGCTTGATCCGCAACGCCGCCTCATATTCGGAGATGGCCTCGGGCAGGCGTCCGGGAATTCTCCCCAAGGCGCTTCCCAGGTTGTTGTGCGTCTTCGGATTGTCCGGATTGATCCGCAGCGCTGCTTCAAACTCGGAGACCGCCTCCGGCAATCGCCCCGGGGTGTTCGCCAGGATGATTCCCAGATTGTTGTGTGCCAGCCAGCAACCGGGATTCAGCGCGATGGTGGCGCGGTATAGCGTTTGATCGTCATGGAACACCGCACAGTGGTTCCACGTCAGCGCACCGAGCACAAGGGCGAGCGCCGCCACCAGCGCCGGGCCGATCCAGCGGAGGCGGCTCGCCGCCCAGTCCCAGCCTTGAGCGAGACTGGCCGCGACCAGCGCCAGCGGGCCGAGGTCAGGCAGGTACTGCCAGTGATCCCAGACCCACGAGTAGCATGCGCCAAATAGGTTGACGAAGCCGAGCACCGGGAAAAGCG
>CAJAKX010000080.1 GCA_903940425.1 uncultured Opitutia bacterium | reverse complement strand
TCGAACTGCCGGCGGATGATCCGGGCGCGGTCAGCCGCGAGCTGCGCACGCTTTTCCCCGAATACAAGGCCTTCATTCCGGGCATCTGCGGCATCTTTCCGCCCACACGGCTGCTGCAGCGCGAGGAAATCAACTCCCGGAAGCTCGCCGAGGCGGACTACCTGCCCACGCTGCTGGCCAGCCAGTACAAGATCCCCGCCGATAAATGGCGCATCGCCCTCATCAGCCCCTTCGATGGCGCCCCCTTCGATTCCGCGCATCCCCCCGTCAAGGAAGTGCTCCTGTGCGGCGAGGCTGCCGAGGAACTGCAGGCCGCCCAGAGCCGCTTCCTCGCCCTCGGGGTGCACCCCCGGCAGATGGAGATCTCGTCGCTGCCGGTCCTGGGCGGCGTGCTGAGCTATCAGGCCATGATCGGTGACTCCCAGCCGGCCGCGGTGGTGGAAATCGATCTCCATCGCACCTACGTGTTCATCCTGGGCAAAAATGGCGTTCACACGCCCGCCCCACTCGAGTTCGGATTCAACGCCCTGGTCGAGACCGCGCGGAAGGAACTGGGCGGCGAAGACTTGACGACCATCCGCGCCCGCCTGCTCGCCGGCGAGGCCGACATCGTGGCGCGCGCGCCCCGCCTGCTGCGGCAGCTGGTGCGCAATCTCAAGCCGGCCATCGACTACTTCGAGCTGCAGACCGGCCAGCGGGTGAACGACCTCTACTGCACCTTTCTGCCCGCCGGCCTCGCGTGGATGGCCCAGACGCTGGCCGCCTCCATCGAGATGCAGGTGCTCCCGGTGGATTGCGTCGCGTGGCTCACGGCGCTCGGCATCACCTTCAACGACGATATTCCCGCCCGGCTCGGCCCGCACTGGCTGAGCCTGTTCAGCCTGATCGCCCGGCTCGGCCCGGCCTCCCATGCCAAGAAACCCGACTGAATTTGATCTGGAGCCGAACTGGCATTCCGATTTCCGGGATCTCATAACCCTGCCCGAGGATCGCGTGGTCCGGGTGCGCTTCCTCATCAACGCCTGCGCCGGCGCGCTGGCCTTCATCATGTTCCTGCTGGTCGGCTGGCAGTTGATCACGCGTCACAGCGTCGCCGGCCAGCTTCGCTTCTGGGACGAGAAGATCACCACGCACCGCCGGGAATACGATGAACTGCAATTCGTGCTGCGGGACTACATGATTGAAGCGGGCAAGATCCAGGACGCCTGCGATCTCATCTACATCCCGTTTGTCCCCTCCGAGTTTGTCCTCAACATCAGCCGCACGCTTCCCGATCGCATGACCGTCGACACCATCGGGTACGCGAACGGGACCGTCACCATGCGCGGCAGCCTCGCGGAATCGCCCGAACAAGCCAGCCGCGTGCTCGGCCACTACATTGAGACCCTGCGGAACGACGCCCAGGTCAAATCGCTGTTCGGCGACATCACCGCCCCCAGCCTGGACCGTGCCCGGCAGGACAACCTGTTCAACTTCGAGATCGTGCTCAAACCCGCCGTCCGCCACCCATGAACAATAAGTTTCTGGCCCAGCTCGGCCCGCTGGCGCTGCGTTATCCGTTCTGCGCCGCCTGCCTCGTCCTGTCGATTCTGTTCGCCGGGGCGAGCCAGTGGATTCGACTCGACTTGCGCGATCTCGAAGCCCTGCAGCAAAAACGCGCCCGCGAAGGCGACGTCATGCTCAAGGCCATCGCCCGCGGCTCGCAGTTGCGGACGGAACTCACCGCCGCGCGCGCGGCCACCCAGCGCATCACGGAAAACCTGGTCGTGGAGAAAAACATCCCCGAAAACTTCTGGTACTTCTACAAGATCGAGCAGGATACGCGGGTCAAGCTGATCGAACTGCTGCAGCGCCCCGCGGCCCTGCAGGATGGCGACGCCCCCACCACCTACAAACGCGTGCCCTATTCGCTCAGGCTCACCGGTTCCTTCCGTTCGGCCGTCGCCTATCTGCAACGGCTGGAAACCGGCTCGCACTTCGGCCGCATCAACTCCTTCCTGCTCCAGCGGCAGGATCCCAAGACCAGCGACGTGTCCCTCCAGCTCAATCTCGACCTGCTCGGCTTTCCATGATGCTACGCTCCGCCATCTTCGCCCTGTTGTTGCTCTGCCTGCCGGTGCTGCGCGCGGCCGGCACGGCCAGCCCGGCGGCGTCTGAGACCTCCAGTTTCGATAAAACCCACGAAAGAATCGACGCCCTCCTGCACGGGCGGGATGCGCAACCGATCCTTCCGGCCGAGCTGCGCAATCCGTTCAGCCGCCCCAGCGAACGCTCCCCCGGCGGCGGGGACGCCTCCGCCATGGGTGATCCCTCCAAGCGGGCCGCCCTGACGGATCAGGAACTGCTCGAACGGCTCGCCCCGGCCGTCCAGGTTCGCGGCATCGTCGAGTCCGGAGGACACCCCACCATCATCATCGGCCGGAAACCCTTCGATGAAGGCGACACGCTGTCGCTCCTCTACGGGGTGATCACCGTGGAGGTTAAGATCAAGCACATCACCAGCGACACCTTCACGCTCGGCTACAAGGATGCCGAGCTGACGCTCCGCCTGCCGCGGTAGCAGGAGCAAGGCATCATTGATTCAGAAGCCGGGAAACCAGGAAAAAAACGCGCCATTCGTTCTTTCACGGCTTCATGGCTTCTGAATGAATCTCACGAGGCCCGACCGACGCCGATCCCGCTGAGCCGCGCGATCACGGCCGGCAGGAGCGCGTGCTCGGCCGCGTGCACCCGGGCCTCGAGGGTCGCCAGCGTGTCGTCGGATTCGATCCGCACCGGCAGCTGGTCGATGATCGGCCCCCCATCCACCTCCGCGGTCACATAGTGCACCGTGCAGCCGGTCACCTTCACGCCGCGCCGCCACGCCTGGCCGATGGCGTCGAGCCCCGGAAAGCAGGGCAGCAGGCTCGGGTGCAGGTTGATGATCGTCTGCGGAAACGCCCCGACGAACCGCGGCTTGAGGATGCGCATGAAACCCGCCAGGACGATGAGCCCCGGCTGGCACGCCTGGAGGGTTTCGAGGTAGCGCGTCTCGCCGGCCTCGTCGAACCTGGTCTTGAACGGCCCCGGGTCGAGAAACTGCGCGGGCACGCCAAAACGGGCGCCGAGTTCGAGGATGCGTGCCGCCGGCTGGTCGGAAAATATCTGCACCACGCGGGCGCCACCCAGCCTCCCCTCCTGCTGGGCTTTGAGGATCGCCTCGGCATTGCTG
>CAJAKX010000079.1 GCA_903940425.1 uncultured Opitutia bacterium | reverse complement strand
CGTGCATCCGCTGCGCAAGGACGTGCCGTGGAATAGCGTTCCCGCCGGCTTCGACGACGAACGCGAGTTTCAGTTCGACGAGCCGCCGGAGGGCTGCACCGTCGTCCCGTTCGGCCCGTTCCATCCTACGCTCGACGAACCCTCGCACTTCCGGCTCTACGTCGAGGGCGAAATGGTGCGCGGGTGCGAGTATCGCGGTTTCATGGCTCATCGCGGCATTGAGAAGCGCGCCGAGGCCTCCCTGACCTACAACGAGATTCCGGTGATGGCCGAGCGCATCTGCGGCATCTGCGGATGTGTGCACAGTGTGGCCTACGTCCAAGCCGTGGAGAACGCCATCGCCGTCCGGCCGCCCCCGCGCGCCGAATACATTCGCACGATCATGCTGGAGATCGAGCGCCTGCAAAGTCACCTCCTTTGGGTCGGGCTCGCCTGTCATATTGTGGGTTTCGACACCCTGTTCATGCAAAGTTTCCGCATCCGCGAACCGGTCATGTGGATCGCCGAAAAGATCTGCGGCAACCGCAAGACCTACGGGCTGTGCCTGATCGGCGGCGTGCGCTGGGAGATCGGACCGGAACTCAGAAGCGAACTCGGCCAAGTACTCGACCGCCTGGAAGCCGAATGGCGCGCGGTGGTCGGCGCGGTGAGCAAGGACGCCAACATTCAGCAACGCACGCGGGGTGTCGGTGTCGCGGATCGCGCCCTAGTGAAAAATTTCGGGCTCCTCGGCCCGGTGGCGCGCGCGGCAGGCGTGGACATCGACTGCCGGCGCGATCATCCGTATGCGGCCTACGACCGCGTCGGATTCACGGTCATCACCGCCGAGGGGGGCGACGCCTGGGCGCGTCTGGTGGTCCGGATGGCGGAAGTGTTCGAGTCGATCAAGATCATCCGCCAGTGCCTCACGAACATGGAGGAAGGTCCCTTGCAATTGACCATTGCCGACGAATTGCCCGTCGGGCGGTTCGGGCTATCGTCGGTCGAGGCGCCGCGCGGGGAGTGCCACCATTTCGTCATCACCGGCGAGAACAACCGTCCCCGCCGCTGGCGGGTGCGCGCGCCGACCTACCAAAACCTGCAGGGCGTGCCGGCGATGATCAAGGACCAGCAGCTCGCGGACATGACCATTTCGTTAGGCAGCATTGACCCCTGTTTCTCCTGCACCGACCGGCTGGAGACGATTGATCTCAAGTCCGGCGCCACGAAGGTGTGGTCGCAGGCGGAGTTGGAACAATTGGCCAGGCAAAAGAAATGAACCTCCTCTGGCCTATCCTCGGCGCCCTCGCCAATGTCGCCATCGTGCTGCTGGTGGCGCCGTTCTTCCAGGGCGTGCTGCGCAAAATCACCGCCATTGTCCAGTCGCGGCAGGGGCCGCCGATCCGGCAGCCTTACATTGACCTCCTGAAGCTGCTCGGCAAGGAGGACATCGAGTCGGGCGAATCACCGGTCATGCAACGGTTCGCGGGGTACCTGTCGCTGGCCACCGTGCTGACGGTGGCGTGCCTGGTGCCGATGGGTTTCGCGGCCCCGATGAACGACGCGGGCGACGTCATCCTACTCATTTACCTGCTGACGCTCTGCGGCATTTGCACGCTGCTGGCCGGGCTGGCGTCGGGATCCACTTACTCATTGATTGGGATCAGCCGCGAGATGATGACGATGATCGCGCTGGAGCCCTTGTTAGCAGTGGCCATCATCGTCGGGGCGATTCATACCAAGTCGTTCCGGCTCGACACAGTATTGAACGGGTCGGTCTATGTGAACGGCGGTTTTCCGTGGTCAGGGTTGTTGATGCTGGGGGTGATGATTCTGTCCTTCCAGGCGTTCGTGCAGCGGGTGCCGTTCGATATTTCCGAGGCGGAGACCGAGCTGATGGAGGGTCCGCTGATGGAATATTCCGGGCCGAAGCTGGCGCTGTTCAAGTACGCGCAGATGGCGAAGCTCGTGATCTACAGCACGCTGTTTGTGGCGCTGTTGGTACCGTGGGGCTCGGGCTGGGGATTCCCGCTGGGCTGGCTGCTGTTTTGGGCCAAGGTATCCGCGCTGGTGTTGCTCGTCACGCTGGTGGCGGCCACGCACGCGCGTTTCCGGATCGACCAAGCCATCCGATATTTCGCCGGTCTGCTGGTGCTGGCGCTGGCGGCCTTGGTGTTGGCGAGTTACGGCCTGTAAGGGAGAAAAGCCATGTCTTTCCTGAGCAAATTCAAAGAGACGCTGATCTGCCTGAAAGCGGGGCGGGTGACGCTGCCCTATCCCGCGCGCTCCCAGCCGGTGCCGCCCAAGTTCCGTGGGCGGCCCATCTTTGACGCGGCCAAGTGCATCGGTTGCGCGGGCTGCGCCAATAACTGCCCGGCGCACGAGATCCTCGTGTTCGACGTCTGTCAGGAGGTTCGCATCCTGAAATATCTCGGCCGCCGCTGCACTTACTGCGGCCGCTGTGCCGATGTCTGCCCCGAAAAAGCCATCACCATGAGCCTGGAGTTTGAGACCGGCACGGATCGCATCGGCGACCTGCAACAACGCCTGGATCTATTCATGAGCACCTGCCAGCGCTGCGGGCGCTGCTTCCAGGAGCCTTCGCCCCTGGAACAGTTGCAGCAGAAGGGCTATCGCTTCGACGACCTGCAAAACGAGCGCTGGATTTTCCGCTCGCAGTCCTACCTCGAGGGGGAACCGGCGGCGGACGACATCAAGATCGAGCTGGACTGAACCGCCATGCTCAAGAATCTTTGCCAGAAGATGTTCAGCCGGTCGCTGTGGGTCTACCACGCCAACAGCGGTGGGTGCAATGGCTGCGACATCGAGGTGCTGAACGTGCTCACGCCTTATTACGATGTCGAACGCTTCGGTATCAAGCTGGTCGGGTCGCCCCGCCACGCCGATGTGATGCTCTGCCAGGGCCCCGCGATGCGTTCCACGGCCAAGGCGCTCCGGCGCGCCTATGAGGCCATGCCGGCCCCGAAGCTCGTCTTTGCCATTGGTTCATGCGCGTGCGGCGGCGGCATCTGGTACGATAGCTACTCCGTCATAGGGCCGGTGGAGAAGATCGTCCCGGTGAACTTCTATATCCCGGGCTGCCCGCCGCGCCCCGAAGCCATCATCTATGGCGTCGCCGTGGCCGTCGGCCTGGTGGACAAGAAAACCGCCCCCGTCCAATTCAAACAATTCGAACTGCCGATTCCGCGTTACCATCCCAGCGACTTGCGCGGCGAGGGCGATCTAGTGATTTATGAGAAGGCCGAGAAAATCTAGGTGGAAGACTGAAGCATTCCCCGCAGCTGCTGCGGGGTGGTGTCTGAAAACTCAAACGCATGCTCAAGCAGCGTCCCGATAATAGTAGTTGAACATGCCGCCGAGACGTTTCCTTCGGCAGATCGTGCCTTCGACCAAACCGACCTCGATTTCGGGTTAGACCCTACCCCTAAGCGGATAAGAGCTACCCCTAAGGGCGAAAAAACGGCAGAATGTGGAGCGAATGGAGCGAATCCGACATCCGGAAGTCGGTAAGTCTGCCCACCGATTCGCTCCAGGCTTTGACCCACCTTTGAGGGTTCAGAGGGAAATCCCCTCGAAAACAGCCGGATTCGCTCCAAAAAGTTCGTGGAACGATCCATGCCGGGCAGCCATTCGACGCGCCGGCCAAGCCCGGCTTGCTCATGGCCTGCGGCCGGCAAACCCAATGCAATCCAACGAATTGATGCTTGTCGCGCGTCGAATGGCCCCGAGCCTGTCGAGAGGCCAATCGGCGGTTTACTTACTTCGCCTCATGTCCGGCGTCATCTATGTCGGTTCGTCCACCGACTTCGAACAAAGGCTCGACGATCATCTGACCGGCCAAGCTTGCCGTACAACTCAGTTGGATCCGCCCGTGACGGTCTTGCGTATTGAAACATATGCCACCTTTTCAGATGCGCGCCGCCGCGAACTTCAGATTAAACGCTGGAGCCGGGCCAAGAAAGAAGCGCTTATTCGCGGAGACCGTGTGCGGCTCAAAACGCTCAGCCGGTCCCGTGATTAAATCGTGGTGGCTG
>CAJAKX010000078.1 GCA_903940425.1 uncultured Opitutia bacterium | reverse complement strand
TGGACGACCGCGCTCTCCAGTGACCCCGCCGCGATGCGACGAACGGTGCACCGGGAGTCGGTGCGCTCCTTCACCAGGTGGGTGCAATAGTAATACCGGTAGAACCGGCCGGATTCGTCGCGGTTCCCGCTCGCGTGCGGCACGAGGGCGCGGTTGCAGCAGCCGCAATGCACCAGGCCCTTGAGGAGGTGAAACTGCCGGTCCTGGTCCAGCTTTAGCACTTGGGCCGATCGGACCGTCTTCACAACCGCTGCGTTCGCCTTTTCCCATAACTCATCCGTCACCAATGGTTCGTGGCGGCCGGGGTATTCGGTACCGGCGTATCGAATCACTCCCCGGTAGATCGGATTCTTGACCAACAGACGCAGACCGTCGGAACGGAAGTGCTTGGCGCCTACGGTATGCTCGGTTCCGTCGAGGTGACGAAAGAGACGGACCCGCGTGCGCAACCCTTCGCGGTTTAGGGCGCCGGCGACCTGTTCGAGCGATACCAAGCGGGCCGCTTCTTCGAAGATACGCCGGACCACCGGCGCCTCTTCGGGGTGGGGAAGCAGGCTCTGCGTATTCTTGTCGTAGGCGTACCCGTAGGGCAGCGCCCCGCCGTTCCAATAGCCGCGCACCGCCTGCTGCACCATCTTCACCTTCGTCTTCTCCACGGTGTTCTCCCGTTCATATTGGGAGAAGCTCAACATCAGGTTGTTCTTGAGCCGGCCCGACGGCGTATTCTCGGAAATGTCCTCCGTCGCGCTCTCCAGACGGCAATCGTGCTTTTTCAGGAAGTTCCGGAACGGTCCCCATTCGTCGATGTTGCGCGACATCCGTTCGAGCTTGAAGATGAGCACTACCTTGACGCCGCCGGCCTCGATGCGGTGCATGAGGGCAAGGAGGCCGGGCCGGTTCATCGTGCTCCCTGAAAATGCGGGGTCGGTGAAATGGCCGACCTCGACCCAGCCGAGCGCCGCGTTCTTTCGGACGTGGTCGCGGCAGACCGCAAGCTGGCTCTCGCACGAGTCGAAACGGCCGCCGACCTGGTTGTCGGTGGACACCCGGGTGTAGATGGCGACCGGCACCATCGCTGCCGGGGGACTGCTGGACTGGGCGTTAGTGGCCATCAATTCCGGCTTGGGTCGAAGTCCGCCAGGCGATAGGCCGCCGCCGAAGTCTGCCCGCCATTTGTGACGATTTGGCCGGACAACAGGAGCCACTGCAATGCCCGGTAGGTCCGGGAGCGGGAGAGGTTCAGCACCGCCCGCATTTCCGAAGGCGAGGCCGAGTGATGCCGGCGAAGGTAGTCCACGATGCGCTCTTCGGGCTCAGCGGCGGCCGCTTCGGTCCGGACCAGCGTCCCTGTCGGATCAAAGCGCAAGGCGGGCGAGCAGAGGATGCCCTTGCAGATCAATTCGCCGATGCGGCGCATCCGTTCGTCGCCAGGCATCGGCGACGAGGTGCGCATGGGAGCAATATGGTCAACCCGGTCCAATCGTCACCCCGCACAGGCACGGACCGGGCCGAACCTTCGTCCCCTTACCCCGAACCGCTTCATTTCTGCCTCCACTCCAGTCAGCTCAACTTGGCCAGCCAGTACCAGAAAGGCACCCAATTCCCTGTACCTTGGGGAGTACCCCACCACAGACGTCACCAAGCAGCCAAGTTCACCGATTTCCACCATGCCGCGACCATACCATTAACCCATACGAATACGAGCTTAAAATGAACCCCCTTGTACCAATCGACACCGATTATCAGCCCCCGAATCTCCCATTTTACCTGCAGTCCATTGCTGAATCAGAGTCTGACTACTGGCCAACCGAGCGGCATCCGCCGCAACCTTCTACCTATACAAGCGTGCACACGCCACCCCTAACGTCCGTTAGGCCTTGTTTGCTTT
>CAJAKX010000077.1 GCA_903940425.1 uncultured Opitutia bacterium | reverse complement strand
TCGCGAGGAGGAGCGGCAGTCGAGCCGCGGGCGCCTCAAGATCTTCTTCGGCTCTTCGCCCGGCGTGGGCAAGACCTACGCCATGCTGCAGGCGGCGCGCAAGGCCCACGCCGAGGGGATGGATGTGGTGGTTGCGTTGGTGGAAACCCACGGGCGCGAGGAAACCCAGCTCCTGCTCGAAGGGTTGCCGGTCGTGCCGCGCAAGCTGATCGACTACCGCGGCACCCAGCTCGGAGAATTGGATTTGGAGGCCGTGCTCGCGCGCCGTCCCCGCCTCGCCGTCGTGGATGAACTCGCCCACACCAACGCCCCCGGCTCGCGTCATGTCAAACGCTGGCAGGATGTCGAGGAACTGTTGTCCGCCGGCATCGACGTTTTCACCACGCTCAACGTCCAGCACCTCGAAAGCCGCGCCGACACCGTCCGCCAGATCACCGGTGTGGCCGTGCGCGAGACCGTGCCGGACTCGATGATCGAGGCAGCCGCCGGAATCCAGCTGGTTGATCTCACCCCTGAGCTGCTCCGGGAGCGGCTCGCAGAGGGCAAGGTCTACCTGGGCGACCGCGCCGCCGTCGCCGCCGACAATTTCTTCAAGGAAAGCAACCTCACGGCGCTGCGCGAGCTCGCCCTGCGCCTGACCGCCGAGCGGGTGGACAAGCAGCTCCGCGAAATCCGCGAGGACCGGCAGATCAGCGCCATCTGGCGCAGCGGCGAACGGCTGCTCGTGGCGGTCGGCGCCAGCCCGTTTTCCACGCGGCTCATCCGCTGGACCCGTCGCATGGCCTATGCCCTCGATGCGCCGTGGCTCGCCGTGAACGTCGAGACGACAGCGCCGCACACGCCGGAGGAGCGGAAACTGCTGGACGAGAATCTCGCCCTCGCCCGTGAACTAAACGCCGAGATCGTCGTGGTGCCCGACCGCGATGTCGCCGGCACACTGGTGCGCGTCGCCCAGCAGCATAACGTCAGCCAGATCGTCATCGGCAAATCGCGGGGCCATCCCGTCCTGGATTTCCTGCGCGGCGGATCGCTGGCCGACCGCCTGATCCGCCGGAGCGGGCAGATTGACGTCTACGTCGTGCCCGCCGAGCCGCGCACGGGACGCAGCCGCTGGCGGGAATGGACCGTCTCCGCGGCGTCGGGCCCGCGGGAATACGTGACGGCGTTGTTGACGGTTTTCGGCATGACCTTGGCCGGACTGACCATCCAGGGATTGATCGGCTACACGGCGATCTCGCTTTTCTATCTCACGGCCGTGGTCCTGCTGGGGCTTTTTGTGGGTCAGGGGCCGATCCTGCTCGCCGCCACGCTCAGCGCGCTGACGTGGAATTTCCTCTTCATTCCGCCAATCTTCACCTTCCGGATCGACAAGTTCGAAGACGGCCTGATGTTCGGGATTTTCTTTGTCATCGCGCTGGTCACCGGCCGACTCACCGGGCGGCTGCGCGTTCAGGAGCGCGATCAGCGCCAGCGCGAACAGCGCGCCATCGCCCTTTACCAGCTCACGCGCGCCATCGCCGCCGCCCGGTCCGCCGACGAGGTGTTGCGCAACGCCGCCGCGCAAGTGCAGGAGCTGTTCGGCGCGCGCCTGGCGATTTTCACCGAGGATCCCGCCCAGCCCGGCCGCCTGCTGCTGCACCCGGCGGCAACCTATGTGGCCGACGAGAAGGAGCAGGGCGTCGCCACGTGGTCGTTTCGCAACCACAAGAACGCCGGCCGCTTCACGGACACGCTGCCGGCCGCCGAGGGATTCTACCTGCCCCTGCTTGCCGGCGAAAACTGCGTGGGGGCGATGGGTGTCAACCCGCCGGCGGAGGCGACGCTGCCCGTCAACCAGCGCGACCTGCTCGAGAGTTTCGCCACCCAGATCGCCCTGGCGCTGGATCGCGAGCGCCTGCGGGCCACCGAGGAGGCGGCGCGCCTTTCGCGGGAGTCGGAAAAGCTGCACCGCACGCTGCTCGACGGCGTGTCGCACGAGTTGAAGACGCCGCTCGCGGTGATCGCCTCGGCCGCGGAGAACCTCGCGGACGGACCCTTGGTGGCGGAGATCCGCACGGCGACCCAGCGGCTGCAGCGGCTGGTGAACAACCTGCTCGACATGACCCGCCTTGAGTCGGGCACGCTGCGGCTGCGGCGCGACTGGTGCGATCCGGCCGATCTCATCAACGCCGCGCGGGAAATGACCGCCGACGCCCTGCGCGGCCGGACCGTGCGGATGGACCTGCCCGCCGGCCTTCCGCTGGTGCGCGCCGACGCCGGCCTCATCCAGCAGGCGCTGGCCAACCTCATCCACAACGCCTGCGTGCACACGCCGCCGACGGCCTTGATCACGCTCGCCGCCGGCACCGACGAGGCGGCGGGCCAGCTCTGGCTCGCGGTGGCGGACAACGGACCCGGACTGCGCCCCGAGCAGCTGGACCGGCTGTTCGACAAATTCTACCGCGGTGATCCGGGACGGACGGGCGGGCTGGGCCTGGGGCTTTCCATCGCGCGCGGTTTCGCCGAGGCACACGGCGGCCGCGTCGAGGCAGGCAACCAGCCGGGCGGCGGGGCGCGCTTTGCGATCTTTCTTCCCCTCGAACGCCCTGCCAGCGTACCCCCCGAATGAGCACCGACACCTTCCAACCCGAAGTGCTCGTCATCGACGACGAGGTGCAGATCCGCCGCCTGCTGCGCGTGACACTGGAAGGCGCGGGCTTTCGCGTGCGCGAGGCGGAGGGCGGCGGACCGGGCCTGGTCGAGGCAGCGACCAAGCGGCCCGACGCCATCATCCTCGATCTCGGCCTGCCCGACCTGCCCGGCATCGAGGTGCTCAAGCGGTTGCGCGAATGGAGCCGGCTGCCCGTGCTCATCCTCTCGGTCCGCGGCCAGGAGACGGACAAGATCGAGGCGCTCGACGCCGGGGCAGACGATTATCTCAGCAAGCCGTTCGGGGGTGGCGAACTGCTCGCGCGCCTGCGGGCGATGCTGCGGCGCGTGCAAAGCCCGGAGGAGGAAAGCAACGCGCGTTTCGGCGACGTGGAGGTCGATTTCGCGCGGCGGGTGGTGACGAAGGCGGGGGCCGTGGTGAAGCTGACCCCCAAGGAATACGCGCTGCTGCGTCTGCTCCTGCTCCACCGGGGCAAGGTGATCACGCACCGGCAGATCCTGCGCGAACTGTGGGGGCCCAAGGCCGAGGAGCAGACGCAATACCTGCGCGTGTACATGACCCACCTGCGGCAGAAACTCGAAGACGAACCCAATCAACCGAAATATTTCCGCACCGAATCGGGCATCGGCTACCGGTTCAGCGCGGAATAATGCCGCCTGCTGGTGGCAGTCGCGCGGAGGGCGAAAGTGAGCGCGAGGGTGACCAGACGCTGACTGGACTGAAAAGTTTCCTCGTCTCCCCCTTCCTTTCGCCTTCACTGTCCCTCGTCCGCCATGCTGCGTTTCATCACGTCGCGCCTGCTGCAATCCCTGCTCGCGCTGTACCTCATCGTCACCGCCACGTTCTTCATGCTGCGGTTCGTGCCGGGCGGGCCGTTCACGGCGGAGAAGGCCGTGCCGCCCGAGATCCTCCGTAACCTGGAGGCGCATTATGGTTTGAACCAGCCGCTCCCCCGGCAGTACCTCGACTATCTCGGCAGTCTGCTGCACGGCGACTTCGGCCCCTCGTTCAAATACTCCAACCGCACGGTCAACGAGATTCTGGCCGACAAGCTGCCCGTCTCCCTCGAGCTCGGGTTATGGTCGCTCGGCGTGGCGCTGCTGCTCGGCCTGTCCCTGGGCATCATCGCGGCCCTGCGGCGCAATACCTGGGCCGATTATCTGGCGTCCGCCGTCGGCACGATCGGCCTCTCGGTGCCGACCTTCGTGATCGGCCCCCTATGCGTGCTGGCCTTCGCGATTCATCTCGGCTGGTTCAGCGCGTCCGGTTGGTATTCTCCCGCGGACCGCGTGCTGCCGTCGCTCGTGCTTGGCCTCGCCTACGCCGCGCCGATCTCGCGCCTCACCCGCGGCGGCCTGCTCGAGGTGCTCCATCAGGATTACATCCGCACCGCGCGGGCCAAGGGTGCCTCCGAGGCCCGGGTGGTCTTCAAGCACGCCCTGCGCGGCGGGCTGCTGCCCGTGGTCGCCTACCTCGGGCCGGCCACCGCGGGCATCCTGACGGGCTCCTTCGTCATCGAGACGATCTTCCAGATCCCCGGCCTCGGCCGCGAGTTCGTGACCAGCGCGTTCAACCGCGACTACACGCTGGTGCTCGGGACGGTCATCCTCTACGCCGCACTCATCATGGCACTCAACCTCCTGGTCGACGTCGTGCAGGCCTGGATGAACCCGAAGGTCCGCCTCGAATGAGCCTCCCGCCTGACGCCTCCCGCCTCTCGCCCGACGACGAAGTCGTCGAACGCGGCTCGTCGCCCGGGCACGACGCGTGGCTGCGCCTGCGCCAGAACAAGCTGGCGGTGTTCGGCGCTTGCACGCTGCTCGTCGTGGCCCTCGCCTGCTGCCTCGGGCCGCTGCTCAGTCCGTACAGCTATGAAGAGACCAGTCTTGAACTCGGTGCGTCGGCGCCCGGCCTCCGGCACTGGCTTGGCACCGACGTGCTCGGTCGCGACCTGCTGGTGCGCATGCTCTACG
>CAJAKX010000076.1 GCA_903940425.1 uncultured Opitutia bacterium | reverse complement strand
GGGCGAGCGTGGCGGCGACAAGGAGCGATGCGCTGGCGACAGCGACGCGGAAATAGGTCATGAGTCCGGCAGGTTGTTCAAAAAGGCGACGATCTCGCGTAACCTTAGGAGCGGGCGAAGGGCGGTCAAGCGGGGAAACCTCTTTCCCGGCATGATGAAATTGTCGTGTTGTCCGGAGCGGCGCAGACATTTCAGACGGTTGCCTTCGGTTTCGACGGTCAATACTTGTTTTTGTTCCGCCCGCAGGCGTATTTCGGTGACCAGCAACAACGCCCGCACTTCGTCGCCAAACCTGCCGAAACGGTCGCGCAGCTCGGCGGCGATGGCGCGGAGCCGGGCGGGGCTCTCGACCAGGGCGAGGCGGCGGTAGACATCGATGCGCAGGCGGGTCTCGCCGATATAAGCGAACGGGATCCGGGCCTGGATTCTAGGACACTCGCCGGCGGCCAGTTCGGCGTCGCGCAGCACGGTGTAGCCGTCCTCATAGCGGCGGCGGTCGGCGGCGGCCTCGCCCTCGCCGACGAACACGAAGTCGAGCTTCACCGCGGCGCGGATGACGGCGGCGGTGCGGTCGCCCTTGAGGCGGGCGATGCTCTGGCGCAGGAGCTGGCAGTAGAGTTCGAAGCCCACGCCCACGATATGGCCGCTCTGCTCGGGCCCGAGGAGGTTGCCGGCGCCGCGCAGTTCGAGATCGCGCATGGCGATACGAAACCCGGCGCCGAGCTGGTTGTGCTGGCGGACGGCGTTGAGCCGCTGGCGGGCGAGATCCATGAGCCGCGTGTGGCGGTGCAACAGGAGGTAGGCGTAGGCCTGGTGCCGGAACCGGCCGACCCGGCCGCGGAGCTGGTAAAGCTGCGAGAGACCGAAGCGATCGGCGCCCTCGATGAGGATCGTGTTGCAGTTGGGGATGTCGAGTCCGCTCTCGATGATCGTCGTGCACACGAGCACCTGATGGCGGCCCGCCACGAACTCGGTCATGATCCGCTCGAGCTCGCCCTCGTTCATCTGCCCATGACCGACGGCGATGCTGAGGTCGGGCAGGAGCTCGCGCAGGCGCTGCGCCACTCCGGCGATCGTCAGGACGCGGTTGTGCAGGTAGAAGACCTGGCCGCCGCGGCGGATTTCGTGGCGGATGGCGTCGATCACGAGTTTCTCGTCATAGGTTTTGACGATGGTTTGAATGGGGTGGCGGTCCGCCGGCGGGGTTTCGATGACACTGAGGTCGCGCGCCCCGGTCATCGCCAGGTAGAGAGTGCGGGGAATGGGCGTGGCGCTCATCGACAGCATGTCGACGTGGGCGCGCCACTGCTTGAACACCTCCTTGTGCTTCACGCCGAAGCGCTGCTCCTCGTCGATGACCACCAGGCCGAGGTCCTTGAAGGCGACGTCGCGCTGGATCAGCCGGTGCGTGCCGATGAGGATGTCGATCCCGCCCCGCGCGGCCGCCGCGAGGATCTGGCGCTGCTCCTGCCGCGAGCGGAAGCGGCTGAGCATCTCGATGGCGACGGGGTAGCCCGCCATCCGTTCGCGAAAGGTGTTGAGATGCTGCTGGGCCAGCACGGTGGTGGGCACGAGCACCGCCACCTGCCGGCCGTCCATCACGGCCTTGAACGCGGCGCGGATGGCGACCTCGGTCTTGCCAAAGCCGACGTCGCCGCAGATGAGGCGGTCCATGGGGCGCGACTGCTCCATGTCGGCCTTGGTCTCGGTGATGGCGCGGAGCTGGTCGGGCGTCTCCGTGAACGCAAACGACGTCTCGAATTCGCGCTGCCAGGCCGTGTCGGGCGCAAAGCCGTGGCCGGGCTGGGCGGCGCGGCGCGCCTGGATTTCGAGCAGCTGGGCGGCGAGGTCGAGCGTGGCGTGCTCGGCGGCGGTGCTGGTCTTTTCCCAGCGGCCGGTGCCAATACGGCCGAGTTGCGGGTGGGTTTTGGCGAGGCCCACGTAGCGCGAGATGAGGTGCGACTCCTGCAGGGGGACGTGCAGCGTCACCTGGTCATCGAATTCCAGCGAGATGACTTCGCGCACGCCGTCGGTGGTCTCGAGCTTCGTGAGACCGCGGTAGAGGGCGATGCCGTGCTGCAGGTGCACGACGAAGTCGCCCTCGACCAGTTCGGAGAAATCGAGCAGCTGGTCGATTTGCGACGGCGTGGCCACCGCGCGCCGGTGGAGGCCGGGCCGGCGCTGACGCTGGCGGCCGAAGATTTCGGTCTCGGTGACCAGGACCAGGCCCCGGCCTTCGCTTTCGCCCCGGCGCAGCGCGACGGGCCAGCTCAGGGTGGCGCGGTCGCGAAACGTGATGCGGAACCCCTCGTTGATCGTGCCGCGCAGAAACTGCGGACGCAGTCCCTTGAGCCCCGGGTCGGCGCGGAGAATCTCCCGCGTCCGCTGTTCCTCGCCGTCTTTCGCCACGGCGAAGACCATGGCATGGCCCTCCCGCTGCCAGCGCGCCGCCTGCTGCAGAAACTGGCGCCGGGCCTCCTCCTCGGCCTGCAACCGTTCCTGCGCGACGAGGGCGTCCTCCGGATAGCGGCGGTGGTGAACCAGGCTTTCCGTGTCCCAGGTCTGCTCGCTCCCGGCTCCGTCGAAAAGTGCCGAGGCTTCATCGAGGTCGCTCACGCCGAAGGCGGCGGCGGCGCGGGCGAGAATGGGCTCGAGGGCTGAAGCCGGCTGCGCCGGTGACTCGCGGGCGACCAGGCTGAAAGTCTCCTCCAGCACCGCCGGCTCGATGAACACAAGATGCGTGAGCGGACCGAGGTAATCGGCCAGTCCGGTGGTGGACGGCCCGAGTGGCAGGCGCGGCGAGGCGGAGAGCAGGAGGTGCTCGACGGGGCCGCCCGAGCGTTGCGTCACGGGATCGAAAACGCGGATCTCCTCGATCACGTCCCCGAAAAAGTCGAGCCGGCAGGGCTGGGTCGCGGTGACGGGATAGACATCGATGATGCCGCCGCGCACGGCATACTGCCCGGGCGCCTCGCAGACCGCCTCGGAGTCGTAGTCGAAGGCACGCAGCTGTTCGATGAGTCCTTGGAACGGCTGCCGCTGGCCGCGCGCGAGGCTGATTTCCTTTCCGATGAACTCCTCGAGGGCGGGGACGGGCTGGAGCAACGCGGTGGCGGTCGTGGCGACGACGAGGGACGGCAAACGCTGGTCGCCGAAGGTGGCGAGCGATCGGGTGGCCCGCAGTTTCGACAGCACGGTCAGCCGGTCGCTCGACGCCGTGAAGGCCTCGCGTTGGTCGCGGCTATCCGCCAGCGACTCGGGGAACACCCGCACCTCCAACGGCCGGATGTCCTCCGACGCGGCATGGAAAAGCATGATATCCTCGGCGAGTTGCTCGGCGACGCGCAGCTCTTCCGTGATGACAAGCCACACCGGCGCAGGCTGCTGGCGCACGAGCGAGGCCAGCACGGCGGCGCGGGCGGGCGGGCACACGCCGGTGAGCCGGCAGCGGGAAACCGGGGAGCTGGCAGCGGACATGGGAGGAAGGAGAATTGTAGGAGAAAGCCTTCTGTTGGCCAGCAGAACGGGCGACAGGCAAATCGGTCGCATCCGCCGTCGCCAAGGCTATGGCGCAGCAGACAGAGGTCAGAAGACTGGGGACGGCAGGCAGAGGTGGAACCTGCACTCCGTGCAGGTTTGATTCGCGGATCGCTGGAAGTCCGCACGCCTTCGACTTGGCTCAGGCCAACGGGAGGGCGGGCCTTGGCTTACGGATCACTGAAAGCCCGCACGGAGTGCGGGCTCCACCACCGACATTCCGCGGCACTCAGGATGACGATTTCGTGGAGGAATCCGTCTTCAACGCCACCAGCGCCGCCCGGGCCGCCGATTCCTGGGCAAGTTTCTTGGAACTGCCGCGTCCCGTGCCCAGAAGCCGGTCGTGGAGGTAGACGTTGACCTCGTATTCGCGCTCATGGGGCGCGCCGACGGAGCGCGTGACCTCGTAGCGCAGTGCACGGTTGCCGTGCCCGGACTGAATGAGTTCCTGCAGGCGTCCCTTGGGATTGTCCTCACCGAGCAGGAGGGCGAGCCGTTCAGTCAGCGGGCCGTACCGGTCGAGCACCACGCGGCGGGCCGTGGCGAAGTCACTGTCGAGATAAATGGCGCCCACGAGTGCTTCAAAGGCATCCTCCAGGATCGAGGCGCGCTGGCGGCCGCCGGTCTGCTCTTCGCTCTGGCCGAGGCGCAGGCCGGCGTCGAGTCCGAGATCGCGAGCGAGCAGGCTGAGAAACTGTCCCTTCGTCAGCGAGGCGCGGCGTTTGCTCAACGCCCCTTCGCGTTCGTCCGGGTAAAGCTGGAACAGCGCCTCGGAGAGAATGAGTTGGAGCACCGAGTCGCCGAGGAACTCCAGCCGTTGGTTGCCCGGGCCGGCGGCGGGATGGTCCTGCAGGTAGGAGGTGTGCGTCAGCGCGCACGCGAGCAGCCGCGGATCGCGGAACGCATAGCCGAGGCGTTGCTGCAACTGCTCGAGGGGCGGGTGGATGATCTCCATGGCGGAAGGGAAACAGCAGATCTCAAACGCCAAATTCCCGGGAATGTCCAAACTTCAAATCACCCGGGTGTCCGGGACCGGACGGGCGCCATGGAGAAGCCATGGTCACGAGCTCGCGCTGGCATAGCGCTTCAGCCCTTGATTAAAGACGAACACCGCCAGGGCGAACCACGCCAGGCTGGCCGCGAACAGCCAGAGCGCATAGGCGGGCTGGAAGCCGTGGATGAGCGCATGGGCAGGGACGTTGCTCACCACGACCGCCGGCAGCAGGTAGACGAGCAGGACGTTGGCAAAGCCCCGGAACGCCTCGCGCGGCAGGCGGGAGAAATCGACGACGGTGAAGTAGCTGCCTTCGATGCCCTCGGTCTTGATGATCCAGAACGTCGTGGACGTGGCGAGCAGGAAGAGACTGTAGTGGATGACCAAGCCGCAGGCGACAAGGGCGAGATAGAGCAGCACGCCGGTGACGCCGGGATGCAGACCAAGGCGATGGGCGGAGTAATAGATCACCCCGGCGGCCACGAACGTGTTGGCCAGGCCGTCGGGGTCGAGCTTGCGCGTCGAGACCATGAAGAGCGGGTTCCCGGGCTGCGCGAGATAGAAGTCGAAATAGCCGGTGCGAACGTTGCGGCCCATCTCGAAAAGATTGGTCCAGAAGAAGCCCATCAGCAGGCGCTGGATCAGCATGGAGGTGCCGACCAGCAGCAGCATCTCGTATTTGCTCCAGCCCGCCACGCTGTCGGTGTGGCGGTAGATGACCTCCACCAGCAACACGTTGACGCTCATCCAGGCGAGTTCGACCGCCGACCAGAGGAAGAAGTCGAAGCGAAACATCATGGTCCGCACCAGCGAATAGCGCAGGCACGCGAGCCAGACGCGGAGGTATTGGCGGAGGGACATGATCGATGATTTCGGATACCGGATACCGGAAAGTATTTTAGAGGGATAGATTACGATTTGGCGGGAGGGCTGCTATTTCTTTCCGGTCTCCGGTATCATGTATCCGGTATCAGCTCATCCGCCGCCGGCGGTGTGTTTGCGCAGGCCGGCCTGCCAGATGAAGCGGGCGATGAGGAGGAACAGTCCGACCCACACGACTTGCACGGCGAGGCCCTGCACGGCGGAGACCGGGTCATTGATGCGGCCGGTGATGATGGCGGCGGGAAAATACATCATGTAGTAAAAGGGCAGGAGTTGCGCCGCCTTGAAGAGCGCGGGCGGCAGCAGGTCGAGCGGGAAAATCTGGCCGCTGAGCAGCGTCTCGGCGGCATAGGAGAGGATGACAAATCCCTGGATCTCCAGAAACCAGAAGGCGAGCAGCCCGAAGCAGAAGGCGAGGGTGAATTGAATCAGGGCGGCCAGCACGAGCGCGGGGGCGCCGAGCAGGAGGCGCCAGGCGTCGCCGGGGAACGTGAGATGGCTCCGGATCAGGGGATAGATCACCAGCAGGGGCACGAAGACCAGCACGCCCGAGACGGCGCGCGCGGAGAGAAAGACGGTGAAGCGGTAGAGGTAATAGTTGACCGGCTTGAGCAGAAACTGATTGATCAGGCCGTTCCTGATTTCCTCGCCGATCTGGTAGTCCTCATTGAAGGCGCCCACCATGAACTGCAACGCGATCAGGGCGGTGAAGTAGGTGAAGGTCTGCCCGATCGAGTAGCCGCCGATCTGGGTGAGACCGGCGTAGGCCGCGCCCCAGAGAATGAACACCACCGCCAGGCGGGCGAGGGAGAAGAAGCCGCGGATGAGAAAGTTCCAGCGGTAGACCAGGTTGCTCTGCAGGCCGACCAGGAAGACGTGGCGGTATTTGGTCAGCGCATTCATCGCATGGCGGAGGCGGGAAACCGGAAGCCGGATGGGCTTGGGTTCCGATAACCGGATTTCCTCATCTGGCAACTCAGGCGTTCTGCAGCCCAAAGCGGTCGATGACCTCCAGGGCCAGGTGGCGATAGGCCGTGGCGCCGGGGCCGGCGGCATCGTACTGGAAGATCGACTGGCCGAAACTCGGCGCCTCGCTGAGGCGGACCGTGCGCGGGATGACGGTCTCGAAAATTTTGTCAGGGAGATGCTTTTTCACCTCGTCGACCACCTGCTTCGAGAGGTTGGTGCGGATGTCGAACATCGTCATGACGATGCCGCCGATGTCGAGGCCGCCGTTGATGCCCGCGCTCTTCAGGCGCTCGACGACCTTGATGATCTGGCCGAGACCCTCGAGCGCCATGTACTCGCATTGGAGGGCGATCAGCAGGTGGTCGGCGGCGGCGAGGCTGTTCATCGAGAGCATGCCGAGCGCGGGCGGACAATCGATGATGACCGCCCGGTAGCCGTTCGAGTCGCGCACCGGCTGGAGGGTCTGGCGGAGGCGGAGCAGGTAGTTCTCCTGCTGGGCGAGTTCAATCTCGATGGCGGCAAGGTCGACCTCGGAGGGGATGAGGGCGAGGTACTCGTAGGGGGTGGGCGTGACCATCCCCAAGGCCGAACCCTCGCCATGGAGCGGTCCATAGAGGCTGCGGCCCTCCTGCTTCTCGATGCCGAGCGCGCTGGTGGCGTTGGCCTGCGGGTCGAGATCGACGAGCAGGGTGTGGATTTTCTTTTCGGCGAGCGCGGCGGCGAGATTAACGGCCGTGGTGGTTTTGCCGACGCCGCCCTTCTGGTTGGCGATGGTGAAAACGGTGGTGGACATTAAGGGAATGGCCAATGACTAACGACCAATGACCGGGGCGCAAGCGCGACGGCGGGGAGGGGTCATTTGCAGGCCTGGGGGAGGGGATCCGGCCCGAGCTCCGCGGACGTCGCCAACGTCGGTTGGGACGTTCCCCCCGGATCCGGCGGCGATCAGCCGCAGGGGCCATGCGCGCCGGCGAACGCGCGCCGGATGAGAACTCCGGGATAGTTTCAGTTTCAGCGCACGCGTCCGGTCACGGCAGCGCCGGCCGCGACGACACCGGGCGGGTCTGGATCGAGACGGTCACGGGTTTCAGTCCCGTGGAAAGCGCCGTCAGTTTGATCGTGCCGCTTTCCTTGGCCGACTGGACGATGAGTTGCGCAAGGCCGTTGAAGACGCTGCGCCGCCATTCCACGGGCGTCGGAGTCTCCTGAAGATGCAGCATGACACCTTTGTTCAGCCCCGCCGCCGGTCCGTAGTTGGCGAGGGCCACCGCGAGGGTGTTCTCGCCGGGGTGCAGCAGTGTTTTGACGTCATAGATTGAAGCCGCGCGCGAATCGCCCGCCGCGCCGATCCGCTGGCCGTTCACGTAAACGGATCCGTCGCCCTCGATCTTTCCAAACCAAAGCTCGACGACCGGAGCCGCCAGATCCTGCGCGGCGACAGTGAACCGCGTACGAAACACGGCTCTTTCTCTCAAACCCAGCGGACCGCTCTCCGCCCGGACATCGGTTTTGTCCCAGCTTGAATCGTCGAACGATACGCCCTCCTCCGGCAGATCCGGTATGTAGGGATCGGCGATCTTCTTCCAGCGCCAGCCGTCGATCGGAACGGTGCGCATGACGGCCGTCGCCACGAACACGTCGGGCTCGTGGCAGCTCGGATCGCCGTTGCCCACACCGATGATCCGGCCCGGCCCTTCGAGCGCAAAGGTGACGTTGTTCGCCGCCACCGGCACGGTGCGTCCCTGGGCATCGAGGATGGAAACCGTGACGACGGACACATCCTCGCCATCGGCCTGGATCGCCGCGCGGTCCGGCGCGAGTTGCACCACCGCGGGCGTGCCGGTGGTCTCGACCTTCGTCTCGACCACCACCTGCCCGCCCTTGAAGCCCTTCGCCGAGAGCGTGCCGGGCGCGTAGGGCACCTGCCACTTTAACTGCCCGTAGCGGGACAGCGTCTGCCGGCCGAGACTACGGCCGTTGAGGGAAAGCTCGACCTCCTCGCAGTTGCTCAAGGCGCGCACGTCGATCACCTGGCCTTCGCGACCGGCCCAGTTCCAATGGGGCAGCAGGTGGAGCACCGGCTGGTCGGTCCACCAGGATTTGTAGTACCAGAAATTGTCCTTGGGGAAGCCGCAGGTGTCGAGAATGCCAAAATGGGAGTTGATGCACGGCCAGCCGTAAGGGGTCGGCTCGCCGCGGTAGTCGAAACCGGTCCAGACGAAGCCGCCCGACAGCCATGGGCGCGGCCCGAAGAAGCTGACCCACTGCTGGGCGGTGTTCGACCAGGACTGCGCGATGTCGTCGTAGGCGCCCACGTAGCCGCGCGTCTCGTCGTTGACGTAGATGCCGCGCGTGCCCACCGTGCTGCCCTGCTCGCTGCCGACGTTGGGCTGCTGCGGATGCGCCGCGTGGTAGGCATCCATGTTTTCCGCTCCGATGTGGTAACTCCATCCGCGCACCTCGATGACTGCGTTGATACCGCTGAAATCGTTTCCGACCGCGGCGTTGCAGGTGACGGGGCGCGTCGGGTCGAGCTGCTTCACCAGTTCCTGCATCGTGGCGGCGACGCGGCCGCCGGACGGTATGCTCTGCACCGTGAATTCCTCGTTCCCCAGCGACCAGATCGCCACGCTCGCGTGGTTGCGGTCGCGGAGCACCAGCTCCTTGAACCACTTCAGATGCAAGGCATCGCTGCCCACCACCCGGTTCTCGTCCATGACCAGCATGCCAAGATGGTCGCAGGCCTCGAGCAGCTCCGGGGTCGGCGCGTTGTGGGAGGTGCGATAGGCGTTCGAGCCCATTTCCTTCAGCTTGGCGATGCGGAAATATTGCAGCCGGTCGGGCAGCGCCGAGCCCACGCCGGCGTGATCCTGGTGATTGCATGTTCCCTTGAGGAGGTAGGGCTGGCCGTTGAGGAGGAAACCCTTCTCCGCGTCGAATCCGAACGTGCGGATGCCGAACTCCGTCTCCTTGCGATCCACGGTCCGTCCGCCGCTCTCCACCGTGGTGACGAGCCGGTAAAGCCGCGGCGTCTCCGGCGACCAAAGCTCGGGCGCGGTGACCTGCGCGGTTTGCGTCACCTCGAGTTCGGCGCCGCCGCCCACCTGCGCAGTCTGGTGCGCGGTCGCGACTGTCTGGCCGCCGGACGCCAGAATTTCCCACTGCACCTTCACGTCCGCGGAGGATTTTTGCGCATTGGACAGCAGGGTCTGCAGATGGATCTCAGCCGGGCCGGCAGGGATATTGTCCTTGAACCGGCTGTAAACGAACACGCCGTCGGGCGCGATCACCAGCGGCCCCGTCTTCACCAGCCAGACATGCCGGTAGATTCCCGCGCCCTCATAGAACCAGCCCTCGGTCTGCGAGGCGTCCACCCGGACGGCGACGAGATTTTTTCCGCCGCAGTTGGCGACGTCGGTGATGTCGTAGCGGAAGCCGCTGTAGCCGCTTTCGTGATGACCGACGAACCAGCCGTTGACGAACACGGTGCAGTCGCGGAACGCGCCGTCGAACTCCAGCCAGAACCGCCGGCCGGCATCTGCCGCCGGCAGTTCAAACGTCTGCCGGTACCAGCCGACGCTGTTCTGCGGGAATCCTTCCCCCAGCGCTTTCGAGCCATGCGCGGTGTCGCCCTTCGGGTCGAACGGCAGTTCGACGGCCCAGTCGTGTGGCAGGTCGACCCGCCGCCAGCTCGCGTCGCTGTACACCGCGCTGGCCGGGCCGATGCCCGCGCCGGCCTTGGCCAGGTTCTGGCCGACCCCCCACTCGTTGCCGAGGTGGAACCTCCAGCCGAAATCCATCAGGAGGCGTTCACGCGGAGCGGAGGCGGCGGTTGCGGCGGGCGCAAGGAGGCCCACCGCGAGCATGAGAATGAGGGCGAGGATGCTGCGTTGGTGGCGTTTCATAAAAGGGAGAGAGTCGACCGATGTTTTGCAGGATGGGCGTGGCTCAGGAGACGAGCGCGGGGGCGGTCTCCGCTGGGGTGGACGGGGCGGACCTGGCTTTGCGCATTGGCGTGGCGATCGAACCGAAAGTGAAAGCGCGCCACAGCCACTCCAGCGGTCCGTAAATAAAGCGCTTCAGCCAGAGATGGGCAAACACGCATTGGCTGGCAAAAATCGCAGCGCCGAGGAGCACGCTATAGAACGGCCCCAAGTGGCGGTACAGCGCCAGTCCGTAGCCGTAGAACAGCGGCACACCCACGAGCGCTTGCGTGACGTAACACGTCAGGCTCATCCGGCCGTACGGCGCCAGCAGGCGAAGCGCCGCCCTGGCCTTCGCCCATTGGTAGAGCAGGACAAATCCACCGGCCGAGACGGCCATCTGCGCCAGGTTGCAGTAGGATGAGATCAGATTGTCGGTCACGTAACGATCCATGCCCCGGAGCCCCCAGGCGCCGAGGTGCAGCTTGATCGGATAGAAAACCGCAAACCCGATCGCGCCCCACAACAGGGCGCGCCTGGCGAGCCGCACGCAGCGGGCGGTGTCCTCAAAGACACGGGCACGGCCCAGCAGCAGGCCCGCAACGAACAGGCCCAGCATCTGGGTGTAGCGTCCCGTTTCGATCGTCCACCAGATGCGCGACGACTGCCCCGTCCAGAGATTGGTAATGGTCACGTCCCGAAAAGATCCGCTGGCAAAGACGTTGAAGAGCTGCCCGTAGATCGCCCAGTGGCGGGGCTGCGGCGGCTGGTAGCCCGGCTCGAAGAGCACGCGGCCCGTTTCCCACAACGACGGAACTTGCAGCACCAGCGCCACGGCAATCCACGCGAGCGCGCGGTTGCCGAGCCGGTGCAGGAACACGAGCGGCACGCCCAGGACGGCGATCACCAGCAGAATGTCGCCGCAATAGAGGATGCCGTGCAGATAGCCGAAGATGGCCAGCACGCCCAGGCGCCACAGAAACCTTCCCGGAAAATTGATCCCGCGCTCCGACCACCGGTTCAGGATCAAAAAGAAGCTGAGCCCGAACAGCATCGCAAAGACCGCATAGGCCTTGCCCGAAAAAAGGAAGAACACCCCATCGTGCACGGCCGTGTCGAAGGGCCGCAGCCAGGCGGGGGGGGTCACGGGCGGGCGGAGAAAATCCCAGTGCTCCACCGAGTGCAGCAGGAGGATTCCGAGCAGGGCCGCGCCCCGGAGGGCGTCGACCAGTTCAATGCGCGGGCGGGGTTCCAAGGGGGGCGTTTTCATTTCACCGGCTGGTGGCAAACGGAGGAGGCAGGTTCCCATGGACGCAGGCGCGAACCGCGCCGGGGTAGCCGGGGGCGACACTCATCAGCACGATCGGATTTTCGCATTGCAGCCGCCGCACGGCGCGGAATTTGACGCCCGCCGCGCGAAGCCGCTCGCCGAACGACTCGCCGAAATACGCGAAATCCACCTCGACCGATTCCTGAGCGCGCAGGAAAGCCATCTGCTCGCGCAGGGTGCGCGTGGCCGCGATCTCCCAGCGAAAATGCGCGAAAGCGATCAGCGTCGCGTTGGCCAGCAAGAGCGCGGCGAGCCCCGCGGCGACCCAACGCGTGGCCCGCCGATTCGGAACGGCGAGTCCGCCGATCACGGCGACCACGGGCAGCCACCACAACTGCGGCGCATACCGCGCCCACCACGTGTGCGGGCCGATGAGGAGCGACGCGACAATCGTGCCGGCCAGCAGCGCCAGCACCAGGCGCGGCCCGCCCGGCCGGATCAGCGCAAGCCCAAGCAGCGCGAATCCGATCAGCAAGGCCCCGCTGAAGAGCGGGCCGAAGCCCGCCACGCGCACCCCGTGAATCCGGAATACGTTGAAGTCGTTCCAGCGGACGTCGAACGGCCACATGAGCTGCGCATTCGCACCGCCGGTGACCGGCTGCGCGCCGGGGCGGCCGAAGATCGAATACGCGAGCCGATAAACGCGATTGCGGCCGACCAGGTTCGCCGGCGTTTCGTAGCGCTCGTTCGGATCGCGCTCCTGCTGGCTGAAGCCGGGATTGGCGGCGGTGCCGACCCACGGGTAGAAAGGATTCCCGCGATGCACGGTGTTGGTCACATAAGGATTGAAGCCGAAGAGCGCGGCGCCCAGCAGCACGGTGGCGAGCTGAATGATCGTAAACCGCACGAGCCGGTCGCGCCTTCGCGCGAGGACATACAGACCTCCGGCGGCGATCGCGAAACAGATATAGACGAGTCCCGTCTGCTTGGCGTTGATGCAAAGAATGGCCGACGCGATCGCGACCCACGCCGTCAGTGCGCCGGGCCGTCGGAAACTGCCGATCATGGCGGCGATGAAACAGGCTAGGAACGAAGCCACGAGTCCGTCGACCAGATAGGAGGCCAGCTCGCAGAGGACGACCGGATTCAGGGCGACGAGCGATGCGATGACGAACGCGACCCGACGACGACGACCGAAGTCGAGCGACACGGCGAACACGGCAAGGAACGACGCGGCGAGCGCGATCCACGGCGCGGCCTTCGCCCACTCGATGTGGTGCGTCGTCTGGAATAGCGCCAGCGCCACATACCACGGGCCCTTGGCGTAGTAGCGCACCCATGTTTCGATGTCGGGAGGGAAGCTGTGCATCGGGTCGCGCAGCGGATTCCAGCCGTGCGCCATTTGATACACCGCGGTCTGGTGATACCACTGCCCGTCCCAGCCGAAATCGAAGAAGCTGCCGGCGAGGAGCACGCCGAGCGCGAAAATGGAGAGCGCGATTGCCGGTGGCGCGATCAGCCACCGGCCGCGCAGGCCCTCACGGCGGGCCAGCCGGTCGGCGACAGCCAGCGCCAGGAGCAACGCCGCCGGCGCCAGGAACGGCGAAACGCGCGCGCCGAGACAGAAGCAGAGCATGACGCCGAGGTGCGTGAGGCCGAGGAACGACAACAAGATCGTCGCGGCAGACCAGCAGACAGCGGACAGCGCGCAGTCCGGCTTTGGCGATCCCGGTTCGTGGAGGCGGAAGGTTTCCCATCCGGGGTGGCCTGACATCGGCGTCGGGACGGATTCCGGCGTGGGCATCTGGGGTGGCGTTGGCACAGGTAGGACGGCGCGGACGGAACGGAATTCCTGCCCGCCGCAGAGGGTGAATTCCGCGGGGGGAGGGGCGTATCACGTCTCGAGATAGCCGAGGCGTTTGATCACATCGAGCATCTGCGTCGGGGTTTCGGTCCGCTTGGCGGCACGGCCCTGCCACACCGTGAACATCCAGTCGAGATAGTGCTTGTGGCCTTCGGCCTTCCAGTTCTCGCCGGACTCGAGCCAGAGGTGGCGCGACTCGTCGTCGTAGATGCGGGTGATTTCCTCGGCCTCCTCCGGCGTGACGTGGTGATACTTCCCCTCGTGGATCACACCCGTTCCGTCGAGCCGGCCCTTCAGGGATTCGGGTTCCGTCGTCGGGTAGCCCAGCACGAGCGCGATGACGGGGAAACAGTGCTTCTCGGGAAGACCGAGGAGCTTCCAGTGGCGGCTCATGTCGCCACGGTGAACGCCGTTGGTCAGCAAATAATCCACACCGAGCGACCGGGCCGCGATGGCCGCGGTCTGGGCGGCGAGCGTCGTGTCGATCAAGGCGGTGACGAATGCCGTCACATTGTCCGGATGGTAGGCATGCCCGAGCGAGCGCGCGCTCGCCAGCAGGCGGTTGTGATCGGCGCAATAGAGCAGGAGACGGCTGCCCCGGTAGCCGCAAAGATTCTGCATCATCTGGCGGTCACGAACCACGATGATGGAATAGCTCTGCATGTTGGAGGCGTTGGCCGCGCGCACGCTCGCGTGGAGGATCGCCTGCAGCGCTTGCTCGGAGATCTCCTGGTCGATGAAGTTGCCGTGGGTCGTGCGCAGTCCGCGAATCGTCCGGATCGTGTCGTTGGGTCCGTCGCCGGATGTTTCAGCCGGACGGGAGGCGGCATCGGCGGCGAGGGCGGGAGCAATCGCCGCTGCGAGCAGAAGCCCGCCACCGGCGAGTGCGCCATGCTTGCAGAATGCGCGGCGGGAGGACTCCGATCCGTGTTCGCGTGTATCGGTTTTTCCGAGGTGTGTTTTCATGGGGTTAACGCCGGACGCAGCGCGATCGAGTCATGGCTTCAAAGAGACCGGACTGTTGCCGGCCGGAAGGTTGACCAAGCACGTAGAACCTTTTTATATCCCAATCTTGTCGGGATTGCCATGGGTGAAATCCAGAAAAACCTTCGCGAAATCCACTCCCTCGGTCCGGCGACGCGGGAATGGCTGGTCAGTCATCTGCAGGCGCCCGGCTTGAGGGCAACGCCGATCAGTTTCGCCGGATTCACCGAGGCGCGCAATGGCTACCAATTCGTGCGTCACAATCCTCCCTTCAGCGTGATTCTGGTCTGTACTGCAGGCGAGGGGGAGGTTCTGATCGACGGGGCATGGGTGCGATGCCCGGCTGGACAGGCCTACGTGATGGCTCCGCGGGCGTTGAATGCCTACCACATCCGGCCGGGGCGCCACTGGCGACTTCACTGGGTGATCTATCCGGAGTCAGTCAGGCTGCCGACGTTGGGGCCGGGGCAGCCGCCGCGCCTCGTACCGGTCAGCACACCGGGTTTCCGTCTGGCGGTGGAAGGAACGTGTTATGAAAACTCCGGCAAGGCCGACCAGGCCGTCGTGGGATACTGGGCGACGATCGTCCATCGCATGGCCTTGCGGATCCTGGAGTCAAACGCGGGTGACCCGCGGCTGGACCGACTCTGGCTCACGATCGGGAATGATATCGGTGGAGCCTGGGACCTGCAGCGCATGGCCAAATGCGCCGGCATGAGCCAGGAATCGTTGCGCCGCCTTTGCCTGCGGGAGGTTGAGCGGCCGCCACTGTCCCAGCTGACCCACCTCCGAATGCTCCACGCCGCCGACCTGCTGTCCTGCACGCGGGAGAAGATCGCCTCGATCGCGGCCCGTGCTGGATATGGTGACGCGTTCGCCTTCAGCACCGCCTTCAAACGCGTGATGAGAATGCCGCCATCCCGCTATCGCTTACGGCAAAACCGGAGTGCTTAAAACGCCGCCCTTCTGGCTGGTGATGGTGAAAACGGTGGGGGACATGAAGAGAATCGCCAATGACCGGGGGACAAGCGCGACGGCAGCCCTATTTTTGCCGACCCTAGCGGGCGGCGGCGAGGCGCTTCGTCATCTTGTACCGCCGAAGCTTTAGCGAAGGCGGAAGTCCCGGCTAGCCGGGACGCAGGCGGATGGTCTGCCGAGGAGTCATTCCCCTCCTGAGGGCAAAGTCCTCCTTCGCCAAGGCTTCGGAGGACAGCCTTCGCGTGCATGCACGACAGGGAAATCCCGGCGTATCGCCATGCTTTAGCCTGGCCTGCCAGCCGTAGCCCTCGGGGCGAAGGCTGGAGGCGCGGGCCGGTTCACGGGCGCAGCGAGTTGCCTGCCACCGAACCGGCGCCACTACACAGGGCAGGGGGAAAGTGGTTGCATACGGTAGTTTTCCAGAGGTAACGGCAGGGTCTGGTAGCAAAGCGGACTACACTCTGCCACACTGGTTTTATCGGCGGACGGGGTGCGAGCGGGCATGGTACCGCGAGCGCCGGCTCGACCTTCGGGCGGAATCGTGCGAGACCGATGTTTCCTAGTTTACCCTATGAATACGATCCTTCGCTCCCTGTTGCTCGCCGCCGCGCTCGCCGCGCCCGCCTTTGCTGCCAACGACTTCGCATCATCCGCGTCGCGCGAGCGGCTGCTCATGGACGCCGGCTGGCGTTTCGCCTTTGGGCACCCTTCCGACAAGGCCCGCGATTTCTTCCACGGGACCGGCAAGTTTTCCTACTTCACCAAGGCG
>CAJAKX010000075.1 GCA_903940425.1 uncultured Opitutia bacterium | reverse complement strand
GACGAGGCGGCGCAGCACGTGTTCGAGCAAGGTACAGCCGGCCACTTCCACGAGAGCCTTGGGCCGCGTGTCGGTGAGAGGTTGGAGGCGGATGCCGCGGCCGGCGGCGAAGACCATGGCTTTCATGTGCCTTGCGAAGGAGTATCCGCGGGAGCCGGCCAGCGGTCGGTCTCGCGGTGATGGCCCTCCACCGTGATTCCCGGGCGGCCGCGCAGCGACTGGGCGAGCGCCTCCGCGCAATAAACGCTCCGGTGCCGGCCTCCGGTGCAGCCGAAGGCTACGGCGAGATGGGTGAAATGGCGTTTCTGGTAGTTTTCCAGGGTCGGCTCCAGCAACCCCCGAATCCTGTCGAGAAACTGACCGACCTCGACGTACTGCTGGAGCCAGGTGACGACCTCGGGGTCGCGCCCCGTGAGGCCGGCAAAGCGCGCCTCGCGGCCCGGGTTGGGCAGCGCCCGGCAATCGAAGACGAAACCGCCGCCGTGCCCGGAGGCATCGACCGGGTAGCCCTGCTGGTAGGAAAAACTCTCGATGCGGACGCCCAGTCCCGCCGAAACCGGCGCGATTTCGCGCAGACGAGTGGAAGCCACGATTCGCTGCAGCGCTTCCGTGAGTGCGGGCAGGGCCACCGGCAGTCCGCCGTCCTGCAGCAGCCGCTCCAGGTTGCGGATGGCGTAGGGCACGCTCTGGAGGAAATGGGTCTTGCGCTCATAGAAGCCGCGATAGCCGTAGGCACCCATGGCCTGCAGGAGGCGGATGAGTGAGAACCCGCGATAAAACTCCTCAAAGCTCGCCCGGTCGATCCGGGTCAGCGCGGACGCGGCCTCCAGGTACTGCGCCTTGAGCTGATCGCGGAAATCGAAGGGCAGGTTCGCCTTGGCGTCGAGCAGCAGCGAGGCGAGGTCGTAGGGCAGCGCGCCGTGCCGTCCCCCCTGGTAATCGATGAACCACGGCTGGCCGTCGCGCACCATGATGTTGCGCGACTGGAAATCCCGGTAGAGGAAAAAATCCGCCGGCGCCTGCAGCAGGAAACCGCACAGCGCGTCGAAATCGTTTTCGAGCTTCTGCTCGTGGAAGGGAATGTGCGCGAGCTTGAGAAAGTAGTATTTGAAGTAGTTCAGATCCCAGCTCATGGAGCGCCGGTCGAAGTCGCTGTGCGGATAGCAGAGACGGTAGTCCAGCCCCGGCCCCGCCTGGATCTGCATCCGCGCCAGCAGGCGCACGGACTGCACATAGATCGCGGCAATGGCGGCGGGGACTTCCGGCGCGGCGCCCCGTTCCTTCTGCAGCATTTCGAACAAGGTGGTGTCGCCGAGATCCTCCTCCAGGTAGACGCCGGCGCCGCGGTCTTCGGCATAGATCTCCGGCACGGGAAGGCTCGCCGCCCGGAAGTGGCGGGAAAAGCCGATGAACGCGGCATTCTCATCCTGGTCGCTGTTTTCGACTCCGATGGCGGTGCGGCCGTCACCCGCGGTCAGGCGGAAGAGCTTGCGATCCGATCCGTCAGCCCGCAGTTCACCGATCTCTACGGGCGGAGCGCCAAAGTGCTGGGCGAAGAGTTCTGTGAGACGGGCGTGCATGGATCGGCGGACCCGAGTTCGCGCCTGGGTCCGACAGACTGCTACGAGAGACGTCCGCCTCGATCCCTGCAAGCCTGCAGCGACGCAGGTAGCGACTCAGTTTGCCTTGTCATCGCGAGCCCGGCACAGCTGGGCGTGGCGATCCAGCCCCGACCTGATCGGGGATCCAGTCAGATGGATTGCTTCGTCGCTCTGCTGGCCAGCAGAGCTCCTCGCAATGACAAACTGAGTCAGTACCGCACGTTGGTTGGCCCTTGGGAAACCTTGCGGCTCCGCCCTGCGTCTTCAGGCTCGTCGGAGCCTTGCGGCTCTGCATATAGGTAGCTTCCCGCCAAATCCCTCCCCATGAACCGCCTCATCCCGCCTCGCATTGTCCTTACAGCCATCGCGCTGGCCGTCGTCGTCTCCGCAGATTTTTGCCGGGCCGCCGTCGATGTCTCCGCCGCGGAAAACGTCAAACCCGTCCTCCCCGTCATCCCTAGCCGCACTTTCTCCCTCGTCGATTTCGGCGCCGTCGGCGACGGCAAGACCCTCAACACGGACGCCTTCAAGAAAGCCATCGCCGCAGTCGATCAGGCCAGCGGCGGAGAGCTCATCGTTCCCAAAGGCGTTTTTCGCACCCTCTCCTTCGCCCTCTGCTCGAACCTCGACCTCCACCTCGACGAGAGTGCCGTCATCCAAGCCCCTGACACCTTTGAAGCCTTCGGCCTGCCCGACCCCTCCACTCTCCACTCGCAGGACGAGGTCAGAGCCAGGGTCGTAACCCCCTCCCCCCTCATCACCGGCGGGAATCTCCATGACGTCGCCATCACCGGCACCGGCACGATCGACGGCAACGGCGCCCTGTGGTGGGCCTGGTCGGAACGTGCCGCCCGCGCCCAGCCCGGCAGACTTGTCTACCGGCGTCCCCACCTCGTCGTCATCAGCGGGTGCCAGCGCCTCCATGTCGCCGACATCACCCTCACCAATTCCTCAATGTTCCATCTCGTCCCCCGCGACATCACCGACCTGACCATCGAACGCGTCAAGGTCCGCGCTCCCTTCAACGCCCCCAATACCGACGCCATCGACCCCGGTCCCGTTACCAACGCCCTCATCCGCGACTGTGACATCGACACGGGCGACGACGACATCGTCATCAAGTCCGGCGGCACCAATGTTCTCATCGAGAACTGCACCATCAGGCACGGCCACGGCATCTCCATCGGTTCCGGCACCACCGTCGGCATCCACAATATGCTCGTCCGGCACTGTACGTTCGACGGCACCGACAACGGCATCCGCATCAAGTCCATGCGCGGCGCCGGCGGTCCGGTCGAAAACGTCCGCTACACCGACATTCAGATGAGGAACGTCGCGAACGCCATCGTGCTCGATCTGAACTACGTCGACAACAATCGCCCCGACTTCAAGGGCGACCCGACCAAGATCCCTTCGATTCACAACGTCCTTATCGACAACGTCAGCATCGAGAACTCCACGAACGCCGGCAAAATCGTCGGCCTTCCCGAGAGTCCGATCACCGGCATTACCCTGAGAAATGTCCAGATCACCGCCGAAAAGAACTTTGTGATCAACGACGCCGAGCAACTCACTTTCGACAACGTCACCCTCAGTATCACACCCGAAGTCGCCCCCCGCCCGCCCGCGCCCCGTAAGTAACGATTGACGAGAAGTCCTGTTCCTCCGTGAAGCTGCCCAGCAGGATTCATGGCTTTCTGGCTTCGGAATGAGACAACGAGGAAGCTGGGGATAGATTTAGAAGCCAAGAAGCCAGGAGGCGATACCCCTGGAGGGCGCTGCGCCGTCAGCGCCGCTCGGGCATTTGGCGGCGACAGCGCGCCGCCCTCCAAGTTCTGACAGTTCCCGGATGAAGGTCCGATCTGCATTCCCGTTGCCTGTCCGAACGGTTTCCTTCTAGGGATTAGGCATGAAAGTCCTCTTTATCGGCGGCACGGGCATCATCAGCTCGGCGTGCTCGAAGCTGGCGCTCGAGCGGGGCATCGAACTCTACTTGTTGAATCGCGGCCAGTCCGTGCGGCCCACGCCCGCCGGCGCGCGTGTCCTCCGGGGCGATGGTCGCGATCCCCAGTCGGCCCGCGCCGCGCTGGGCGACCTCGCCTTTGACGCGGTGGTCGACT
>CAJAKX010000074.1 GCA_903940425.1 uncultured Opitutia bacterium | reverse complement strand
CCTGACGCTGGCTCGAGAACGGCTGGGCGCATCAGCTTTGCCGAAAACCGTCAGAACTTGGAGGGCGGCGCGCTGTCGCCGCCAAATATCCAAGCGACGCTGACGGCGCAGCGCCCTCCACCGGGCGGCGCAGCAGGTTTCAGGACAGCCTCTACTTCTTCTCCGCCTTCATCTGGCGGTGGACGAAGAGGTAGTACATGGCGCCGAGCACCACGAAGGCACCTGCGACCCAGAGTGTGATGCGATGCAGCTCGCCGCGCATCAGGGCCTCGTCCTGACCGGCCTTGATGCCGATCCACGCGAGCACGGCGCACCAGAGGGTCGAGCCAATCAGCGTGTACAGGGAGTAGAGCCGGAAATCCATGCGCACGATGCCCGCCGGGATGCCGATGAGATGGCGCACGACCGGCAGCAGGCGCGAGAAGAAGATGCCGAACGGACCGTAGTTCGCGGCCCAGCGCTCGGCGGCGGCCACCTTTTCCGGCGGAATGAATACGTAACCACCATAGCGCATGACCAGCGGCCGGCCGGCCAGCCGCGAAGCCCAGTACATCACCGTCGCGCCCACCCACGAGCCGAGCGCCCCGGCGATGACCACGCCCGCCACGGTCATCTTGCCCTGCGTGTGCGCCAGGTGGGCGGCAAACGGAATGACCAGTTCGCTCGGCAGCGGCACGATGGAGCTTTCAATGGCCATGAGCAGGGCCACGAGCCAGTAGCCGCCCTTGTCGAGCGAGTGCTGATACCAGGCGATCAACTGCATGAACATTTCGTGCATGGCAGGCGGAATAAAAAAGGGCAGGTCGAAACGGTTCGAGCCTGCCCGGAAAATGGCGGGAGCCGGCGGGTCAGACCTCGGGCTTGGTCTTCCGCAGGCCGAAGATGCGCTCGCCCTCCTTCCACTGGCCGCGTTTCTTGAGCAGCTCGACGCGCTCGAAGCGCTTGAGCACGTTGCGTTTCACGGCGACGCCCTTGGCGGATTGCAGACTTTTGTGTTGGGACATGACGGAAATCAGGCGGAGGATGGCGGTTGAGGAAAGGGGGCGGGTGTAGAGGTCCCCCGCGCCCATGACAAGTATTTTTCCGACACGTGCTCCGCGCGGACGACGATCCATTCGGGCGTGTCGTAAGGATGCCGGGCCTGGATCCACGTCTCCAGCGCGCCGGCCTGCTCCGGCAGGAATTTGAACAGGAGCCGGTATTCCGACGCCGTTTCCAGCCGGCCCTCCCAGCGATAGTGCGACACGACCGGTCCCTCCACCTGCACGCAGGCGGCAAGGCCGGCCTCGACCGCACCGCGGGCGAGCCGGGCGGCGTCTTCTGGCGTGGCCACGGTGGTCCAGGCGAGGAGCATGGGAGGAGAAGGCGGAAGTCGAAGGTCGAAAGGCGAAAGTCGAAAGACGAAGGGCGAAGGTCGAAGGTAGGGAAACTGCAAGTCAGAGACCGGAGGCCAGGGATTGGAAGCCGGAAGTCGCCATGCCACAGTCGCCAAGCGGCACGTAGCGCGGTGTTTCAACCCGCGCTCATCCGCCCAGCGCAGGCTTCCGCCTTCGCCTTCCAGGCTACGGTGGACAGGGAAGCGCTGCGCTACGCCAGCCATCCCACGCAGCAAAGGCGATCTGGGATCGGCCGTGTTTTCACTCCGGCCTTCGACCTTCGACTTTGGCCCTTCGACTCCTGCCGGTCGCGGCGGCAGAATACCCTTGACCCCAGGGCGGGGTGACGTAGCCATTGCCATTCCACCGACAGACAGCGCTCCCGCCATGCGTGACGATTACCTCAAAGAAGCCCAGAAGGTCATCCCCGACCCGAACATCCTGGTCAACGTGGTCTCGCGCCGCGTGAAACAGCTCAAGCGGGGCAGCCGTCCGCTCGTCGAGTCGCTCGAAAAACTCTTGCCCGAGGACATTGCGCTGCGCGAGATCATCGAGGGGAAGATCAGTCACGAGTTAGCCGAGAAATGACGCGCTGGCGCGGGCGGGTGTAACGAGTCAAGACCGCCGGCGCGGCTGGCCGCGTGCCGGTGAACGCCCATGTGCGCCCAGTCCCCAGATCCCGAACGTTACACCGAAATCCGCAACGCCAAGGCGCGGCGGGACTATTTCATTGAGGAAAAATTCGAGGCGGGCCTCGCCCTGCGGGGCACGGAGGTGAAGTCGGTCCGCAACGGCCGGGCGCAGATCAACGACGCCTTTGGCCGCCTGGAAAAAGGTGAGGTGTGGCTCTGCAACGCACACATCGATCTCTACGAGTACGGCACGGACAACAACCACGAGGTGCGCCGCCAGCGCAAGCTGCTCCTGCACCGGCACGAGATCCGCAAGATCGCCCTGGCGATGGAGGCGGGCGGGCGGGCGCTGGTCCCGCTGCGCCTGTATTTCAAGGACGCGCTGGTGAAGGTCGAGGTGGCGCTGGGCACCGGCAAGAAGCAGTTCGACAAGCGCGAGGACCTCAAGCAGCGCGCCCAGATGCGCGATGCCGACCGCGCGCTGCGCTTCCGCCGCTGATCGCATGAAGCGGCAGGATTCCGTCACGGTCCGCGTTCCGGGCAGCACCTCCAACTGCGGCTCCGGCTTCGACACGCTCGGGCTGGCGCTGAGGATCTACAATCGCCTGACCGTGACCCGGCTGGCGGAATCGAAGGCCCCGGTGTCCGCCGAGGACGGCGACGCGCCGGCGCGCGCCATGGTCGAGGCGGCGGCGGCGGCGTTTTTCCAGAAAACCGGCCGGGTTCCATTCGGCTTCAGCTACCGCATCGCGGGGGACGTCCCGGCGGCCCGCGGCCTGGGTTCGAGCGGCGCCGTGCGGGCCGGCCTGGTCGCGGGACTCAACGCGCTCGCCGGCGCGGGACTTTCCGCCCGGCAGATCATCGAGCTGGTGACGGCGCTGGAGGGTCATCCCGACAACGCCGCGGCGGCGGTGCTCGGCGGCTTCTGCGTGTCGCGCACGTCGCCCGTGAACGGCGCCTATCTTGATTGCGTGCGCATCGCCGTGCCTCCGGAGCTGGCCTTCGTGGTCGTTTCGCCGCACGTGGAGATCCACACCCGGGAATCGCGCGGAGCCTTGCCGCGAACGCTGCCGTATTTCGACGCCGTGAAGAGCATCAACGCCGCGTCGTTCCTGGTGGCCGCGTTTGCCACGCGCGAATTCCGGAAGCTGCGGCATGCCGTGGCGGATTTCATGCACGAGCCCTACCGGCTGCCGGGCATCCCGGGCGGACGCCCGGCGATTGACGCCGGCATCGCGGCGGGGGCGCTGACCGGCTGGCTGAGCGGCAGCGGTTCGAGCGTGTTGTGCGTGTGCGAAGAGCCGGCGGCGGCCGTCGTGCGCCGGGCGATGGAATCGGCGCTCAAGGATGCCGGCGTGGGTTGCGACGGATCATGGTCTCTCGCCGCGGACAACGACGGGCTGGCGGTGGAGTAACGCGGCGCGCGACGGCCTGAACCCGCCCGGAACGGCAGGTTTCACCCTCCGCTCCAACTGAACGATCAAATGGAAGCGGTATCCTCTTTCAGCACGGGCTGATCTGCGTCGGGCCAGTGTTTGATGATGTTCTCCGCGAGCGTCCGCCAGCTGATGGGTTTGAAGAGTGTCGCCCTGAGGCCGGGCACGTGGCTCAGGTCCTTGTCTGCGAGTTCGATCCGCTGGCCGGTGATCATCACGGCGGCGGCCTGCGGACAGACCGCGTGCGCCCGGTGCAGAAAATCGATGCCATTCATCACCGGCATGGAATAATCGGTCACGATCAAGGCCACATCGAGGCGCGGCAGGGCGGCGAGGGCCTCGTGGGGCCGCGTATAGGCGCGGATGGGGCAGTCGAGATTGTCCGAGAGCAATTGCGTCATCAGCTCGACGTAGGATGGTTCGTCATCGAGGAACAAAACGGCTTTGGGGGCGATGGGGTCCATCGGATAAGCGGAGACAGGGTTGGGAAAGCGCGGCTTTTTGCAAAGGGAAATTTATCGACAATCCGGCGCCGGTAAAGAACGGAATGACGCCGAAGCGGGCTTGCCGCCCGCCGGCGGGCGGATTACGCGGAGACCATGCTGCACATTGTGCTGTTCGAGCCGCAGATTCCGCAAAACACCGGCAACGTGGGCCGGCTGTGCGCGGTCACCCGTTCGCGGCTGCATCTCATCCATCCGCTCGGCTTCCGGGTCACCGACCGCCAGCTCAAGCGCGCCGGCATGGACTACTGGCATGCGCTCGACGTGCACCACCACGAAAACTGGGAGGCCTTCCAGCGCAGCCCGGCGCGACCGCAACGGCTGTGGCTGTTCACCACCAAAGCCCGGCGCCCGTTCTGGGATGTGCGTTACGAGGATGGGGACGGACTGCTGTTCGGCAACGAGGGCGCGGGCTGCCCGGCATGGCTGCATACGGCGGTGGGGGAGGCGTGGCGGGTCAACATCCCGCACGCGAATCCCGCGATGCGCTCGCTCAATCTCTCGACCGCCGCGGGCATCGCCTGCTACGAGGCGCTGCGGCAGGTGGGCGGCGTGGCGTAGGCAGCCCTCTGCTGGCCGGCAGAGCGGGCGTTCTGCTGTACAGCAGAACCGGTCGCAAGGGTGTTTCTTCAAACCGCCTGTCATCGCGAGCCCCACCGCTGCGGCGGGCGTGGCGATCCAGCTAGATGGATTGCTTCGTCGCCCCGACCTGTCGGGGCTCCTCGCAATGACGGTTTGAAGACACGCCTGCGCGTAGACACTGCATTACTGCGGCACCTTGTCGGTGTAGGTCCGGTTGAGCCAGCTTTGAGGCACCGGAATGATGCAGATGTTCATGGCGCGGTTATCCGCCGAGAGCATCGCCGACTGGATCTCGATCCGCGTGCTGTCGGCGCTGAACGTCGGGTGCGGGTGGTCCGCCGCCGTCTGCTTGTGGCCGGTGGAGAGCATGATCATCTCGCTGTTG
>CAJAKX010000073.1 GCA_903940425.1 uncultured Opitutia bacterium | reverse complement strand
CGCACCGGGCTGACATCGTCCGGGCTCATTTCACCGTGGCCGGCGAGGAAATAGATTTTTTTCTTCACCGGACTGGAGACGTCGAGAATGGCGGCGGTGATGACCTGCTCGCCCTGGAAGGCCTCCCGCCGGCGCTCCTTGTGCAGGTAGAGTTCGTTGAAGCGCACGACGCGGCGGCTGTCCCCGCTGAGAAGCAGGATGACATCGGGCGCGTCGATGCCGAGCGCCTCGGCGTCGCGGCGGCGCTGGTAGACGTCGAGATATTCCACGCTGATGCGGCCGTCGCGGCCGGCTTTGGGATCGTAGTTGGTCGCGGAGGCGTAAAGATATTCCCGCAGCAGGTTCTGCACGTCATGGTAGGCTTGGGCGGCCTCGGGATTCTCGGAATCGGGCGTGAGCGTGACGACGACGCGGACGGGCCGCAGCAGCTCGCCCAGGTAGGAGAGGGTCTCGGGCGAGAGCGAGTAGCGGCGGTGCTGGCTGAGGTCGAAGCGCCAGTGATAATGGATCGAGAGGTAGTTGAGCCCGCCGAAGAGCGTGAGGAACAGCACGGCCTGCAGCACCAGGTTGATGGTGCGGAGCCAGCGGGCGGCGCGATAACTCTCGATCGGCAGCATGGCGCGGGGGCTAGTGGTGGAGCAGCTTCGCCTCGACGCCCAGAATGGTGAGGATGAGCGTGAGCGTGGTGCCGGTGAAATAGAAGAAGAGGTGCCGGGTGTCGATGATGCCACGGCTGAAGTCGTCGAGGTGCTGGAACACCTGCGCGTAGTCGAGCGCCGTGCGCACCGGCCGGAAGGCTTCGATCTGCAAAAGCTGGACATCGAGCGCCAGCTGCGGGCCGAAAATCAGCACCATGAGCAGCACGAAGCCGAGCACGGCAGCCACCGCCTGATTGCGCGCCAAGGCGCTCGCAAACACCCCGATGGCCACGAAAAGCAAACCGGACACGGCGATGTAGAGATAGCCGCCGATCAGCGTGCCGGGATCAAGCAGGCGGGCGTCGGTGGCGAAGCGGTGCAGGATGTAGAAGAGACCGCCCGTCGAACCCCACAGCAGCAGGTAGAGGAAATAGGCGGCGCCGTATTTGCCCAGCACCACCTCGGCGGTGGAAACCGGCGTCGTCAGCAGGGTCTCCAGTGTGCCGAGCCGCCGCTCCTCGGAGACACTCTTCATCGTCATGAGCGGCACGATGAAAATCACCGCGAACCCCAGGAAGAGCCGGAAGAAGTCGTGGGCGGGCGACGTCTCCTGCGCCTGCTGGCTGTAAACCTCGAGCAGACCGGTGAAGATCAGGCCCATGATCGCGAGAAACAGCATGGCCGCGATGTACGTGCCGGGATTGACCAGCAGCATGCGGATTTCGTGGCCGAGGATGGTGAAAAAGTGGCGCATGGTTCTTCAGAAGGCGGCGGGCGGGAGGGAGGGAGACATGCCGGCCATGGGAAAAGTCAGCGGACCCCGGACGGCTGGCGTCCGGCTTCCCGCTTCGCGGGCGCGTCGACGATGTCCCAGCTGCGCCGGGTGGCGGCGAGGAAGACGTCCTCGAGCGTGGGATGGGTGCGGCTGAGCGCGCGCACGCGGTAGGATTTCGCGATGAGCGCCGCGAGCAGGCTCTCGCCCAGTTCCCGGTCGCTGGTGGTGGTGAGGATCACGGCGTGGAAGCCGGCGTCGTCCGGGCCCGAGGTCATTTGCACGGCCAGCGCCGCGTCGACCCCCGCGAGCACGGCGGGCAGCGCCGCCACGTCGCCCGCGATCTCGAGTTCGTAATGGGTGCGGCCCAGCACCTCGCGCCGCAGCTCGGCCGGCGTGCCCTGCGCGACAAACCGGCCGCCGTTGATGATCAGCACGCGGTCGCACGTGACCTCGATCTCGGGCAGGATGTGGCTGGAGATGATGACGCTCATGCGTCCGCGCAGGCCGCCGATGAGGTCGCGCACGACGAGGATTTGATGGGGATCGAGACCGATCGTCGGCTCGTCCATGATGATCACCTCCGGCTCGCCGAGGATGGCCTCGGCGATGCCCACGCGCTGGCGCATCCCCTTGGAAAGCTTGCCGATGATGCGGTGGCGGATGCGCTTGAGATCGCAGAGTTCGAGCACCTCGTCGAGCCGCGCATGGAGTTTTTCGCGGGTCATCTCCTTCAACCGGCCGCGGTAGTAGAGGTATTCGTTGATGCGCATGTCCTCGGGCAGCGGATTGTTCTCGGGCATGTAGCCGATGTGACGCTTGGCCTCGTCGGTGCGCGAGGCGACGGGGATGCCGCAGATGCGCACGATGCCGGAGGTGGCCGGCAGGAAGCCCGTGAGGATGCGCATGGTGGTGCTCTTGCCCGCCCCATTGGGGCCGAGGAGCCCCACGATCTCGCCGCGCCGCACGGTGAAGCTCACGTCGTTCACTGCCGCGATCCCGCCGTAGGTTTTCACCAGGTGCTCGACCTCAATGGTGAGCGGGGCGGTCTCTGGATCGGCGGTGGGCATGCGGAGGAAGACAGGGTGGTGGACAACGATTTCCGGGCCAAGTTACCCCGGCGGCGTGTTCAACCGCCAGGCGGCGGCGAGGCCCCGCAGGGTGAGGTCGGGCACGAGCGTGAAGGGATGGCGCAACGTCTTCTCTAGTAACGCCGCCGCGCCGCCGGTGGCGAGCACCTTTGGCAGGGGCTCGCCGCGCCGGGCCAGCTCGGTCAGCACCGCGTCGAGCAACGCCTGGATCATGCCGCCGAAGCCGATCACGGTGCCGATGCGCATGGCTTCGACGGTGGACCGGCCGATGACGCCCGACACCTCCAGCGAATCGTCGAGCAGCGGCAGCAGCGCGGTCTGCTCATGCAGGTAGCGCCGCATCACCCCGACGCCGGGGGCGATGATGCCGCCCTCGTAGCCGTGCGCGCGCGTGACGATGTCGAAGGTGACGGCGGTGCCGAGGTCGATGACGATGGCGGGCGTGCCGCAGAACGCCTGCGCGCCGGCGGCGTTGGCCAGGCGGTCCTGGCCGATCTCCTCCGGCTTGGGATAGCTGAGCGGCACGCCGAGCCGCTGGTCGGGCGTCAGCTGCCAGAGGGGGCGGGCGAACTTGTGCAGCTCAAAAACCCGCCGGAGCAGTTTCGCCGCCGCCGGCACCACCGCGCAAAAGGCGGCGCCTTCCAGCGCGGGATGGTCGGCGACGATGCGCTCCAGCACCGGGCCGAAACCGTCGGAGGGATGGTCAATCAGCCGCGTGGGCAGTGCGCACTGGAAAAGGGCCTGTCCGTTGGCCACCACGCCGTAGTGCGTGTGCGTGTTGCCGATGTCGATGCAGAGGAGGGGCATGGCGCTGGGTTGAACGGTAAAGGTCGAAAGGCGAATGTCGAAAGTCGAGAGCCGAAGGGGAATCAATCAAGCGGGATCAAGCAAGCCTTCGACCTTGGGCTAGCTTTTCTCCAGCGTCACCTCGCCGGCATGGAAACGCTGGGGGCGGCCGTTCTCGCCGCGAATGAGCAGCGAGCCCTCGTCGTCGATGCCGCCGGCGACGCCCGTGATGCGCCGGCTGCCCTGCACCAGGGTGACCGGCCGGCCGCGCAGGAGGTCGAAGCGGTTCCACAGGTCGGCAAACGTGTCCCGGTAGCCATCCTCGATGAACCGCTCATAGGCGGAGAGCACGCGGCCGATGATCGCCGCGGTCAGCCGGTTGAGATCGAGCGGATGCCCCGTGCAGTCGGCCAGTGTGGTGGCCAGACGGGCGAGCTCGGCGGGCAGCGCGGCGAGCGGGCTGTTGACGTTGAGGCCCAGGCCGAAAACGAGGTCACGGATCTGGTCGGAGTCGATGCGGGCCTCCGTCAGCATGCCGCCGAGCTTGCGGCCCTCAAAATAGAGGTCGTTGGGCCACTTGATGCCGGGCTCGAGGTGGCAGAAGTTGGCCACGAGTTCGCAGAGGTTGGCACCCATCCAGAGGGTGAACGGCTGCATGCGGCCGGGCTCGAGGTGCGGACGGAAGACGAAGCTCACATACAGGTTGCCGTTGTCCGCGCTGTGCCAGACGCGGCCGAGACGGCCGCGGCCCAGCGTCTGCCGGCGGGCGAGCACGACAAACGGCGTGGCCCGGCCGGAGGCGAGCTGGCGCTCGGCTTCGTCATTGGTGCTGTCGACCTCGGGCAGGCAGAGGATGTCCAGCTGCCGGGTGGGCGGCTTCAAGTGGGCCTGCACGAGCAGGGGGTTGAGGCTGGCCGGCCACCGGACAAGCCGGTAGCCGCGGCTGCGCACGGCCTCGAACTCGAAACCCTGGTCGCGCAGCTTGCCCATGTGCATCCAGACGCCGACGCGGCTCATGCCGAGTTTGCCGGCGAGGAGGTTCCCGGACACGAAAGCGGGTTCGTGTTCGAGCAATTCGCGGAGGATGAAGAGTTCGGGAGACATCATGGCAGTCGCGTCCGGAGCCGTTCCCCGGCCGGCGGCGGATGGGTTTTCGGCGGAGGGAATGCGCGGCGTGGACGGCATGGAAAAGCGGGCGGTGAGGGTCGTTTAGAGTAAAAACCAAAGCGCGGCGGTTCGGCAAATGACATTTGACGGGTTTCGGCAGGTGCTCCGTCGCAGCCGGCCGGGCCGAACCCGCGCCGACGTTGGAGACAGGAAGGGGGAATCGATCGCGCGAGAGATGCGGCCAGGGCGGAACCCGCTACTGCGGGTCGCGGGTGAAGGTGTCATTGCGAACCTTCGTCAGCTCCTTCGCGGCCTCCGGCTCGAGTTTTTTCATCTGGTCGATCTGGTCGTTCATCCATTGCAGGTCGCGCAGGCGCTTGTCCTCCTCGTACATCATGCGGGCGCGGGCCTCCTTGGAGATGCCGAAGAGCGGCAGCGTGAAACGGTTGAGAAAATCACGATCGAACGGCGTGAGGTATTCCTTCACCAACATCGCATCCAGCGCCTTTGGCGTCAGCCACTCCTTTTCGTCGATGCGCGGCAGCCGGTTATCTTTGACGATGACCGGGGCCATCTGCACGACGTCGGGATCGGGCGGCGGCGGGGGAGCCTGATCGGCTTTCTCGGCTGGTGGCGGGCTCCAGACTGGCATTTGGGTGGACAGTTCGGTGGTGAGCTGAGGGGAAAGTCTGGGGCGGGGTTTGGGCGCAGCGGGCTTGGCGGGGTTGGGGACGACGGTGGCAGCCGTCTCGTTTGTCACCTTCGATGCGGCTGGTGCGACCGGCTCGTTGGTCGACGTGGTGGCGCCGGAACCCGCCGGCTGGCCCATTGTGTCCTTCGCCTCAGGCGCCGCACCGGCCGGCGCACCCAGCGCCATGATCAGGGCGAACCAAAACACGACACTGTGCGGGCGGAGGATCATCACAAGGTTAGACGGGGAATTTGGGAAAAGGTTTCCCGCGGGAGGATAGGGGGATGCGGAGATTGGTCAGTGCCTGCCCGCGGCCAGTTTGCGGGCGATCATCACAACCTGCGCCTTGAGCACGTCGATCACGACCTGTTTGTAAGCCGCCGGATCCACGGTCACCTCGTAACTGCCGCCCTTGCGCTCCTCGCGATCGCGACCGCGCGTGCGCCGGATACCAGCCACAAAGGCATGCTCGTATCCGATCGCGGTGGTGAGGGTCAGCGTGGCCGTCTGGCCGTCCGGCGTGAGAAACGCCGCCGAACCCGCCGAGAGGAGGATCAGCGGCCGCGCCCGCAACGGGGGGGCCTCGGGGGTGTGTCCCGCGGGGAGAAACTCGCGCCAGTCGTAGGTGGTGGTGCGCTCGCTCGAATAGGCGACGAATTCGACCAGAAACGAAACGCTGGGCAGTGTCGCCTCCAGTTCGCGCGTGAGGCGGGTGGCGGGAAGAAAATTGGCCAGCATGAATGATTCCACCCACGGACAATGGTGTCCCACCAGGGTCATGGTCTTGCGCGCGCCCGAGATGCCCGCGATGGTCTGATAGGTCTGGGGCACGTCCTGTTCTTTTCCGCTCCGCGGGGCTTCGTGGGCCAGCTCCTGGAAGCCGGGATTCACGGCGAGCGGTTCGTAGGGCATGACCTCGAAGCCCTGCGCCATGAGCTCGGCTACGAAGGCGGCGTGCACGGCATCGGCGATCTCCTGGAAATCCGCGGGCTGCAGACCCGCCAGACGGAGGCTCGTCGGCAGGGCGCGGTCGGTCTCGTCGCGTTGGGACAGGCGAAAACCGGAATCCGTGACAAACGAGAGATTGACGAGCGGGGTGGTGAGGCGTTTCAGGCCGCGCAGGTTGTCCCACGTGGCCGCGCGATAAAAAGGCGCCACGTCCGAGGCGGCGTCGAGCCCGGTCACCTTGATCTGGGCGCAGAGACAGGCGGAACCCGCCGGCACGAGGACGGCGGTCCATGCAAGACGGCGGAGCAAAAGGCGGAGCGGCATGGCAGGCAATCAGGCGGCAAGGATTGCCGGAAACCGTGGCGCCGTCAACCGGACTACATCGCGGAGAGCACGGAGCCAATTCACCACGAAGAACGCGAAGTCGCGTAACCAACTCGGACGGATTTGTTAGAGGCTATCCGAAAACCCTGCTGCGCTGCCCGGTGGAGGGCGCTGCTTCGTCAGCGCCGCTCGGGCATTTGGCGGCGACAGCGCGCCGCCCTCCAAGTTCTGATGGTTTTCGGATAGCTTCTATCCCCGCACCTGGCCGGAGCCGGTGACGACATACTTGTAGCTGCAGAGCTCGCGCAGGCCCATGGGACCGCGGGCGTGCAGGCGGTCGGTGCTGATGCCGATCTCGGCGCCGAGGCCGAACTCAAAGCCGTCGTTGAAGCGCGTGCTCGCGTTCCAGAGCACCACGGCGCTGTCCACCCCGGCGAGGAAGCGTTGCGCCGCGGCCACGTCGCGCGTGACGATGGCGTCGGTGTGTGCGGAGCTATCGCGGTTGATCGTGGCGATGGCGTCGTCGAGCGACGAAACGACGCGCACAGCCATGATCAAATCGAGAAACTCGGTGGAGTAATCCGCGGTCTTGGCGGACTTGTGGGCGAGCTTGTGTTTTTTCAGGATGGCGGCCGACGCCGGGTCGCAGCGCAGCTCGACCTGGTGCGCGAGCAACGCGCAGGCGAGGCGCGGCAGCAGCGTGCCGGCCACGGCTCCGTGCACGAGGAGCTGCTCAGCGGCGTTACACACGCCGGGACGCTGCACCTTGGCGTTCACCACGATGCTTTCGGCCATGGCGGGATCGGCGTCCTTGTCCACGTAGACGAAGCACACGCCCTTGAAATGCTTGATGACGGGGATGGTGGAATTTTCCGCCACGAAGCGGATGAGGCCCTCGCCGCCGCGCGGGATGATGCAGTGGATGAGCGAATCGAGCTTGAGCAGCGTGGTGAGTGCGGCGCGATCGGTCGTAGGGATCAACTGGACGGCATCCGCGGGCAGCCCGTCCTCCTTCGCCAAGGCTTTGGAGGACGAGGGGGGCGTGGATGTCCCGGATAGTGCTTGGTGAATGATTTCGACCAGCATTCTGTTTGTATGAAAGGATTCCGTCCCCCCTCGCAGGATGGCGGCGTTGCCGGACTTCAGGCAGAGCACGGCGCAGTCGATGGTGACGTTGGGCCGCGCCTCGTAGATGATGCCGATGACGCCGATGGGCACACGGACTTTGCGGATTTCAAGTCCGTTGGGCCGCACCGTGCGCTCCAGCTCTTCGCCGACGGGATCGGGCAGCGCGGCCACCTGCCGCACACCCTCGGCCATCTGGGCGACGCGCTGCGGCGTGAGCGTCAGCCGGTCGATCTGTGCGGATGTGAGTTTGTTTCTCTTTGCGGCAGCGAGATCCTTGGCGTTGGCGGCGAGGAGGGCGTCCGCCGAAGCCGGCAGCAGTTCGGCCAGCCGGGTCAGCGCGGCGTTCTTCTGGTCCGTCGACGCCGTGGCGAGCACGAGCGACGCGGCGCGGGCGCGCCGCGCCAGGGAGGTGACGAGTTTTTGCAGGTCGGCGGGCATGGAATTGGAGATAGCCGCAAAAAGGCACCAAAAGCGCAAAAGAATTTTTCTCCAGGCTGCCTGGCAGGCTAGTTGAACCACGAAGCCGCGGAGGGCACGAAGAAATTTTGGTCGTGCTTCGTGCCGTGGCGCCTTTGCGTTGCTCAGCTCAGTCGAAGAGCCGGCCGCGGCTGAAACACCACACGGCCACGGCCATGACGCCGGCGGCGATGCCGGCGAGGATGCCGATGGTCGGCAGCACCTCGAGCAGCGACTTGCCTGCCCAGAGCACGTCGGTGAAGCCTTCCACCGACCAGTACACCAGGGTGAACTTGCTCACCGCCTGGATGTAGTCGGGCATGAAACTGACCGGGAACCAGGCGCCGCCGACCGCGCTCATGGAAATGACGACGAACGTGGAGATGCCGTTGGCGGCCGCCGCGCTGGGGGCGATGGCGGCGACCAGCATGCCGAAGGCCGAACAGGCCGCGGCCGCGCTCAAAGCCACCGCGAACAGCGCGCCGGCGTGGCGGAAGATGTCGAGGCCGAAGAACACGCGCCCGGCGCAGAAGAGCACGGTGATCTGCACCAACCCGAGGATGACGCCAAACATAAACCGCGCCCAGAGGATATGCGCCGGCCGCACCGGGGAGGACAGCAGGCGCTGGAAGACGCCGGAGTTCTTTTCCTCAAACAGCGTGGCGGCCGAGGCGCTGACGGCCATGAGCAGGAACATGATGGCGTAGCCGCCGACGAGACGCGCGGCCATGGGGTTCTTGACCTCCTTGCCGGCCACCTGCTCGGTCTCGATCTTCACCATTCGCGAGAAAATGTCCGTGGAGGATTCTTGATCCCCGGGGGTCGCGGCAGCGGGCTTTTGACCCTCCGGTTTCGAACCCGGGCTTTGCGCCTCAGGCCCGCTCGGTGCCGGGGTCGCATCCAGGCGGCGCAGGCCCGGCGGTGGGACGGACGTTTTCTCCGCCCCGGTCCGATTGAGATCGCTGAATCCCAGGTCGCCGGAGATCGCCTGCTGGTAGATCTTTTCGCGATCCCCGCCGAAATTGTCGGCGACGATGTTGGCGATGTTGCGGTTGAAGCGCTCGAAGCGTTCATCGCCGAGGAAGCCGCGGGCATGCTTCTGCAGCGACTGGCCGAGCAGCTGCGGCACGTTGGAGAAGACGGTCTTCTGCAGAAGGCCGTTGACGGTCTGCGCCTCGATCTCGTTGCGCGGGTTGAAGAGAAACTTCATGCGCACGCCGAAGGCGTCGTCGGGAAGGAGATCGGCCGGCAGGATCAGCGCATAACGGTACCAGTTGTCATGCAGACCGGCGCGCACGTCGGCCTCGGTCAGCGGCCGGGTGGCCCCGTTGCCGAGATCGCGGGTGGTGATGACGCGAAAGGCCTTCTCCGCCTTCAGTGCCTCGATGAGTTTTTGCGCGGCGGGTTCCTGGCTCAAGTTGACGACGGCGATCGGGATGCCGATAGGGCCGCTGTCCTTGCGGTACAGCCCAAAGACGTGCCCGAAGAGGTAGATCAGCACGATGGGCACCAGGAAGGTGATGGCGACCGCGGCCTTGGCGCGCCAGAACATGAGCAGACTTTTGCGAAGGAGGATTCGGACCTGTGACATGGGGATGGCGATAAAAGAACGCCGGGGGCTCAGGCGTCGCGCAGCGTGCGGCCGGTGAGGTGGAGGAACAGCGCTTCGAGCGTCGGGCGCTGGCTGACGAAGAGCCGCGGCGGCAGGTTGAGTGACTCGGTGAGGGCGAAAAACGCGGACAGTGGATAACCCGTGCGCGGGCGGAAGCGGTGCGTGCCGTCGACCGCGGTGATCTCGCCCTCGGCGGCCAGGCGGGCCACCAGCGGCGCGGTGGCGGGATCGACGGGGAAGGTGATCTCGTCTTCGAAGGGCAATTGCACGAGCAGTTCATCCAGCGTGCCGAGCGCGAGGATTTTGCCGTGGTCGATGATGCCGATGCGCGAGCAGAGCCGCTCGGCCTCCTCCATGTAGTGGGTGGAATAGATGATGGTGACCCCGGTGCGATTGAGCTGCTGCAGGTATTCGAAGATGGCGTTGCGCGACTGCGGATCGACGCCGACAGTGGGCTCGTCGCAGAGCAGGAGTTTCGGGCGGTGCAGAAGCGCGGCGACGAGGTTGAGCCGGCGCTGCATGCCGCCGGAGAAGGTTTTCACGAGCGAGCGGCGGCGGTCGGTGAGCTGCGCGGCGGTGAAGGCCTCGTCGATGCGGGTCCGCAATTCGGGACCGCGCAGGCCCTGGAGCTCGCCGAAGATCCGGAGGTTTTCGTCGGCGGTGAGTTCCGGAAAGAGCGCGATGGTCTGGGGCACCAGGCCGAGGGCGCGACGGGCGGCACTTGCGCCGGACGCAACCGGCCGGCCGTCGAGGGCGACCGTGCCGGCCTCGGGGGTGCGCAGGCCGGCGGCGAGTGACATCAGCGTGGTCTTGCCGGCGCCATTGGGACCGAGCAATCCGAAGAATTCGCCCGGGGCGATCTCGAGCGAGACGTCGTCAAGCGCGGTGATGCTGCCGAAGCGTTTGGTGACGTTGCAAAAGGCAAGCATGGACTGAATAGTTAATTAACCGAGCGGCTGGCGAAAGGTTACTGGAAGAATTTACTGCTCAGCGGGGTTTTCAATAGCAGTCTTCGAGGATTGTGGAGAGAGGAAACGGTCCGTAGCGTCAGGGCATGATGGCAACCGCCGACCATGCCCACGTGATCGCTCCTCCGCCTTTGATCACCGCCGCGGCGATGCTTCTCGGAGCGGGGTTGCGTTTTCTCTGGCCTCAACATCTGTGGCCGTGGTCTCACGCCTGGGCACCGGCGGCCGCATGTTTCGCGGCGGCGCTGACCCTGGCTGTGCCGGCGGTACGCCGGATTTGGCGGGTCCGCAGTTCGGTTCTGCCCCATCGCGCGACCACGGCGCTGGTCATCTCGGGTCCATATCGCTTCACACGCAACCCGATGTATCTGGCGATGGGGCTGCTGCTGGCCGGGGTGGCGTTCGCGCTGAACAGCCTCGCGATGCTGCTGGTCATTGTGCCGTGGACGGTCGTGATGCGCCACGGGGTGATCGCCCGCGAGGAGCGCTACCTCGAGGGGAAGTTCGGCGAGGACTACCGCGCCTATTGCCGGCGCGTGCGCCAATGGCTGTGACCCCGTCCGTGCGGCGCGGCGCCGGTCAGCGGGCGGAAGCGAGGGCCATGGCGCGGGTTTTTACCGCAGCCCAATGGGTGTCAGGAATAATCGGGCCCATGTGGCGGACGGTTTCGGCGCCCATCAGCGACGCGAGCGCGCCGCAGGCCGGCAGCGGCCAGCCGCGCAGATGACCATAGAGAAAGCCCGCCGCCCAGGCGTCGCCAGCCCCGTTAGTGTCGACAACGTCGGGGACCACGACGGGCGCGATGCGGTGCAGGGCGTCGCCCTGCGCGAGCCAGGCGCCGTCCCGGCCGATTTTCACGGCGGCGAGGACGCCGTGGCCGGCGAGCCGGCGGGCAAGCGCGGCGTAGTCGGAGGTCTGGTCCTGAAACAGCGCGCGGATCTCGTCCTCGTTGGCGAAGACGACGTCGAGGCCGCGCCGCAGCTGCGCCAGCAGCCAGTCGCGCGTGGCGTGCACGACCTCGAACGACGAGAGATCGAGGCTGACGGTGCACCCGGCGGTGCGCGCGGCGTCGAGCACGGCGTCCGCGAGCGCCTGGTTGAAGACGAGGTAGCCCTCGATGTGTGCGTGGCGGCAGCCGTGGAAGTCGGCCGGGGAGATTTCCCCGGGCGCGAGCGTCATGGCGGCGGCGAGGCAGGTGCGCATCGTGCGCTGGGCGTCGGGCGTGACGAGGGCGAGGCAGCGGGCGTTGGGCAGGGGGCCGTGCTTGAAGCGGCTGCCGTCGACGCCGGCCGCCTCGAACCGGCGCCGGTAGGTGTGCGCGAGCCCGTCGTTGCCCAGTTTGCCGAGAAACGTCGCGCGCAGGCCGAGACGCGCGGCATTGAGCGTGGCGTTGGCCGCCGAACCGCCGGTGGTGCAGGCGGGCTCGCGGTCGAGCAGCGCGAGGATGCGCTGCATCTCGGCGTGGTCGACGAGGACCATCCCGCCTTTCGCGCCGGTGAGGTGGGCGAGAAACGCGTCGGACACTGGCGCCAGCAGGTCCATGATCGGCGAGCCGACGCCGATCAGTTCAAACTGGGCGGGTGTGGAGTTCATGTAGAAGCGGGCGCGGGGCGGCGCCCCGTCAATTCGACACCGTCAGGCTGGTTACCAGGAGCGGTTCGTCGTCGATCTCGATGAGGATGGAGTATTCGCCCGGCTGCTCGAAGGTGAGGTTGCGGATCTCGTTGATGAGATTGATGCGGTGCAGCGGGCTCTGCGACTCGAACGGACGGTGGATGAGCTCGGCGAGATTGGTCGGATCGCGTCCCATGGAGATGCGGACATGGTGCGCGCCGGGCGCGACGTCGGTGAGCGTCATGAACCAGATCATGAACGGGTGCGTCACGGGGAAGGCGCGGGCTTTGATGTTCGAGAACACGCCAAGGATGGTGTGCTTGCCGGAACCCGGATCGATGTGGACGCCGTCGCAGGTGATCCACACGAGCAGTTGCGGCTTCGATTGCACCGGCTGAACATGGGCGGCGCGCGCGACGGAGGGCAATCTTTTTGGTGACGACCGGGCGGTGGGCATCCAAACTGGCGGCATGGAGCTGTTCCAACGCCTGCTCGCGCCGCTGGCCGCCTATCCCCGGTGGTTCGTGGTCGCCTGCCTCGTCCTGGTCGCGCTGGCGACGGGGTGGCTGCTGGCCAAGCTGTTCAAGTGGACGCTTTCGCTGCTGCTCGCGGCCGTGGTGCTCCTGCTGATCCTGGCCGCGGTGGCCTGGCTGATGGGCGGGTGATCCGAGGGCGCGGCGATCCGGCCGGGTACGTCGAAGTCAGGCCGGCGTCCGTGGCGCATCAATTGCGCGCAAGCGATGCGGCGAGCTTTGGCTTGCATCACCAAGGGGGCCCGCCATTCATGGAATCCCGTGAAGTACATTTTCGTCACGGGCGGAGTGGTCTCCTCATTGGGCAAGGGATTGACGGCGGCGTCGCTGGGCGCGCTGCTCGAGATGCGCGGATTACGGGTGCGCATCCAGAAGTTCGATCCCTATCTCAACGTCGATCCGGGCACGATGAGCCCGTTCCAACACGGCGAGGTTTACGTGCTCGACGACGGCGCGGAGACCGATCTCGACCTCGGTCACTACGAGCGGTTCACCTCGGGCCGGCTCTCGCGGCTCAACAACCTCACCTCGGGCCAGATTTACGAGGCGGTGATCCAGAAGGAGCGCCGCGGAGACTACCTCGGCTCGACCGTGCAGGTGATCCCGCACGTGACCAACGAGATCAAGGCGCGGATTCACCAGGCCGGCCACGGCGTCGACGTGCTCATCACCGAGATCGGCGGCACCACGGGCGATATCGAGGGGCTGCCGTTTCTCGAGGCCATGCGCCAGTTTTCCCTCGAGGTCGGCCCGCACGAGGTGGTGTTCATTCACGTGACCCTCGTGCCCTACCTGAGCGCCGCCGGCGAACTGAAGACCAAGCCCACGCAGCAGAGCGTCGCCAAGCTGCGCGAGATCGGCATCCAGCCGCATATTCTCGTGTGCCGCTGCGACCATCCGCTCATGCCCGAGCTGCGCGAGAAGCTCAGCCTCTTTTGCAACGTGCCGGTCAAGGCCGTCATTGAGGAGCGCAACGTCGAGGCCTCCATCTACGAGCTGCCGCTCATGCTGCAAAAGGAGGGCTTGGACAGCCTCGTGGTCGGGATGCTCCACCTGAAGGCGCCGCCCAATCCCAAGAACATCTGGACCGGGATCCTGCGGCGCATCAAGGCGCCCCGGCACGAGGTCACCATCGGCGTCGTCGGCAAATACATTGAACTGCAGGACGCCTACAAGTCCGTCTACGAGTCGATCACCCACGCCGGCATCGCCAACAACTGCAAGGTGAACATCGTCCGCATCGACGCCGAGGCGCTCGAGGCCCGGGGCGGCACCGCGATTCTCCGGAAGCTCGACGGCATCCTGGTGCCCGGCGGCTTCGGCGAACGCGGCATCGAGGGCAAGATCGCCGCGGCCCGTTACGCGCGCGAACACGGCGTGCCCTACTACGGACTTTGCCTCGGCCTGCAGGTCGCGGTCGTCGAGTTCGCCCGCCATGTCATCGGCCTGCGCGGCGCCAACAGCACCGAGTTCGATCCGCGGACGCCGCATCCCGTCATCGCCATCATGGAGGAGCAGAAGAAGATCGTCGACAAGGGCGCCACCATGCGCCTCGGCTCCTACGAATGCCAGCTCACGCCCGGCACGCGGGCGCAGCGCGCCTACCGGACCGGCAGCGTGCGCGAGCGGCACCGGCACCGTTACGAGGTCAACAACGACTATCTCAGCCGGCTCCAGCGCGCCGGTCTGGTGGTGAGCGGACGCAACCTGCGACGCAACCTGGTCGAAATCGTCGAGCTGAAGGATCACCCGTGGTTTGTCGCGGTGCAGTTCCATCCCGAGTTCCAGTCGAAACCCAGTTCGGCGCATCCGCTGTTCGCCGCCTTCGTGGCCGCGGCGATCAAGCACCGCCGCGCGAAACAGGGCGGCGTCGCGAAGACCGGGAAGCGGAAGCCCGCCTTCACCAAGGCGGCGGTGGGCAGGCCGGAGACACGCAGGCGATGAGGCGAAACCAGGATCAAGGACGGGCCCGGAAAGGATGATGACAATTTGGTCATTCGACCTTAGGGTGTAATCATTCCGCCCCATGCTTTTTGATTCGAAACAGCTACTCCTCATCGCCGGGCCGTGTTCGCTGGAGAACGAACGCGTGTGCCGCGCCGTGGCCGAAAAGCTGCTCGCCCTCGCCCTCAAGCAGCCGGAGTTGAAAATCGTCTTCAAGGGTTCCTTCGACAAGGCCAACCGGACCTCCGTCGCCGGCCCGCGCGGCACCGGCCTCAAGGCCGGCCTCAAGCTCCTCGCCATGGTCCGGCGCGACTATGGTCTGCCGGTGCTCACCGATGTGCACGAGACGCTGCAGGTGGCGGCCGTGGCCGCGGTCTGCGACGTCGTGCAGATTCCCGCGTTCCTTTGCCGCCAGACCGACCTGCTCCTCGCCGCCGCCGCGAGCGGGCGGGTGGTCAATGTGAAGAAGGGGCAGTTTCTTTCACCGCAGGAAATGCCGTTTGTCCTCGCCAAGCTGAAGCAGGGCGGGGCGCGGGAAATCTGGCAGACGGAGCGCGGCACGACTTTCGGCTATCAAAACCTTGTCGTCGACATGCGCAGCTTCGCCCTCATGAAGGCCAACGGCTGCCCGGCCATTTTCGACGCTTCACACAGCGTGCAGCTGCCCGGTGCCGCCGGCGGCAAGAGCGGGGGGCAACGCGAATTCATTCCGCCGCTGGCACAGGCCGCGCTCGCCGCCGGAGCCGACGGACTTTTCATTGAAACGCATCCCCGGCCCATGAGGGCCATTTCCGACGGCCCCAACATGATCCCGCTCGCCGGGCTTCCCGCGCTGCTCGAGCGATGCCTGGCCGTCTGGCGCGCCGTGCGGAGTTGAAACACCAACCGGGAACGCCGCCTGATTTCCGTGTCCCGGCGTTGACCAGGTCGTTTCACCTGCGTAACAGTTGTCGCCTGCAAAACCTCCGAACTGCATGGAAACCTTCCTGATCGACGTGCCGGTTCCCTCGATGGGAGCCACGGTGAATGAATTGACGGTCATTGATCTCCTCGTCGCGCCCGGAGCCAAGATCACCAAAGGCCAGAAGATCGCCGAAATGGAGAGCGACAAGTCGATATTCGACTTCGAGGCACCCTGCGACGGTACCGTGGTCGGAGTGCAGGGCCGGGCGGGCGACATCCTGCCTTCGGGCGCGCCGTTCCTGCGCATCGAGACCGCCGATGGAAGCTTGAAGCATTTACAAGTGAAGGAGGCAGGAGTCAGGAGTCAGGAGTCAGGCAAGGCTGCCCGGTCGGTCACTCCGATGACGGCCGCGGCACCTGCTCCGACTCCGACCTCCGGAGGCCTTTCCGGTCTCCGGTCTCCGAAAGTCGAAATCCAATGGACGCCGCGGGCCACGAAGCTGGCCCAGGAGGCCGGGCTCGATCCCGCCACTCTTACGGACATCCCGGCCACCGGTCCAGGCGGACGCGTCTCCGGTGACGATGTCACGCGTTACCTCGCAGGGCGAGGTGGCGCGAAATCCCAAGTTTCCCGTCCCAAGTCCCCGCTAACAGCAGCTGGCTTCGAGGCCTTCACCGCCGAGACCGTTTGCGTCGCCGGCATCGGGTTTGCCGTGCCGGACAACGTGCGACCCAACAGCGAAATCTTGAAAGCGTTCCCGAAGATGACCGAGGCGGAAATCGTCAAGCTCACCGGCATCCAGGAGCGCCGTTATGCCGCCGATGATGAAACCGCCACCCATCTCGCCGCCATCGCCGTGCAGCACGCGCTGGCGCAGGCGCGCCTCCATGTGAGCGAAATCGACGGCATCATCATGGCGACGCTGCTACCCGACCAGCCGGTGCCCAGCGCCGCCAGCGGCCTCGCCAAGCACCTCGGCATCAAAACCGCGCTCGCCTTCGACCTCAACGCCGCCTGCGCCGGCTGGCTCTATGCCCTGGAGGTCGGCCGCGCCCTGATCCGCGCCGGCACGGCCCGCAAGCTGCTGGTCGTCACCGCCGAGCTGCTCTCGCGCATCACCAATCCGAATGATCACAACACCGCGTTTCTCTTCGGTGACGGGGCCGGCGCGGCCGTGCTGCTCGAGGCAAAGGGCGGACACCGCCTCAACCGCATGCACTTGAGCGGCGACGCCGCTTTTTTCGAGGCGATCCAGCGCCCGGGCGGCGGCGCCATGCGCCCGGTGCCGCAAGCCAACGGCGACGACCTGCACCATTTCTATCTGCAGATGAACGGAGCGGTGGTGTTCAAGAACGCGGTCATCGCCTTTGGCAACATCATCGAACACACTTTGGCGCGGCACCGGCTCAAATCGGAGGATGTGCAGTGGATCGTGCCGCACCAGGCCAACGAACGCATTCTCAAGGCGGTCAGCAAGCGAGTCGGCATTCCGTTCGAAAAATTCGTCGTGACTCTCGGCAAGTACGGCAACACCTCGGCGGCATCGATTTCGATGGCCTTGGGCTGGGCGGCCGAGGAAGGGATCTTTCGTGCCGGCGACAAGATTGTCTGCTGCGCTGTCGGCGCGGGCTTCACCTACGCGGGCGGACTGTTGACCTGGTGAGACTGCCCGTGGCGCCGCCACTGACGCTAGAAGGCCGCTGGCGGGAGTAATCGCCGGCGGCGTGGGGGGAGGAGGGGGCGGGGGGTCAGTCTTGGACGAGCTGATGGAGGAGCTGGCGGTGGTGGTTGAAGATGGAGACTTTGAGGGGGGTGTGGCCGGGGAGGGCGTGGGTGGCGCAGCCGAGGCAGGGGTCGTAGGCGCGGAAGGCCATCTCGACTTTGTTGAGGAGGCCCTCGGTGACGTGGCCGCCCTTGATCAAGCCCTTGGCGGCCTTTTCGACGCTCATGGCGATGCGGGCGGCATTGTTGCCGGTGGCCACGATCAGGTTGGCCATGGTGATGAGCCCGCGCGGATCGGTCTGATAATGATGGAAGAGGGTGCCGCGGGGCGCCTCGACCACCCCGATGCCCTCGGTGGGCACGGCGGTGGGGATGCGGCGCACCTCGGGGCTGGTGATCTCCGGATCGTTGACCAGTTCGACGATGCGCTCGGCCGCATAGATCATCTCGACCACGCGGGCCCAGTGATTGGCCAGGGTGTGGTGCACGGGCTTGCCGCCGAGGGCCTTGAAGAACTCCGCGTAGGCCGCCTGGGCTTTGGGGGTGGCCATGCCGTCGGCCGCGTTGAGGCGGGCCAGCGGCGCCACCGCATAAATGCTGGTGTCCGGACCCTCCGTGAAGCCCTGCCAGCCGCGCTGCTTGAGGTAGGTGAACTTCATGTAGCTCCACGGCTCGACATGCTCGGCGATAAAGTCGCGGTACTGCGCCGGGGCGAACTTGCAGACCTCTTGGCCGGTGCAGTCGACGACGCGCAGCTTGCCGTCGTAGAAGCTGACTTTGTTCTGCGCGTCCACCGTGCCCAGGTAGCAGGTTTTATGGGTGTAGGCGTCCGAGGTGATCAGCTTCACGTAGTCGGGGTTGCCCAGCACGAGCTGCTTGAAGACCTGGAGGGTCCACTCGGCGAACTCCAGGCCGTCCCTGGCCAGTTCCTTGAACCTG
>CAJAKX010000072.1 GCA_903940425.1 uncultured Opitutia bacterium | reverse complement strand
GTCCCACCCAGCCAGGCCCTGGCCGGCGATGTTCACGAGCGTATCGGTGACATAAAGGTCATCGGGGGCACTGGTTTTGACCTGTCCAGGCGCGCTGACCTGGGACCCGGTGAACGAACCAATCCGCAGGAATTGGGCATACGGGGAAGCCGGGCCGAGATCCTCAACACTCTGAATGATCGTGGTCGAACCGATGGAGGACACGAGATCCCGCTGCTTGATGTCCCAGTAGTCAACCGAGACCGAAAAGCCCTTGACTGCCTTCGGCGAGTAAACGAATCCGAGGGTGTAGTTCTTCGACTTGGAGGGTTCCAGGCCCGGATTGGCGCCACTCTTGTAGTTGGTCTGGAGATTCGCAATCGGCGCACTGCCATCGTGCGGGAAGAGGGTGAACGGCGTGCTGAAGCCGACGCCCGCCGGGCCGAACATCTGGAACAGCGTGGGGGCCGAGAACGACTTCGAAAAAGTTCCGCGCAGGGCAAACTGGTCGTCAAACGGCAGATAGCGGAACGTGAATTTCGGCACGGTCGGATTGGACGTGTCGCTGTAATCCTCGTGCCGGATCGCGGCCGAGAGTTCCAGCAGATGGGCGCCCGGCAGGTCCTTCGCCACCGGAATGCGCACCTCGGCAAAGACCGATTTCACCTGGCGGCTGTGGGAGAACGGATCAATCGTGGTCGCGGAATCCCACCCGAACGTGGCGTTCTGGCTGTAAACGTCGGCTTCGGAGTTGAGCGACTCCTTGCGCAGCTCAACGCCCGCGGCAATGCCCAGCGGGCCGCCGGGCAGGTCGAGAACCTTGCCGGTGACGCGGGCGTCATAGTTGGCCAGCGTGCTCATGAATTGACCCAGCGCCGAGCCGAGGATGCCGGACGCCTCAATCGCTCCCGGGGCTTGGGTGACCGCGAACATGTTGATGGTGCCGTCGGCCACCGCCGCGATGCGGTTGGCGGTGTTGATCAGACCGCCGTTGACGTAATCCTGCGTGATGCGGTTGTAGTCAGCCGCCGCCTCCCATGTCCAATCCGTGCTGATGGTGCCCCGCAGACCGGCGACACCACGGATGCTGGTCGTGTCGTTGGCATAGGTACGGGGATGATCCACGAAGCGGTTGCGGGCGCGGACCGCAATATCGAACGGATTCATCGGATCCGTCGCCGAGAACGCGGCATTGAACGGCTGGCCGTTCAGCGCCGAGTACGTCTTCGTGTTCGAATACTGGAAGTCACCAAAGGCCGTGACCTGATCGTTGATCTTGTGGTCGAAGGCCATCGTCATGGCCTGGCGCTCGTTGGCGATGAGCTGGGTCACGGCTTTTGACAGATTGAATAACAGGGGCTGGGTGCTGGAGTCATTGGGTCCCTGATAGACGCCGGCCGCGACGAGGGCCGCCGGAGAACGATGGGTTCCCGTCGGTGGCGCGGTCTGGCCGGGGGTCAGATAGTAGTACTCACCCGTCCGCCCGGTCACGTTGATGTTGACAGATCCCCCGAATGAGGTGGTGCCATAAGTCGGGTCGGAGAACGGCCGCTCATAATTATAAAGCGGATCCTGCTTCTGCCATTCGGCAGAGAAGGTGACGTTGGTCTTGCCGCTGGTGCCGCCGCCGATGACGTAGCCGCTGCGCTCGGCATAGTGGCCCTTGTTGGTGGACCAGCCGTAGCGCGCACCGATCTCCGCGCCTTCGAAGTCGGTCTTGAGGATGATGTTGACCACGCCTGCGACCGCGTCCGTGCCGTAAATGGCGGACGCACCGTCGGCGAGCACCTCGATCTTTTGGATCGCCGACGTGGGGATGAGGTTCACGTCCACGAAACTGTTGTTGTTCGTGCTGATGACCGGCGAATAGGCGGAGCGGCGGCCGTTGAGCAGGATGAGGGTGGAGGCGTTGCGCAGCGCGAGCGAGGAGCCACCGTTGGTCCAGCCTGAGCTGACGTTGCCGTTGGTGGTGCCGATGTTGGCATTGCCCATGAACTGCGGCACGGCCTTGCGCAGAATATCGAGCACATTGGTATTGGTGCCCGTATGCTCAATGGCGCTCACGTCCACCGACACGACAGGAATGGCGATGGCGTCCGCCGCAACCGGGATGTAAGAACCGGTCACCACAAACTTTTCCATCTTCACTTCCTTCTCTTCCTGCGGAGCGGCCGTCTGGGCGTTGCCAGAAACCGCGAATAAGGCCACGCCCAAAATCAGCGCAAGCGGAGCCCGTGATTTCCTTACGGAATTCAGGTTCATAGTTTGATCAGTTGTGCTTTGGTTGGTAAGAGCATGTGGGCTAAGCCCACCGGATTCTCTTGGCCGGGGAACAAAGCAAGTAACCTGCCGTTAGGCAACAAATTTGTTAAAATGTGACCAGATGGTTGCAATTTGCTCATTTTAAGCGGGTTCTCGCTCGCTGGGAGCCGCGATTCTGCCGGTGGCAAAACGATACCCGGTGGTTTTGTTTGTTCGCTCGCCATCGTGAGCCGGTTGGATTTCGTTTGTCGCGACTGATGAAGGAACTACAGCAGATTCTGAGCGTTTTGAAATCCACCCCGGCGGGCAACGCAGTACTGGCCACCTTGGTGAAGGTCGAAGGCTCCTCCTACCGGCGGCCGGGCGCGCGGCTGTTGTTGCTGGCCGATGGCCGGCGCATCGGCTCCATCAGCGGAGGCTGCCTGGAGGATGACGTCATCACCCACGCCCGCGAAGTGCTGGCAAACGGCACGGCGAAAACGATCACTTACGACACCACCACCGAGAACGACCTTGTCTGGGGGGTGGGGTTGGGCTGCCACGGGGTGGTTCATGTGCTCATCGAGAAGCTGCCGTCGTCGCCACGCTGGGCCGATGTGTTGCGGGAGAATTTTCGGCGGAGAGTGGCGACGGAGCTGGCCATCGTCTGGCGTGGACCCGAAGGAGCACCACTCGGCACTTATCTGGCGTCGGATTTGCCGCCCGCACCAATCGGGGTGGAACCGGCCGTCCCGGCAGGTTCCAGCCCGCCGGGACGGCGGGCTCCACCTCCTGCAGGCGACGAGCCAGACCCCACCGTCTTCCATCAGACTGTCCCTCCTCCCCAAGCGCTGGTCATATTCGGGGCGGGCGATGATGCCCAGCCGCTCGTGCGGTTCGCCAAGGAGCTCGGCTGGCAGGTGACGATCGCCGACCCGCGTCCGGCCTTCGTGACGCCGGAGCGTTTTCCCGATGCCGACATCCTGGTCGTGGCGCAGCCCGACGAGGCGCCCGCCCGTCTGGCCTTGGGCGCCGACACGCTCGCTGTGATCATGACCCATCATTACCGCCACGACCTGCCGCTGCTCCGCGCGCTGCTGCCCCGCCCCCTTGCCTACCTCGGATTGCTCGGTCCGAAAAAACGCACTGAAAAAATTCTCTCCGATCTCGTCGCGGACGGGTTGGTCCTCACGCCCGCCATGCGCGCCCGTCTGCACGCCCCGGTGGGACTCGATCTCGGCGCCGACAATCCCGGGGAGGTTGCGCTCGCCATCCTCGCCGAAATGAAAGCCTCGCTGACGGGCCGTGACGGCCGGCCCCTCCGCGAACGTGCGCTCCCGATCCATGGTTGATTGCCTGCGCTCCGCCTGTTATGTGTCCTGACCGCTCCTCCAGTCCGGTTTGTGACGCCGCCCTCGTTGTCCTGAATCCTTCCCCGAAAACCTGATTACCACATGCGTCTTCCCTGTCTTTTGCTCAGCGCCCTGGCGGCCAGTGTTGCTGCCGCCGAACCGGTGCTCCCGGTGGAGCAGTTCTTCCGCGAACCGGTTGTGCGCTCCGTCCAGCTCTCGCCCGACGGCCGTCATCTGGCCTTTCTCACCACCCTGGGCACCGGCCGGGTCGGCATCGCGCTCACCGACGTCGAAACCGGCAAGATTGAGCCGCTCGTCGCGACCACCGATGAGAACATCGCCTTTTATCACTGGAAAGGCAGCAACTACCTCGTCTATGGCGGTGACTTCGGCGGCAACGAATCCACCGCGCTGCGCGGCATCGATCTGCAGGCCCGCCGGGTCGTCCCTCTGGCCGAGTCGTTCCGTGAACGCTACGCCGACCTCGCCGATTTCGCCACGGTGGTCGACTGGCTGAAATTCGACCCCAATTACGTGCTCGTCGTGGGCCGGAGCGGACAGGGCACCTACTCGGGTGGCCTCTATCTGATCAACGTTCGCACGGGCGCCCGCACCAAGGTCAGCGGCGCCGACGAGCCCGATATCGAAGATGTGCAGGTCGACCACTCCGGTGCGCTGCGCGTCCGCACCCGCCTCAGTGGCAACGACGAGTTGCACGAGGTCCGGAACGACGCCAAATCCCTGTGGTTCGCTGCCGGGCGGACACCGGCTGAGGATGCCTCGGTGCAATATGCCGCCCGGTGGGAGTCGCTGGGCTTTGCCGCCGACAATGAAACCCTCTACGTGCTGACGCGTGGCGAAACCGACACCGGTGCGCTCCGCACCTACCGCATCCGCTCCCGCGAACTCGGGCCGGTGTTGTTCCAGTCTCCGGACGGCGAAATCACCGACCTCGAAATGTCCTATGACCGCGCCCGGCTTTACGGCGTGCGCTATGTCACGGACCGGCCGCACTACCACTGGTTCGATCCCCAGCGCGAGCACTTGCAGACCGTGATCGATAATTCGCTGCCCGGCACCTTCAACTACGTCGCGAACACTTCGCAGGATGAAAAGGTGCTCGTCATCGTCGCGCTCTCCGACCGGCAGGCGCCGTCCTATTATCTCCTCAATCTGCGGAAGCCTGAATTCAAACTCATCTACCAGCCCGCCAGGGCTCCCCTCCAACCGATGCAAGTGGTGACCTATGCCGCCCGCGACGGACTGGTTATTCACGCCTATCTCACCCTCCCGGCCGACCGCCAGGGCAAACGCGTGCCGTTCATTCTCAACCCGCACGGCGGGCCCTACGGCATTCGCGATGAGTGGGGCTACAATTCCGAAGTGCAGTTCCTGGCCAGCCGCGGCTACGCCGTGCTGCAGCCCAACTATCGCGGCTCGGGCGGTTACGGACTCAAGTTCCTCAAAGCCGGCCAGGGCGAATGGGGCCGCCGGATGCAGGACGATCTCACCGACGCCGTGCAGTGGGCCATCGCCCAGGGCATCGCCGATCCCGAGCGCGTCGCCATCTGTGGCGCCAGTTACGGCGGCTACGCGGCGCTCGCCGGGGTGACCTTCACGCCCGAGCTTTACCGCTGCGCGGTTAATTACGTCGGCGTGTCCGATCTCGCGATCCTCAACCGTCACACCTTCGTGGGGGGCCGTGACACACGGATCTATTTCGAAAAATGGGTCGGCAACGACCTCAAGTCGATGCGCGAGCGCTCGCCGGTCAACTTCGTCGAGCGCATCCAGGTGCCCACCCTGCACGCCTATGGCGAAAATGATCCGCGGGTGGACATCGACAACTGGAAACGCCTCAAGGCACAGCTCGACCAGTTCAACAAGCCCTACGAATTCCTCCGCGTGGAGACGGAAGGCCACGGCTTCCGCAAGGAGGAAAACCGCATCCTCTTCTACCGGAAGGTCGAGACTTTCCTCGCCACCAACCTCCGCGACTACCCGGGAACGGTGAAGATCCTGCCCACCAAGGTCCTCGAGCTGCCGGCCCAAGAGACCAAGTGACCGCGCCTGCCGCCCGCCCGCATCCCCTGCGTTTTGGCGCGGTCGTCCTGGCCGCCGGCGGCTCGACGCGCATGGGCGAACCCAAGCAGCTGCTGCGGCTCGGCGGCCGCACGCTGTTGCGCCGCACGGTGGACACGCTCCTCGCCTCGCCCGCCTGGCCGGTGGTGGTCGTGCTGGGCGCGCACATCGAGTCAATCCGGCCGGAGGTCGCGCGGCTGCCGGTGCTTATCGTCGAGAACCGCGAGTGGGCGGAAGGGCTGGCCTCGTCGATTTGCACGGGAGTGAGTGTGCTGGAGGCGTTTTCGCTGTCGCTCGAAGCCGCGCTGCTGGTCCTCTGCGACCAACCCAACCTGTCCCCGGATGCCATCACCCGGCTCATCGAGACCCACCATCGCACCGGCAAATCGATTGTGGCGGCGAGCTACGGCGAATATCCCGGTCCGCCCGCTCTCTTCGCGCGGAGTCATTTCCACGAACTCATGGCGCTGCGCGGTGCCGGCGGAGCCCGGCCGCTCCTGACGCGCCACGCCGATTTGCTCGCCACGGTTGACCTCCCGGAACTCGCCGCCGACCTCGACACGCCCGCCGACTACCGCACATTCCTCGCCAACCAACCTTCAACCGATCGGAGCTGACCCATGAAAACATCACCCCGCATGCCCCTCCTGCTCGCCTGCTCGCTGCTGCTCTGTCTTCCGGCAATGTCTGGCGCAGAAACTCCGGCGAAGCCGGCCCGCAAGGAAGCGCTGAAGGCCGAACTCGCCAAAATGGAGGACGCCTTCTGCGCCATGGCGAAGGAGAAAGGCATCCTGGCCGCCTTCGAGTATTTCGCCGCGCCCGACGTCGCCTTCGTCGACACCGATCCCCGCCGGTTCCGCGGCCTTGCGGCCGTGCGGGAGCGGATGGGACCGGACCAGCCGGGCGCCTCGCTGACCTGGTCCGCCATATTTACCGATGTTTCCGATGATGGCACGCTCGGTTACAACTGGGGGCGCTACGAGTGGCACGGCCCGGGCGCCGACGGGAAGGAACGGGTCAGGACCGGTTTTTTCCTCACCATCTGGAAACGCCAGCCTGACAGAACCTGGCGTTATGTCATGGATAACGGCACGCCCGACCGGCCTGTCCCGAAATCCGAATTACCCAAGGAAAACTAACTCCCGGCTTTTGTCCTTCGACCTTCGACTGCAGGGGAATGCCTACGGCAGCCGGGTGTCCTCGACTTTTTTCGCCTGGGCCGCGCGGTAGTCGTCGAGGGCCTTTTTGATTTTGGCGTCGCTCAGCGCGAGCACCGCCGCGGCAAACAGCGCGGCGTTGATGGCGCCGGGTTTGCCGATGGCGAACGTCGCCACCGGGATTCCGCCCGGCATCTGCACCATGGAAAGCAGGGAATCGAGCCCGTTGAGCGCCGCCGATTCCATCGGTACGCCGAGCACCGGCAGCGGCGTCAGGGCCGCCGTCACCCCCGCGAGGTGCGCCGCGCCGCCCGCGCCGGCGATGACCACCTTCAAGCCGCGGTCGCGCGCCGACGCCCCCCAATCATACATCAGCTTCGGTGTGCGGTGCGCGCTGATCACGCGCTTCTCGTAAGGAATGCCGAGCGCCTCGAGCGTCTGCGCCGCATGCTGCATCGTCTCCCAGTCCGACGTGCTGCCCATGATGATGCCAACCTGTGCGACGGCCATAGGCTGCAAGCTGTAAGCTGTAAGCTGTAAGCGCGGCAAACGAAAAGGAGGAGGACCTTGCTTATGGCTTCTCGCTTACAGCTTAAAGCTTGATTCAAATCAGCGACACGCCCTTCGGCACCTTCACGACGGCCGTGCCGGCAATCTTGTCGTGCCACGACTGCTTCTCGTCGTCAAAGGCCACCCAGAGGAAACCCAGTCCAACGACGACCAGCGAAAGAAAACAGCTGAGCGCCCGCACGATCGCGACGGTCCAATCCAGCGGGCGGTCGTCGAGGCGGACCACCTTCAGGTGGCAGATGCTACCGCCCACCGTGGTTCCGCGCAGCTTCCACATGACGGCGCCGTAGGCGGCGAGCACGAGCAGGATCAGGCTGCAGCGGAAATGCACCCAGGGGATCACCTCGATGATCAGAACGCAGAGGATGAGGTCGATCGCGAGCGCTCCC
>CAJAKX010000071.1 GCA_903940425.1 uncultured Opitutia bacterium | reverse complement strand
CGCGCCGGTTCGTGGCGGGCGTGGGCTCGGGCGTGATCCTGTCGAAGGACGGCCTCGTGCTCACCAACGCCCACGTCGCCAGCCCGCACGCAGTCGAAATCTCCATCACGCTCCCCAGTCTGGAACGGGTCGACGCGAAGCTCGTCGGCTGGGACCACTGGACCGACCTCGCCCTCATCCGCCTCGATCTCGGCGAGGTGAAACGCCGCAAGCTCGCGTTCCAGCACGCCGCGTTCGGCGACTCCGACGCGCTCTACGCCGGCCAGACCGTCTATGCCGTCGGCACGCCCTATGGCCTTACCCGCACGGTCACGCGGGGCATCATCTCGAACAACCGCCGCTACTTCGAGGACCGGGAGGGCGTGCGGGGATACGAGACCGGGGCGTTCAACACCTGGCTGCAGACCGACGCCGCCATCAATCCCGGCAACAGCGGCGGTCCGCTCGTCACCGAGGACGGCCGGGTCGTCGGCATCAACTCCCGCGCCTACGTGGGCGCCGACAATCTCGGCTTCGCCATCCCGTCCAACATCGCCCGGCGCATCGTGGATGGCCTCGTGGCGCAGGGCAGCATCACGCGCAGCTACGTCGGCCTCGTGCCCGCCGCGCTGCAGGATCTCGAGCACTTCTATGCGCTCGCGCTCAACACCGGCCTGCTCATCAACAGCGTCGATCCCGGCTCGCCTGCCGCCCGGGCCGGCCTGCGCGGCGGCGACATCCTTCTCGCGATCAACGGCCAGAAGGTCGACGGACGCTTTCCCGAGCAGCTTCCGCCCATCCAAAACACCATCGCCAGCCTGCCGGTCGGCTCGACCGTGCGGCTCAGCCTCAAGCGCGCGGGACAGACGATGGAGATCCCCGTGGTCACCGAAAAGCTGGAAAGCCGGGTGGGCGAGGAGTCGGCCTTTGAGAAATGGGGGCTCGGCGTGCGCAAGGTTTCGCGCGCCTTTGCCCGGGAGAACCAGCTCAATGACGACACGGGTGTCATTGTCATCGGCGTGCAGCCCGGCTTTCCGGCAGCCGTGGCGGGCCTCGCCGTTGGCGACATCATCACCAAGCTCAACCAGCAGGCGCTCGCCGATCTCGAGACGCTCCAGCGCATCTACCAGCAGTTTGAGACCCGGCCCGATTCGCTGCTGGTCGAGGTCATGCGCGACCGGCATGTCTCGCTGTACGTTTTGAAACCATGATCACCACCTTGACTCGCCGAATTTTCCCGCCGGCATGGCGGTGCCTGCTCCTCCTGCTGGGGGGGGCGGGGCTGCCGCTGCGCGCCGCCGATCTGCCCGACCTTTTCGCCGAGCGCGTCCGGTCGTGCGTCACGGTCGAGTTTCTGGTCGAAAACGAGCTCGACCGCCAGCCCGTCACCGTGCTCGGCGTGTGCGCCGACGCCAACGGCACGATCATCCTGCCCGCCTCCGCCATCGGGGCGCGCGTGTCCGTCCGGCAGCTCAAGGACTTCAAGGTCTACCGGCCGAACTCCGCCACCGCCTATCACGCCGAGTATCTCGGCCAGGACGTCCTCACCGGCTGGCATTTCGTGCGCGCCGAGGAGAAGCTCCGCGCCGAGCTGGTGCCGCTGACGGCGTGGGTGCGCGCCGGCACGCCGGAGCCGCGCCTGGCCGACGAGGTGTGGGGCATCGGCCTGCGCGGCAAGGACGAGGACTTCCATCCCTATTTTCTCATGAGCCGGGTCGGCCTCATCCAAGCCATGCCGCAGCTGACGGCCATCGCCGCCTCCGAACTCGGCGGTCCGGGCCTGCCCGTCTTCAACCGTGACGGGGCGTTCGTCGGCCTCACCCTCAATTCGTTCGGGCAGAACTTCCTCATGTTTTCGCACCGGGAGCGCGGCGTGCCCATCGTGCTCGTCGACGTGGAGGAAAGCAGCGTATTCCTGTTCGCCAGCGAGGTACTGCCTTATCTCGGCCGCATTCCGCAGAATGTCCTGGGCCGGCCGCTCCCCTGGCTGGGCGCCTTCGGCCTCGAGCCGGTGGCTCCCGAGGTCGCCCGGTTCCTCAAGCTCGAAAACCAGTCGGCCCTCGTCGTCAGCGAGGTGCTCGAGGGCAGCCCGGCCGAAAAGGCCGGCCTCAAGGGACGCGACATCATTGTGGCCCTCGACGGCCGGCCGCTGCCGCGCCTCAAGCCCGACCCGGTCGTGGCCACCTATGTGGAGCGGGAAATCGACCGCCACCGGCCGGGCGACGAACTTCCCTTCACCGTGCTGCGCGACAACCAGCGGTTGGAACTCAAGGTCACGCTCGGGGACGAGCCGAAGATCATCCGCGAGGCCGAGCGCAAATACTTCGAGCGGCTGGGCTTCACCGTGCGCGAGTTTCTCTACGGCGATGGCATGGCCCGGCGCGTCAAGCTCGCCGAGCAGGCCGGGGTCATCGTCGACTTCGTGAAATCCAACAGTCCCGCCGCCATGGGCGGACTGGAGTTCGACGACTGGATTCGCGAGATCGACGGCAAGGAGGTCAAGACCTATGCCGAGGCGGTCGCGGCGCTGGCCGCGATCGAGGCCGACCAGGACCGCCCCGAGTTCGTGCTCCTCACCAGCCGCGGCAGCGAGACGGCCGTGCGCCGGGTGAAGTTGAAATGAACCGGGGGCTTTCCAACGGGCATCGCGGAGGAGAATTCTCGCCTCGCCCCAAATGACGGATTAGCACTCAGTCTTTATGTTTACCGGGATCGTTGAAGAAGCAGGGCAGGTCGTGTCCTTCCAGCTCGGGACGGAGGCGTGGAAACTCGTCATCGCGGCGGACCAGGTTTGCGCTGGAACCGCCGTCGGTGACAGCATCGCCGTCAACGGCTGCTGCCTTACGGTCGTGCAGGCGGCCGGCCGGCACCTCCAGTTCGACGTGCTGGAGGAAACGCGCCGTCTCACCAATTTCTCCGCGTTGCGGCCGGGCGGCCTCGCCAACCTCGAGCGCAGCCTGCGCTTCGACGGCAAGGTCGGCGGCCACTTTGTCACCGGGCACATCGACGGGTTCGGCGCCATCGAAGTGCTGGAGCCGCGCGGCAAGGACTACTACCTCAAGGTGCGCGCCCCCGCCGGCTCCGGCCGGCATCTCGTGCACAAGGGCAGCATCGCCATCGACGGCATCTCGCTGACGGTGGCCGAGGTGGCGGGCGACGCCCTGGCCGTCTGGCTGATCCCGCACACCATCGAGGTGACCAATCTGCAGGAGAAGCGCGCCGGCGACCTCGTGAATTTGGAATTCGACATGCTGGGCAAGTACGTCGAAAAGCTGCTCGCCTTGCGGACGTAGCAGCTTTTTTAACCACGGATTACACGGATTACCACGGATGCTTTGTAGCGGAGCGTGCCTAGG
>CAJAKX010000070.1 GCA_903940425.1 uncultured Opitutia bacterium | reverse complement strand
TCACCGTCACATCGTTGCTGCCCGCCTGCGTGTCCACCGCCGCCGCCGTCGCCAAAAAACTCGCGCCATCAAAGGCCACCGCCGGCTGCCCGTTCAGCGCCCCGGCCGCCCACAGCGGCTGCCGCGTGGCCGTGAGGGTCTGCACCACATGGCTGCCGTTGCCCGAGAGGTCCGTCCACGCGCTCACCTTGTTCGAGCTGTCCTTCGTCACCCCCAGGCCCGCCTGGTACCACGCCCGCAGCCCGCTCGCCACCGTGGCCGCCGGCCACGGACTGAGGCCCTGCTGGTAGCTCTGCAGCAAAGTCCGCCCCACATTGCCCGGATCGTCCCCCGCCCCGTAGCCCAGCGTCCCCAGCCACCGCTGCTCCCAGCTGTCCGGCAGCCCGTCGCCGTCGCTGTCCGGATTGATGTACTTGGTCGCCAGCGCGCTCTCGAGCTGCGCCCGCTCCGGGTCGGTGAGCGCCCGGTTGTAGACCAGGACCTCCGCAATCTGGCCGGTGAAGCCGTAGCTGCCGCTCGCCCGGTTGCCCACCGCCAGCGCCGCCACCGGATCCCACATCGCCGCGGCCACCGTGCTCGTGCCCTGCGCCGCCCCGTTCAAGTAGCCCGTGGCCACCGTCCCGCTCTTGACCACGCTGAGCACCTGCACCCGCCCCGCCGTGGCCCCCAGGACCGGGCTGGACTGCCAGCCGCTCTGCGCCCCGTCCATCCACCACAACTGGTACTGGTTGGTGCTGCCCCCCGCCTGCCCCAGCACGAAGCCGCGGCTCGTGTCCGCGCTCAGGTCCACCAGCGAGCTGTACGCCTGCTGCGCGGCCCCCGGCGCCGCCACCACGATCACCGTCACATCGTTGCTGCCCGCCTGCGTGTCCACCGCCGCCGCCGTCGCCAAAAAACTCGCGCCATCAAAGGCCACCGCCGGCTGCCCGTTCAGCGCCCCGGCCGCCCACAGCGGCTGCCGCGTGGCCGTGCTTTGGAGCACACGCACACCACGCCCCGACACGTCCAGCCATTGCGAGACATTATTCGTGGAATCGTGCGTGATGCCACGATCAGCGCGTAACCAGAGTTGCAGCCCATCCGGAACCGTAGGTGCCGGCCACGGACTCAATCCCTGCTGGTAGCTCTGCAGAAGGGTCCGCCCCATTCCTCCCGGATCGCTCGCTGCATCATTGACCAACGGATTCGAGCCATGCGCAACTTCCCAGCCGTCCGGAATTCCATCACTGTCCGTATCAGTGTTGTTTGGATTGGTTCCGAGTGTGTATTCCTCAATGTTCGTTAGGCCGTCACCGTCCAAGTCACCATTCCGGTCGTTGACCGCGGGATTCAGGCCATGCGCCGATTTCCAGGCATCGCCCATGCCGTCATGAGCCTGATCCGCAAAGAGCGGATTCTCCGCTCCCACGTAAAAGTAATCGAAGTAGCCGGCGGCATCCGAAGCTCCCTGCAGCGTGAAGAGGGAGAAGAAGGTGCTCGCATTGTAGCGGAAACCCAGGTCGTGCTTCACCATCACTCCGTTCAGGTAGAGGTCCCACTTTTTTGCCGCGTAATCCTGCCGGAAGGTGAACCTCACCCAATTCTGGGCCCGGCCGTCCGCACCGAGAGGCACCACGAAGCCGGTGGCGATCCATCGACCGCCGCCCGAACCGTTGCCGTCAAAGGCATGGACTTCGCCGGGAGGCCCGATCTTGACGAAGGCGGCCCGCGACGCTTCCGCGTCGATCAGGGTCGTTACGTCAAGTTGAGGATTCGCCACCGGGCTCGCATAAAAATCCACAAAGATGACGTTCTGGCCAACGAGCTGGGCGAAGGTCTGTTTGATGGTGGAGGGCGGAACATTGGGCGAGAGCACCAACGACTGGGTGCCCGAGAAGGCCAAGGCCGTGGTGAT
>CAJAKX010000069.1 GCA_903940425.1 uncultured Opitutia bacterium | reverse complement strand
CCTGGTCGTGGCCGTGGACGGAAACGGTGTAGCTCTGGCCGCTGGCCACGCTGCCGGGTGTAGAGTTCCACGCGATGGTGGGTGCGAGATTCGGGGCCGAGATGGTGACTGTTTGCGAAATCATCGCTGAAGTCGCTCCAGTCGCATCGACTGCCTGCGCGGTGAAAGTGACGGTCTGCGGTCCGGTGTCGCTCGTCGGATTGCCTGAATCTCCATCCGTGCCATTGCCGCCGCCGGCGAACGCGAACGGCTGGCCGTTTTTCCACACATTGACTTGGGCCAGATTGCCATCGTCGTCGTGCCCGTGGGCGGAGACGGTGTAGGTCTGGCCGCTCGCGGCGCTTCCGGGGCTGGCGGTCCAACTGATGGTCGGAGCGGTATTGGCGGGCGGTGGTGATGACCCGCCGAGAAAGGTCGCCGAGGTCCACACGGTCGTGGCGTGCATCCCGACCCGGTTGGTGGTATAGCCCCAGAGGCGCAGCGTGTAGCTGCCAGGGGCCAGGTCGGTGATGTTCCAAGTGCCGCTCAGGTTGCCGTCTGCCGGACAGCCGTCAGCCGCATAGACTGCCATGTAATAGCTGACATTGCCGTACGAGCCGGGACCGGAGACGTAGAGCGAGGGGCCGAATTCCCGGTAGACGCTGCCGACAATCTGGGCGATGAAATTGCCGGAAGCGTCGTAGAGTTGGAGACGTCCCGGCGCGCTCGACTGCGGGTAATCGTCGCAACTCCAATCGAAGGTAAAGTCCAGATTGTAGGCTGAGCCCGTGACGGTGATGGGGATGGTGGTGTATCCGCCGGTGGTGCTGTTGACCGCGTGCGCGAGGACAGCCGTGCCGAGAAAGGCAAGGGCCAGAAGGTGAGTTTTCATTGGATGGTGACGGTGGGGTTTTCGTGGATGCGGAACTGGAGCGCCTGCACGCCGGGCCAGGACGTGCCCTGGTTGACCGTGACCAGGCGTCCGCCCAGGATTTCCGCGGTGGAGGTCGCGCCGGAATTGGCGGCGGACGTGAAGGCGTTCGACGTGTCGTTGAACGACAGGTAGGCGTTGTTCGTGGCGTGGTTGTTGTTCACCGTGACGGTGAACTTGGGGAGCACGATGCGCCGCACGCAGAGGCGCCAGGTCTGCCGGAGACCGCCGTTGCCCTGGTTCCAGGCCGCGAGCTGCGCGGCGGTGAGCACGCCCGACCAGTAGGCGGGTGGTGCGGCGGTGCGGCTCTCCCAGTCGTTGTTCCAGATGGCGTTGAACCAGGCGGTGCTGCCGTCGTAGGCCGGCAGGGTGAGCTGGTCGTTCCGCGCCATGAGGCTCAGCAGCAGAAACCGCTGCTGGCCCGCCTCGGTCGGCCCGGCGAACAGGAGCCGCGGATTGCCAAAGAGATTGTAGACGACCTGGGCCAGCGCCGGCTGCGCCGCGGTCGAGGGCGGGCTCCCGACGCTGGGCGTCATGCCGCGCAGCCGCGCGATCTTGGCGAACCACGAGTTGTTGTTCGTGGTGGCGTAGGGCGCGGTGCTCGACGCCGAGAATTCCGTCGGGGTGTCGGTGCCGGCAATCGTGCCCGGGAGCGCCGCGATGTTGAGGTTGGTCAGATCGGTGTTCTCGAACGAGGCCGTGACGGTGTCGGCCAGGTCGCCGAGCGTGCGCTTCTCCCCCTCCACACGGTTGCGGTTGACGATCTCGGTGATGGACGGCGTCAGCGTCGCGGCGAGCGCCGCGAGGATGAAGAGGGCGAGGACGACCTCCAGCAGCGTGAAGGCGCGCAGCACGCGGAAAAGGTTTGCGCGCAGGAGCGCGTGCCGGCGGCTAAAAGCGTAAAGCACCATGAGTCAGCGCGGGTTGAGGCCGCCCAGGAGCTGCATGAGCGGCAGGAAGAAGGAGAGCGCGGCGAAGCCGACGATCGTCGTGAGCAGCACGATCAGCGCGGGCTCGAGGAGCGCGAGCGCGGTCAGCAGCCGTTCCTTGGCGCGGGTGGCCGCATAGGTTTCGATGTGGCGGAGCGCGTCGCCCAACTGTCCGCTGGTCTCGCCCGCGCGCAGCGTGGGCACGACGAAGGACGGGAAGCCATGATTCTTCGGGAGCGCGGCCGACAGGGCCTGGCCCGCGGCGACCGCCTCCCGGGCCGCGCGCAATTGCCCGGCGAGCACCGCCTGGCCGGTGAGGTCCGCGCCGGTGCGCAGCGCCTCCAGCACCGGGATGCCCGCCTCGTGCAGCAAGCCGACATGGGCGGCGAAACGCGCGGTCGCCAGGTGGCGGATGATGTCGCCCATGAGCGGCAGGCGCAGCAGCACCCGGTCGCGCCAGATCCGGCCACGCGGCGTGCGCACGACAAACCAAAGCGTGACCACGAGTCCGGCGATCGTGAGCGCGGCCGGCAGCCAGGACGCGCGGACCACGGCGCTGGCCTTGATCAGAAAAACCGTGGCGGCCGGCAACCGGAGGCTGAGCGAGGAAAAGATCTCCGCGAACTGCGGAATCACGACCGCGAGGAGGAAGACCGCGAGTCCGACAACCGCGGTGAACACCACGGCCGGGTAGATGAGCGCCCGTTGCGCCGTGCGGCGCAGTTCGTCCATTTCCGTGAGGTGGCGGGCCAGCGCCCGCAGGGCGGCGGGCAGTTGCGCGGACGCCTCGCCCGCGGCGATGATCGCGCAAAAATGCGCGGGGAATTGTTTCTCAAAGAAGCGGCACGCCTCGTGGATCGGCGTACCCGAGCGCACCTCGCGCTCGATTTTCTCCAGCATCGTGCGGGTGGTCCCAAGCGGTGCGTCCGCGGCGAGCTGGGTGAGCGCGGCGTCGGCGGTGATGCCCGCGCGCAGTTGCAGTTCGAGCTGGTTCAAGAGCCCGACGAAATCGCGGGTGGAGAGCCGGAGCCGGCCGAGCTTCCGGTTGGGCCGGGCCGGCTCGACGTTGACCGGCCAAAGGTTCTTCGCGCGCAGGCGTTGCCGGAGCTGCGCTGCGTCGGGCGCGTCGTCCACCAGGGAGCGGCGGCGTCCAAAGGGGTCGATGACGGTGGCGGTGAAGGCGGGCATGTCTTAGAGGGCGAGCCGCACCTTGGTGGACCCAAGCGGCAGGTTGACGGCGAAGCCGTCACCGGTCAGGACGAGCGCCTCGGGACTGATCCGGGTGAGCCGCAGCGACTCGACCAGGTCACCGACCCCGGCCACCCGGCCATTGATGAGGGCGCAGGGGCTGCCCCCCTGGAAAATGCCATCGACCGCGAAGGTCACCTCGCGCACCGCGTCGGCCGGCAGGGTGCGCACGGCGAATGGATTCGGCGGATTGCCGGGCGTATTGAGGACGGTCGTGTCGATCATGCCGTCGGCGTTGGGTACGAGGAGCGGAGTGGCTTCGGACGGCGCCTCGGCCGCGGGCGGCGTGGCAACAATGCTCGACGGCGGAGCGACGGGATTGACCGGCGCGGCGGTGGGCGGCGGTGGCGCGGGCGGTTTCGGTGCTGCCCCTTCGGCCGTCGCCGGGTTGGT
>CAJAKX010000068.1 GCA_903940425.1 uncultured Opitutia bacterium | reverse complement strand
GCTCCTACATTTTAGGGAATATCAGCGCACACCAACGTATCACCGTCATTGCATGAACGAAAATTCCCATCAGCATGGCGCCTCTCCGGCCGAGGACGTGCCCGATCCGCGCGCACCGGCTTATATGGGCCTGCCCGCGGCGCAGTTTCTGATGCCCCGTTTCTGGGTGGCGCTCGCGCTGAGCCTGCCGGTCTTCGCGCTTGCCATGTCGGAGATGGTCCCCGGGCTCCGCCACATGGTCGATCCGCGTCTGTCCGGCTGGCTGCAGTTCGCGCTAGCGACGCCGGTGTTCTTCTGGAGCGGCGCGCCCTTCATCCGCCGGTGGTGGGTTTCCCTGCGGGAACGCGACACCAACATGTTCACGCTCATCGTCACCGGCACCGGCGCCGCGTATTTTTACAGCGTGGCCGCCGTGCTGTTCGGCGACCGCTTTCCCGCCGCGCTGCGCGGAATGCACGGCGTGCCGCTCTATTTCGAGGCCGCCGCGGTCATCACCACCATCGTGCTGATCGGCCAGATTCTGGAGCAGCGCGCCCACACCCGCACCGACGCCGCGATCCGCGCCCTCATGGATCTCGCGCCGAAAACCGCCCATCGGGTGCGTGGCAGCGGCGAGGAGGATGTGCCGCTCGATGCGGTCGTGCCCGGCGACCTGCTGCGGGTGCGACCCGGCGAGAAGCTGCCGGTCGACGGCCGCGTGACCGAGGGCGGCAGCAATGTCGACGAGTCGATGCTCACCGGCGAACCCGTCCCGGTGGCCAAGGCCGCCGGCGACGCGGTCTCCGGCGGCACGCTCAACACCACCGGCACTTTTGTCATGCGCGCCCAGCGGGTCGGGCGCGACACCCTGCTGGCGCAGATCATCCGACTCGTCGAGGAGGCCCAGGCGAGCGAAGCGCCGATCCAGCGGCTGGCGGACCGGGTGGCGGCCTGGTTCGTGCCGGCGGTCGCCGGCGCCGCGGCGCTCACCTTCGGACTCTGGCTGTGGCTCGGACCCGAACCGCGGCTGATCTTCGCCTTCGTGAACGCCGTGGCGGTGCTCATCATCGCCTGCCCGTGCGCGCTCGGCCTCGCCACACCGGTCTCGCTGGTCACCGGCATCGGTCGCGGCGCGCAGGCCGGCGTGCTGGTGAAAAACGCCGGGGCGCTCGAACGGCTCGCCCATGCCACCACGCTGCTCGTCGACAAGACCGGCACGCTCACCGAGGGCCGGCCACGCGTCGTCGGCGTGCAACCGGCCGGCGGCTTCAACGAAGCCGAGGTGCTCTCCCTCGCCGCCGCGGTGGAAAGCGCCAGCGAACATCCGCTGGCCCGCGCCATCGTCGAGGCCGCCCGCACCCGCGGCCTGCCCCTGCCCGCCGCCGAAAGTTTCCTGGCCGAACCCGGCACGGGGGTGACGGCGCGGGTCGATGGCCGGCAGATTTCGGTGGGGCGCATCATTCCTGCCGCGCCGGAAAACCTCGCGTTCGACCAGAATCCGGCCGCCACGCTCGTCGGCGTCACCATCGACGGCCGTTTTGCCGGCACCGTGGCGCTGGCCGACCCCATCAAGGCCACCACGCCCGAGGCCATCGCCGAGCTGCACCGGCTCGGTTTGCGCGTGGTCATGGTGACCGGCGACCGCGAGACGACCGCCCGGGCGGTGGCGCAGAAGCTCGGACTCGACGACGTGCATGCCGGTGTCACCCCCGCCCGCAAACAGGAACTTGTGCGCGAGCACCGCCACCGCGGCGAGTGCGTGGTCTTCGCCGGCGACGGCATCAACGACGCGCCGGCCCTCGCCGCGGCCGACATCGGCATCGCGATGGGTACCGGCACCGACGTCGCCATGCACAGCGCCGGCCTCGTGCTGGTGAAGGGCGACCTGCGCGGCATCGTGAAGGCGCTGCATCTCAGCCGCGCCGTGCTGCGCAACATCAAGCAGAACCTCTTCCTCGCCTTCCTCTACAACGGACTCGGCATTCCGATCGCGGCCGGGGCGCTTTATCCCGTTTTCGGCTGGCTGCTCAATCCGATGCTGGCGGGCGTGGCCATGAGCCTGAGCTCGATCTGCGTCGTCAGCAACGCCCTGCGGTTGAAAAACGCCAGGCTTTGATCCGCCAATCAAAGCTAACCGGCTCTACTACGAAACCGTTTACGCGAATGTCTACTCCGAGCAGAGGGAAATCCACATCCGCGTGACCCTCAAAGACGACCAGGTCCCGGCGATCGAGCAGACGAAGCAGTGAAAAGTCGGCCCGCGGGACGGAGAACAGGTCCTGTCCGAAAATCTCCATCGATATCGGACCGCGGCGGGGTCCATGGTCGGGCTCTTGGGAGCCGCGGGGAACATGTCAACTAATAGTTGACATGTTCCCCGTCGCCTCCGAGAGGGGTCTGCTCTTCGGATAACCCTGGTGGGAACGCGTCCGGAAGCGCGGCGCCAGGAATCAGCCGTGGATGCCTTGCGCGAGGTGGTAGTAGACCTCGTTGCAGCGGAGCGTCTGCTTGAAATCGGCCAGCCGCGTGTCGGCGTTGATGACCGCGAGTTCGACGCCGGCGATGGTGGCGAAGTCTTCGAGCATTTCAGTCGTCACGCTGTAACTGTAACCCGTGTGATGCGCGCCGCCGGCGAGAATCCAGCACGCACAGGCGGTCTTGAAGTCGGGCCGGCACTCCCAGACGGCGCGGGCGACCGGCAGCTTCGGCAGCCTGGGCGGCTTGACGGCCTCGACTTCATTGACGAGCAGGCGGAAGCGGTTGCCCATGTCGATCAGCGAGGCGTTGAGCGCCGGGCCGGCGGGCGCGTCGAACACCAGCCGGACCGGGTCCTCCCGGCCGCCGATGCCGAGCGGATGGATTTCGAGCGAGGGCCTGGTCGCGGCGATCGACTCGCAGATCTCGAGCATGTGCGCGCCGAGCACCTGGTGGCCATTCGGACTCAGGTGATAGGTGTAGTCTTCCATGAACGAGGTGCCGCCCTTGAGGTCGGCGCCCATCACCTTCATGGCGCGGAGCAGCGCGCAGGTCTTCCAGTCGCCCTCGGCGCCGAAGCCGTAGCCATCGGCCATCAGCCGCTGCACGGCGAGACCGGGCAGCTGGCGCAGGCCATGCAGATCCTCGAACGTGGTGGTGAAACCCTTGAAGCCGCCCTCCTCGAGGAAAGCGCGCAGGCCGAGCTCGATGCGCGCGCCGTAGCGCAGCGCATCATGCCGGGCACCGTTCTTGCGGAGTTCCTTCGCCACCTTGTAGCGGTCCTCGTATTCGCCGCAGAGCCGGTCGATGGCCCGGTTGTCGATGGCCGCATCCGAGATTTTGGCGACGAGATCGCCCACGCCGTAGCCGTTGACGGCAAAGCCGAACCTCATTTCGGCCGCGACCTTGTCGCCCTCGGTGACGGCGACCTGGCGCATGTTGTCGCCAAAGCGGGCGAACTTCGCGCCCTGCAGATCGTGCCAGGCCCGGGCGGCGCGCATCCAGGCGCCCAGCCGGTCCTGCACCTCCGTGTCCTCCCAGTGGCCGACCACGACCTTGCGGTTGAGCCGCATGCGCGTGTGGAGGAACCCGGCCTCGCGGTCGCCATGGGCGGCCTGGTTGAGGTTCATGAAGTCCATGTCGATCTCGCCCCACGGCAGGTCGCGGTTGAACTGCGTGTGGAGGTGGGCGAAGGGCTTGCGGAGCGCGGAAAGCCCGCCAATCCACATCTTCGCCGGTGAGAAGGTGTGCATCCACAGGATGAGGCCGGCGCAGTTCGCGCTGTGATTGGCCTCGAGGCAGAGCGCCCGGATCTCGTCCGGCGTGGTGAGGAGCGCCTTGAAGACGACCTTCAGCGGGATCCGCTTCGACGCGCCCAGGGCGTAGGCGATCTTTTTCGAGTTGGCCGCGACCTGCTTGAGCGGGCCGGGGCCGTAGAGATGCTGGCTGCCGGTGACAAACCAGATTTCAGGAGAGGTGAGGTTTTTCATGGTAGAACAGGCGTTAAGCTTAAAGCGGTAAGCCTTAAGCGTCGGGCGTCAGCCCGACTGGGCTTCCTTGACCGCGAGGAGATCCTTCATCACACGCGAGAGGTCGGCGGCTTTGTTGAGGCCGCCGAACGAATCGTGGAGCTGGCGGTAAAGGACGTAGAGCCGGTCATAGACCTTTCGGGCCGCGGGATGGGGCCGGTACTGCTTCGGCTTGATCGAGGTCATCGCCCGCTGCGCGGCCGGGAAATCCCGGTGGGCGCCCGCGAGCACCGCCGCCGCGACCGCCGCGCCCAGCGCGCACGCCTGGCTGGAACCGGCGACGAGCATGGTGCAGCCGGTGACGTCCGCGTAAATCTGCATGAGCAGCGGATTTTTCTCCGCGATGCCGCCGGCGCAGACGACGCGGTTGAGCGGCACGCCGTATTCCTTGAAGCGCTCGATGATGGCGCGGGCGCCGAAGGCCGTGGCCTCGATGAGGGCGCGGTAGATTTCGGCCCGCGTCGTGTGCAGGGTCTGGCCGAGGAGCAGGCCGGAGAGCGTCTGGTCGACGAGGATGGTGCGGTTGCCGTTGTTCCAGTCGAGTGCGAGCAGGCCGGACTGGCCGGGCTGCAGCCGGGCGGCGGCCTTGGAGAGCTGCGCATGAAGGGCGGCGTCGCCTTCGCAGACGACCTCGACCCACCACCGGAAAATGTCGCCCACGGCGGACTGGCCGGCCTCGAGGCCGTAGTAGCCGGGGAGGATCGCGCCCTTCACGATGCCGCAGATGCCGGGGATGTCGGGCACCGGCTTGTCGGCGGAGACGACGCCGCAGTCGCAGGTGGAGGTGCCGATGATCTTGACGAGCGTGCCCTCGGTGACGCCGCAGCCGATGGCGCCGTAGTGCACGTCGAACTCGCCAATCGCGATGGGAATGCCGGCCGGCAGGCCGAGTCGGGCGGCCCATTCGCCGCAGAGCGCGCCGGCGGACTCGGTGGCGTCGTAGGCCTTTTCGTAGAGGCGGTCGCGCAGGTCGGCGAGCCGCGGGTCGAGCATCGCGAGAAACTCCTTGTCGGGCAGGCCGCCCCATTCATCGCAGTAGAGCGCCTTGTGGCCGGCCGGGCAGATGCCGCGCTTGACCTGGGTGGGGTCGGTCACGCCGGCGAGGACCGCGGGCACCCAGTCGGAGAGCTCGACCCACGACCAGG
>CAJAKX010000067.1 GCA_903940425.1 uncultured Opitutia bacterium | reverse complement strand
TATTCAGGATAATTAGTGGCGCCGGGCCGGCCGGCGACCCGGCGATCAGCCGCGAGCCGGTACCTTAAGTTTGGTGCGGATGTGAACCTCAACCTCGGCGCAATCGTAATAGACGAAGTGACCGACCTTGTGGGAAGGGATGCGCCGGAGTTTGGTCCATTCGCGTAGCGTGCGGATCGACGGCTCCTTGCCTGCGGGGAATATCCCGCATTGGCGCAGACCCGTAATGTCGGTGAGCTGGCTGCTGATAGTGGTGCTTAGTGGCGTTTCCATGCCACTAGTTGCGCGTCAACCGGCCGGGATCTGCCTCTGCTGGCGGATTGCGTCTAAATAAGCAGGCTATTGTGCGCAAGCAGCTTGCGCATGTCGGCTACGCGCTGGTGGGCTTGCGTCTAAATAAGCTCAGGCCCAAAACGGGAGATAGCTTCGATAACGCATCGAAGTCGCACTGGGGTCGGCCAACTTGATCTTACCTGCGGCGACCGATTCGCGGATAATCCGGGACACAGTCTCGGCTCTCTTTTCAGGGAGCTTGAAACGAGCGCGCAAGCTTTGGTTTGTCATCCGTTCATTTGTCACGTACCGGAGGCAGCAATGCTGATAGCAGGCGCGCACCCGGTCGTTGCCGTCCATGTCATCAACCTCTTTGTGGGCGAACAGTACGGCCGTGGTTCGCCGCTCGCTCACTCGGAAATCGGGGGCAGGCAACTGAAAGACCTCCGACGCCTGCACCACTTTGTCGATCCCGCTGCCTTTTTCTTCACAGATGCCCAGCCGGCGCATGAGGTCGGCGAGACTCTCGTTGCGAGACTGATATTCGTCGATGAACCGATCCGGCGAAATGAAAGGCTGACCCGGATTCGAAATCTCCATCCGGTCGGCATAGATCTCCACCATGACCGACGCGCCGCTCTCCGTGAAGTCCTGATGGATCAAGGCGTTCGCGACGAGTTCGCGCACCGCCACTTCGGGAAACATTTTCACTTCCTGCCGCAGCGCCTGGCCAATGACTTCATTGGCCGGAATCTGCGCATTGATAAATTCGATCAACCCTTGGAAATCGGCAGCATAGCCCTTCGTCCGCGGCACTTCCGGCCGCGCTTTTAGCTTGCCGGTGCCTTCATACACGACGACACGCGGCGCTTTGCGCGCGAGGTGATCAAGCTCGTCGAGTTTCTTGGCGAAGAGTAGCGCTCCAAGCCGGGTGATCGTCCAACCGTCGCCGATGCGTCCGATAAGTTTTCCCCGCGCCAACCGATCCAGTACCGCCTCGCGAGTCCCCGGATATGGCAGCCGCAGGAGATCGAAATAGGTTTGGGTATCGAGCAAACGGACCACATCGTCTGCGCCGCACCCGGCGAGCGCTGGCTGAGCGAACCAGTCGGGCTGACCTTCCTGGAAAATCGCTCGCAAGCGGTCTTCCGTCATTGGCACCAGATCGTCGGTGGATCGCATCAGATAAGCCCCTTCGAATTGATAGGCTGTGCCGGCCGGTCGCGGCGGGATGTGCAGGATGACGACGCGGCCGGCCGGATGCATCAGTTCTTCGACATCCACGCGAAACCGTAGCTTGATGAAAATCTTGCTGGCCAAGTCTGCGGCCTGTGGAAACGCGGCCGTGCCGACCACCTGACGCGGCGCTCTATCTGAGATGCCCAGCACGAGCTTGCCGCCGCCTTCGTTCGCCAGGGCGACGCAATAGCGATAGACCTTCGTGAGATCGTATTGGTTTTTCGCCTCCTTGAACTCTAAGTGTTCGCTCTCGCGTGGCGTGCTCATCCAGCGTTCCAACTCTTGAATCGTGGTGCTCATACGCTCATGGGTTCGTTGCTCAGAAGGATTCGAACGGTCGTGAACCTTTGGCTTTTCAACGGCAAAGACCATCCCTAAACGGCAATAGGCATCCGCTCTGTCGGCACGGGCAACGCGACGATGCCCGCGCCTGTCTGGTGCTGCGGCGTGATGCTGAAAAACTGTTCCGCCTCCTCTTTGCTCTTCAGGTCAAGATAATGCCGGCGGATAATGCTCTCGGAATTGCCCGCTTGTAGGGCCGCCTCGCCGATGGAACGGAACTTGGCGACGAACATCGAGATAAAGGTGTGGCGCATGATATCGTGTGTGAGGTTGAATTTCTCGACGGCCTTCTCGCGGAGATGCTGGAGGTTCGTGGGGATGATCGGGAATTTCTTCAAAGGGTAGGCGCGGAGCCAGGCAGCGAGATTCGGCTGAATCGTCACCATGCGAGGCTCGCGCACCTTGGAAACTTCGCCGTCGATGCGAATGATGCCCTCGGCGAGCTTCACGTGTTCAGGTTTGAGCCGGAGGATTTCGCCGGTGCGGAGGCAGGGCCGCATGCCGGCGAACAGGCAGAGCGCGAAAAACGGCACCGCAGCCGGATGATTCGTTTCGACGAACTCCATCATTTCTTTCGCCTGTGCCGCGGTAAGCGTGGCCGCGCCACCTCGCCGCCGACGAATCCGATGCGCCGGGATTTTGGCAAGCGGGTTTTCGGCGATCCAGTCACGTTGCAGCGCAAACTTGAGAAAGGCAGAGACCACACCGCGCCGGTTGTTGAAGGTTTTGTGGGTCGCCCGGCGGGCTTCAAAATACCCGATGAGTCTTGCCCCGGTCAGTTCCGCCACGGAGGCACCGGGGAAGTGCCGTTGCAGGCGCTTGAGATCACGCTTTACCCGGGTCAAATATGGCTCGGAAAGCAGATCTTGTTCGCGTTCGTGATCCTTGACGGTGAGGAATTCCGCGACGGCTTCCGACAGAAGCTTTTGCGTGACTGGCTCGCGATAGTTGGCGAGCGCGAATTCGACGTAGAACATCAGCGAATGCGGACGACCGTCCAGCCGGCGAAATACCGCCTCGGCGTCATGGAGTTGATCTTCTGTCAGCCGCGTGGCGGCAGTGCGGATGCCGGTTTCGCCTTGGAGGCGCTGGATTTCGAGGACTTGGCACTCGGCTTCGGCCTCTGGACGAGTCGGGAAGTTTTTACGAATGCGTTTGCCGTTCAACCAGCCGGAAACACGGAAGACGACCTCCCCGGAGGGATTCGTGAACTCTGATATAACGAACGCTGTGGCTTGCTTCATGACCGATTTGCCACGTCAACTGGCAAATCGGTTGTCGGGAGTGCCTCCTCAGAGGAGGAAAACTGGCGGAGAGGGAGGGATTCGAACCCTCGGTACCCTTGCGAGTACACATGATTTCCAATCATGCACGTTAGACCACTCCGTCACCTCTCCGGAGACCCGACCGGCGCATTTCAAGTGAACGTCGACCGCGTGGCCAAGGGGCGAAATAGAGCGCAAAGCGTGCGCGAGGGTCAAGGGGTTAATCCTTGGCTGACCGGGCCCCGGGCGATGTCATCCCTGGCAGACGGAGGGTCGTGTCCAAAACCGGGAGTGGTACAGTATGCCGGTCATCGTGAGGCCCGTTCTACTGGCCAACAGAGCGCCTCGTAATGACAAACAGTACCACCCAAAACCTACTTGCGCGACCAAGGGGGGGTGGTAGCGTGGCTTGATTTTTTTAGTCGCCATGGTCTCGCCGAACACCGAATTAGCCTATGACAGCAAGATCGAGGGGGATGTGATCGTCTCCCGCCTCGATGCGGTGATCAACTGGATCCGGACCAACTCGATGTGGCCCATGCCCATGGGTCTGGCTTGCTGCGCCATCGAACTCATGGCCGTGGCCGCCGCGCGTTTCGACATCGCCCGCTTCGGCGCCGAGGTGATGCGTTTTTCGCCGCGCCAGTCGGACTGCATGATCGTGGCCGGCACCGTCACCTACAAAATGGCCCCGCAAGTCCGCCGCCTCTATGACCAGATGCCGGCGCCCAAATGGGTCATCGCCATGGGTGCCTGCGCCAGCACGGGCGGCATGTATCGCAGCTATGCGGTGCTGCAGGGGGTGGACCGGATCCTGCCGGTGGACGTATACTTGAGCGGATGCCCGCCGCGGCCGGAAGCCCTGCTCGACGCACTCATCAAACTGCAGGCCAAGGTCCGCCGCGAACCGGCGGCCAAACGACTCTTCCGCACTTGACCCGTCCACGCCACGCCCGCCGATGACCGCCACCGCCGACGTCGCCACCGTGCTCAAGGAGAAGTTCCCGCAGATCACCGGGCGTGAGAGTCTCGACTGGCCGGCGTTCAACATCCCCGGCGACCAGGCGCCGGCCGTGTTGCGGTGCCTGCGCGACGAGTGTGCCTTCGACCTGCTGGCGGATGTGACGGCGGTTGATTGGGGCGCCGGGCAGACGCCGCGCTTCACGGTGGTCTGGCACCTGCTCTCGACCACGCGCCACACCTACGTGCGCGTTGCCGCCGCTTGCGTCGACGACGCCAAGCCCAGCATGCCCAGCGTCACCGGTCTCTGGCCCGGCGCCAACTGGCACGAGCGGGAGACCTACGACATGTTCGGCATCATTTTTACCGGCCACCCGGACCTGCGCCGCATTCTGATGTGGGAGGGTTACCCCTATTTCCCGCTGCGCAAGGAATTCCCGCTCGCCGGCCTCGACACCAGTCTGCCTGATCCCGAGGTGGCTGACGAAACCGGTGCCAGGGTGAAACCAGCCCCCTACATGGGCGGGCCGTTCGTGGCCGCGCCCGGCGGACCGATGGACGAGGCCGAGCCCCGCGCCAAGGACCAGAGCTGGACCGAACGCCAGGAAAAACCGTCATAAGCGCCACCCCCCGCACCGCCATGACCGACGAGTACACTTTTCCTGACAATGCCGCCAAGACGGCCGCCGCCGCGGCGCCGGAGTTTCCGCCGGAGACGATGTCCATCAGCATGGGGCCGTCGCACCCGTCGACCCACGGCGTGCTGCGCCTGCAGATGGAACTCGACGGCGAGATCGTCACCAAGGCCGATCCGGTGGTCGGCTACCTGCACCGCGGGGACGAGAAGATCGCCGAGAACATGACCTACAACCAGTTCGTGCCGTACACGGACCGGTTGGACTACCTCGCGCCGCTGGCCAACAACGTCGCCTATGCCATCGCCGTCGAGCGCCTCGCCCGGCTCGAGGTGCCGCCGCGCTGCCAGGCGATCCGCGTGATCATTTCCGAGATGGCCCGCATCTCCTCGCACCTCATGGGCCTCGGCGCCTTCGGCATTGATGTGGGCGCCTGGACGGTGTTCCTCTACACGTTCACCGAGCGCGAAAAACTCTACCGGCTCTTCGAGGAACTCACTGGCGCGCGCTTCACCACCAGCTACACGCGCATCGGCGGCGTGGCGCGCGACGTGCCCGAGGGCTGGCCCGACCGCGTGAACGCGTTTTGCGACCAGTTCCTCCCGATTCTCGAGGAGACGCTGGCGCTGCTCACGCGCAACAAGATCTTCCTCGACCGCACGGCCGGCATCGGGGCCATCGCCAGGGAGGACGCCATCGCCTACGGCCTGACCGGGCCCAACCTGCGCGGCTGCGGCGTGCCGCTCGACCTGCGCAAGGACCGGCCCTACAGCGGCTACGAGCAGTACGAGTTCGACGTGCCCGTCGGCGCCCGGGGCGACTGCTACGACCGCTACCTTTGCCGCGGCGAGGAGATGCGCCAGTCGGTGCGGATCCTGAAGCAGGCCCTCCGGAATTTCCCCGGCGGCGAGTGGTACGCGAAGGACGCAAAGCGCATCTTTGCCCCGCCCAAGGACAAGATCCTCACGAGCATGGAGGAGCTCATCCAGAACTTCATGCTCGTCACCGAGGGACCGCAGATGCCTCTGGGGGAGGTCTATTTCGAGGCCGAAAACCCCAAGGGCGCGCTCGGCTTCTACATTGTGTCAAAGGGCGGCGGGGTGCCGTGGCGCCTGAAGATCCGCAGCCCGTCGTTCTGCAACCTCAGCATCCTCCCGAAGGTATGCGTCGGCGCGATGATCGCCGACATCGTCTCCATCCTCGGCTCATTCGACTTCGTGATGGGCGAATGCGACCGGTGACTTGCCCATCCCAATCCCTTCCGTGAATCTCCAGCCCGCGACACTTCAGAAGATTGACGAGGTCATCACGCACTACCCGGTTAAACGGAGTGCGGTGCTACCCCTGCTGCACCTCGTGCAGGAGGAGCAGGGCTGGATTTCGCCGGAAGCCGTCGAGTGGATCGCCCAAAAGCTCGAGCTGCAGCCGATTAATGTCCACGAGCTGGTCACCTTCTACCCGATGTTCCGGCAGCAGCCCATCGGCTGCCGGCATATCAAGATCTGCCGCACCCTGTCCTGCGCGCTCGTCGGCGGCTACCAGGTCTGCGAGGAGTTCCGGAAACAGTTCGACTGCCGGCTGGGAGCAACGTCCGCGGACGGGGAGGTGACCATCGAGTTCGTCGAATGCCTCGCGAGCTGCGGCACCGGACCGGTGCTGATGATCGACGAAGAACTCCACGAACACGTCGACGTGGCCAAGGCGCAGGCGCTGGCCGCTGACATCAAACAACAGGCGGCCGCGCGCGGCCGCCCATGACCCCCCGCCGTCATCCCGATGAAGCACCCGCCGGCCACCGACCTGCTTTTCACCTACGGCACGCTCCGCCGCGCCGCGGGGCACGCCGCCCACCGGCTGCTGGCCGACAGCGCGGAGATCGTCGGTCATGGTTTCGTGCGCGGGCGGCTTTATCAGGCGACCGATTTTCCCGTGCTCGTGCCCGATCCCCAGGGCGTCGAGGTGACCGGCGAGGTCTACCGCGTGTTTGCCCCGCAGGCGGCTTTCGTACGGCTCGACCAGTACGAGGGGTTCGACCCGTCTTCGCCCGATACGAGCGAATTTCGCCGCGACCTGGTGCAGGTCGCCCTGAACGACGGGCGCACCGTCACCGCCTGGGCCTACGTCTACCAGCGCCCCCTGTTCGATCTGCAGCCGATCCCGCACGGCGACTACGCGAAATACCTCCGTGAAGATGCCGGGCCCGCGCACGACTGACCACCACCATCCCACCGACGTCTTTATCCGCCATGCCGCATCCCGCCGAACGCCGCCTCGTCTTCCGCCATATCGACGAGCCCGGCTACACTCCCGATCTCCCGTGCTATCTCCGGCACGGGGGCTACGAGGCGTTGCGGAAATCCGTCGCGCGCAAACCGGAGGAGCTCGTCGACGAGGTGAAGAAGTCCGGCCTGCGCGGCCGGGGCGGCGCCGGCTTTCCCTGCGGCGTCAAGTGGAGTCTGCTCGACCGCCGGAGCGGCAAGCCCGTTTACCTGATCGCCAACGCCGACGAGTCCGAACCCGGCACGTTCAAGGACCGCTACATCATCCACCAGGATCCGCACCAGCTCATCGAGGGGATCATGATTTCCTGCTGGGCGAACCAGGTGAAGCAGGCCTACATCTACATCCGGGGCGAGTTTTCCCAGGGCGCGCGCATCCTCGAGCAGGCCATCGCCGAGGCGCGGGCGCAGCGGCTGGTCGGCCCGGACATCCTCGGCACCGGCTACTCGTGTGAAATCTACGTGCATCGCGGCGCCGGCGCCTACATCTGCGGCGAGGAAACCGGCCTCATCGAGTCGCTCGAGGGCAAGCGCCCGTATCCGCGCATCAAGCCGCCGTATTTTCCGGCGGTCCTCGGCCTCTACCAGTGCCCGACCATCGTCAACAACGTGGAGACCCTCTGCCACGTGAAGCACATCGCCGACATGGGCGGCGAGGCGTTTGCGAAGATCGGCACGCTCAACAACACCGGCACGCGCCTGCTCTGTGTGAGCGGCCACGTGCGGCGGCCGGGCTACTATGAAGTCGAGTCCGGCAAGATCACGCTGGGACAGCTGCTGAACGACCTTTGCGGCGGCCCGCCGCCCGGGCGGAAATTCAAGGCCGTCATCCCCGGCGGCTCCTCGTCGAAAATCCTCCGGTTCGGCGAGCGGTTCAAAATCCGGCAGCAGGACGGCTCGACGACCGACTGGGGCGTGGAAGACATCCCGATGGACTTCGACTCGCTGGCCGCGTGCGGTTCGATGGGCGGCTCCGGCGGCCTCATTGTGATGGATGATTCGACCGACATGGTCGCCGCGCTCGCCAACCTCAACGCCTTTTACGCCCACGAAAGCTGCGGCCAGTGCACGCCCTGCCGTGAAGGCTCGCTCTGGATGAAAAAGATCACCGCCCGCATGGTGCACGGCGACGCCCGCCCCCAGGACGGCGAGTTGCTCAAGAGCGTGGCCGACCAGATCGCCGGCCGCACCGTCTGCCCGTTCGGCGAGGCCTGCGCCTGGCCCACGCAGAGCTTCGTCCTGAAGTTCGGTGATGAATTCAAGGGCGGCGCCGACGCCCGGAAACACCCATCCGCCGCCGGGCCCGCACTGGTCTAGTTTTTCTCCATGATCGCCCCGCCCAAACCCGACCTCATCACCGTCAACATCGACGGCCGGGAGATCGCCGTGCCGAAAGGCACCAACATGATTGAGGCTGCGCGGCTGCTGGGCATCGAGATCCCGCATTTCTGCTACCATCCCAAGCTGAGCATCGCGGGCAACTGCCGCATGTGCCTGGTCGAGATGGGCACGCCGGCGCTCGACCCCGCCACGAAACAGCCGGTCGTTGATCCGGCAACGGGGCGCGCCAAAATCAACTGGGTGCCCAAGCCCGCCATCGCGTGCTTCACCAACGCCGCGCCCGGGCTGCACATCCGCACCGGCACGCCGCTGGTGCGGGAATGCCGCGAGGGGGTGATGGAATTCCTCCTGGTCAATCATCCGCTCGACTGCCCGATCTGCGACCAGGCCGGCGAATGCAAGCTGCAGGAACAGGCCACCGGCTACGGCCGCGGCTATTCGCGTTTCACCGAACAGAAGAACGTCAAACCCAAGCGCACGCTGCTCGGCCCGCGCGTCATGCTCGACGACGAGCGCTGCATCCTCTGCTCGCGCTGCGTCCGCTTCTGCAAGGAGATCGCTGGCGACGACGTGCTCGGCTTCGTCGACCGCGGCAGCTACACGACGCTCACCTGCTATCCGGGCCGGAAGCTCGAGAACAACTATTCGCTCAACACCGTCGATATCTGCCCGGTCGGTGCGCTCACCAGCACCGATTTCCGCTTCAAGATGCGCGTATGGTTCCTCAAGACCACGCCCGGCATTTGCGCGGAGTCCTCCGTCGGCGTGAACACCGAGGTCTGGAGCCGCGAGGGCGTCATCTACCG
>CAJAKX010000066.1 GCA_903940425.1 uncultured Opitutia bacterium | reverse complement strand
CGGCCATCCACACGACCGGCGCGGATGAGATGCGCCGGGTGCGCGCCCTGTTCCATGGCCAGGAACGGCCGGGCGATCAGGAAAAAATCACCGCCTGGGCGCGCCGCATACGCTTCCATGGGGCCCTTACTGCGCGGTTGCACGCGCTGGGAATTCGCTTCTAATCACTCCCTTTTTCACCGGCATGATCGCTCTGCTGCTCGTCGTCGCGCTTTTCCTTTTCCTTACTTTTGTCGGCCAGGCTGTCGTCAGCCTCCTCCGTCCGCGGCTGGGCGTGTTGTGGAGCTGGTTCATCGCCCCGATGACCGGTCTCGCGCTGCTGCTGGTCATCGGCACGCGCCTGAGCGTATGGGGACTGCCGTTCAAGGTCATCGGCCCGTGGCTCACGCTGGGTCTGGCGGTGTTCGCGGGCGTGGTCTTCTGGTGGCGCCGGCCCGTCCTGCCCTGGCGCCAGCTCGCGCCGTTTTTCGCCATCACGCTGGGCTATCTGCTCTACACCGGCTGGCCGCTTTTCCTCTACGGCTTCAACTGGATTTCCTACGGCAACGATGACATGGCCAACTACACCCTGGCCGCCGACCGTTTTCTTAATCACGGCTACTACCAGCTGCCGCAGCAGACCGACCTCGAGGGCATGGACTACACGCAGCACTACTGGTTCATGCACGGCCTGCAGCAGATCCGGGCCGGCTCGGAGCTGACGGTGGCCTGGGCGGCATCGCTCACCGGCCGCAAGTCCCATGAGGTTTTCATGCCCGTCATCCTCATGATGAGCATGCTGCAGATCTTCACCATGGGCGCGGCCGCCATTTATCGCGGCCGCTATCGCAAGATTGCGCTGGTGGGCTTCTTTCTTTTCGCCACGAGCCCGCTCTTCGGGCTCGGTACGCTCTACCAATTGATCGCGCAGGTGGGTGGCATTGCCGTTCTGCTGGCGGCAATCACGCTGTTGTTTTCCGCCCGGTTTCTCAGCGTGCGCAAGCTGCTGCTGGCCGGCCTGCTCACCAGCTGCCTCGGCATTGTCTACCCGGAGGTGTCGCCCTTCATCGCGCTCGGCATCGTGCTGTTCGCGATCCGGCTGCGTTACACCAATCTGCCGAAGTTTGGCCGGTATATGCTCTTTGTGGCGGGCGTCGCGGTGCTGACCTTCCTGCTGCTCGGCACGAGCACCTACGAGTTCATCAACACGCTGGTGATGCAGTCGGTCGGCTCCGCCGGCCTGGGGGCGATGGCGGAGATCAACGACCAGAGCGGCGGCCTCGTGCTGTTTCCGTGGACGCTCGTGCCCTCGTTCATTCCCATGCTGTTCGGCCTGCATCCCTTCGGCGTGGTCGGCATCGATCCCCTGATCTCGATCCAGATCGTGGTGGGCTTCGTCTTCCTCGGCTACACGATTTGGGCTGCCTGGCGCAATGTGGTGCAGAACGCCCCGCTCGGCTACCTCGCCGCCATCATGATCCCGCTTGGCTTCTACCTGTTCTTTAAAGGCCAGGACTTCGGACTGTTCAAGCTGGCGATGTTCGCCCAGCCGGTGATCACGCTCTTTCTCGCCCAGGGTTTCGCCAGGTTTCTCTTCAGTCCGCGGCTGTTGGTCCGCCGCCGGGCGCGCGTGGTGCTCGTCCTTTTCTTTCTCTGCACCATGCCGAGCGACATCTATTACAGCTACGCCGCCCTCGGCACCTACGGCGGCGGCCTCACCGAAGTCGTGGGCGCATCCCGCCTGGGTGTGCGCTTCGACCCGCCCAAGAACCTCCCGTACGACGCCATCGAGAGCGACATCAGCAACGTGGTCAGCGCCAAGATGCTCTCCCAATACACCCAGGGCATCGACACGCGCTTCCTGAGCCGCTCCTACATGGATAACATCGCCAACATCGCGGTGTTGAAGTTCCTGCGCACGCCCGATCCCGACCTCGGCCCGCAGGCGCGCATCATCGAGAAGCTGGCCCTGCTGCGTTTCCTGCTGCCGTCCGAGATCATGACGGGCGACGTGCCCGACTACCGCGTGATGACCATCAACAAGCTGGACAACAACTGGACGGAAACCAGTTCGCGGCAGCTCGACTATCGGGACCGCCTCTTCGTCGCCATCCGCACCGAATTCGATCATTTCAACAAGGCCAATCCGGGCGACGGCTGGACCATCCAGCACGTGTATCAATACAAGCTCGAGAGCCAGCTGAAGGACCGCCTGGTCTTCATCCACTCCGAACTTGGCCCCCACTATTACTCCTCGGCGCGTTTCAAGGCGGCGTTCTTCCAGCGCGAGCCCGAGCCGGTCAGCAACCATCGGGTCTCTTTCCATGGCAGCGGCCGCTACAATCTCTTCAACATCATCAATCCCTCGCCCGACCTGCGCGTCGTGGTCGACTTCACGCGCACCTCGCTCGGCGAAGGCCGCTCCAAGCTGCCCGCCAATGCCGTCGTGATTGGCGAGAATGACTATCGGCTGCCTTTCGTCGGGCATGGCTCGGCGCGCGTGTTTTCGCCTGTCATCAAGCCCGAACACTACGAAAAACAGGCCTACATCACCGTCGACTTCGCCGACCGACCCGCGATGATCCTCAAGAAGAAGACCGGTCTCATGCGCCTCTATGGCGTGCGGTACAACCTGGATGATCGCCGCCTCGTCGGTTTCGTACGCGACATCTCGGTCATGACTGATGAACAGTATCGCGCGCTGCCGCGGCCGACGAAGATCAGCGAGTTTCCCTGGGATCTCTACAAGTATCCGGGCCTCGAGTATTCGGGCATGTTCGAAGACGGCTGGGTGGCCGACGACGCTTACTTCAAATTCGGCGCGTCCCATCCCGGCCAGGTGCTTTCTTTCAAGGGCTTCATCCCCGAAAACGCCAAGTTCCGCACCGAAGGGGTGGATCTGACGGTGTCGATCAACGAGAAGCCGACCGAGATTGTCCACCTGCAGGCCGGTGAATTCACGCTCGCCCGCCTCATCAAGGAGCCGGCCAGCATTACTTCCATCTCGCTGCACTTCTCGGACGCGCAGACCTATGGGAAGGGTGACGACCGGGCGGTGTCCGCCTTCGTCCGTGAAATTTCCATCGGCGATATTCCCGACCTCACCGCTTTCCGCAACCTTACCAATGAGAAAGGCGACAAGTTCGAACTGACCGGCGTCGACGAAGATGGCTGGATCGGGCAGACCGCGGTCTTCAATACCCCGCCTTTCCCCGAGTTCAAAGTGCTCAAGGTTGATCTGGAAATGCCCGGCTGGGCTCCCGTTGCCACCAACGAGATCAAAATCTACCTCAATGCCACCCCGCTCCAAGCCCTGACGGCCGAGCGCACCTCCTACCTGAGCCTCTACGTCCCGCTCCCGGCTGGTGGCCGCAACGAGATGCGCCTCGAGGCGGGCAAGACGTTCCCGCTGCCCAACGATCCGCGCAACCGGGCGTTTCTGATCAAGAACATCTCCTTCGAAAACCTAAGCCGCACCGACCTCTTCGCGCGCGGCTGGCACCAATCGGGCTATCTCTTCAGTATTGATCACGCTGACAATGATGGCTGGGTGGACCGCCGCATCGATTTTTCCTTCCCCGCCACTGATCGCTTCAAGATGGCCTACGTGGACATCGTGCGCTTCCCCGCTCATGCCGACCTGCCGCTGGCGGTCAGCCGCGATGGCGGCGCACCGGAGACCCGTACCCTCGAGCTGGAAAAAGTCGAGCGCCTCGCCGTGCCGCTCTCGGCCACCCGCGCCGCCACCCTCTCGCTTTCCGCTCCGCGCAGCTATCCCCTGGCCGCACCCGACACCCGCGAGCGCTCCTTCCGCATCGCCAACATTGATTTCGAATAATTCAGGCCGCCGCCGGGTCACACCCCACCCGAAAGCTTCGGTAACTTCCGTTCTTTCTTTTCGCGTGTTTTCTGTATTCTCTGGTGGCCTAAGCTTCCTGCCATGCTCCTGAGCATCGTTGTCCCGGTCTATCGTGAGGAGAAAAACATCTCCGAGTTTCTCCGCCGCCTGCGCCCGATCCTGGCGGGCATCACCGAGGACTACGAAATCATCTTCGCCTTGGATCCGTCGCCCGACCGCACCGAGGAGGCCGTTCTGGAACAGCGCGGCCAGGACCAGCGCATCAAACTGCTCAAGTTTTCCCGCCGCTTCGGCCAGCCCATGGCCACCCTGGCCGGCATGCAATATTCCTCGGGTGACGCCGTCGTCGTGATGGACGTGGATCTGCAGGATCCGCCCGAACTCGTGGTGGACATGGTCGCCAAGTGGCGGGAAGGCTACGACGTCGTCCTGCCGCAACGCCGCCAGCGCACGGGTGAACCATGGCTCAAAAGGCTGATTGCTGGGACCGGCTACCGGATCATCAACCGGATCGCCGATGTGAAAATCCCGCCCAACACGGGCGACTTCCGTTTGATGGCGCGGCGGGTTGTCAACGAGGTCGTGCGCCTCCGGGAGACGCACGGCTTCCTGCGCGGCATGGTGGCGGTTGTCGGCTTCAAGCAGGTGCTCCTTCCCTTCGACCGTCCGCCGCGCTTTGCCGGACAGACCAACTACAACCGCTTCCTCGGATCGCTGCGCATCGGTTTCAACGGCATCTTCTGCTTCTCCACCTTCGCGCTGACGCTGAGCACGCAGCTCGGCTTCGCCCTCGCGTTCGGCTCGATCTTCATCGCGCTCATCTATCTGGTGATGAAACTGGCCGGCTTCCCCTTCCCGGTCGGCAATCCGACGGTCGTGATCCTCATCCTCTTCATGGGCGGCGTGCAGCTCATCAGCGTCGGCATCCTCGGCGAGTACATCGGCCGCATCTACGAGGAGGTGCGCGCCCGGCCCCGGTTCATCGTCGACCGCGCCGAGGGTTTCAAGTCATAGCCCCTCGCGTGGAACCCCGCGGAGCATGAGCCGGCTTCACCCCGCATGACCTCGCCGCTCGCCTCCCTGCAATCATGGGCCGCCACCCGGGGACGCAGCCTGGGCATCGTGCTCGCCGCGGGGTTGTTTATCGCCGCGCCCTTTTTCACCAATCGCGGCCTGGGCACGAGTGAGGCCTACAACTACAGCCTCGCCGTGGCCGATTTCGTCACCCAAGTGCGCGCGGGCGAGTTTCCAGTGTTGGTCGGCCAGAGTGACTACGCCTGGAACGGTCGCATTCACCCGCTGCGTACGGCACCCTATTTCCCCTACGCGGCCGGCCTGCTCGACTTGGTGACTTTTCATACCCTCGATTTCTGGACCCTGCAGAACCTGGTCGTTGGCCTGAGCCTGCTCGGCGGAGTCCTCAGCTGCTATTTCTGTTTGCGCCGCGCCGTGCCTGGACTGGGCGACCGCACCGCCGCGCTTCTGGCCGCCGCTTACGGACTTTCGCCCGGCCTGCTTTCCACGGCTTACACCATGGATCTCTACATGACCGTCATGACCGTGCCGTGGATCCCGCTGGTGCTCGGCGGGCTGGTGCGGGCACAGCGGGAGGCCACGTTCGGCGCCCTGGCCCAGGTCGCGATCGGACTGGGGGCCACCTGGCTGGCCCATCCCCCGGTGGCATTCTGGTTGACCATCGTCACGCTGCCGGCGGGCCTGGTCGTCCTCGTGACCGGAGACCAGCGCCGCCGAATGCTGCTGCCGGCCGCCAATGCGGGCCTGCTGTTTGCGGTGCTGACCGGCTATGCCTTCGTATCGGCGCTCACGGTGAGCGGCTACGCCAGCATGACCCACGTCAAGGATGTGCAACTGCTGCTCTTCGAGACGCATCGGGTGGCCGCCACGGCGCTGGCGCCGGTGAGCGCGGATGCCGGCCAGCTGGGCGACTTCCAACTGGGTTATCTTTATTGGGCGCTCCTTGCAATCGCGACCGGCCTCGCCCTCTGGCGGCGCCAGGTGCTGGCGCTGGCCCTGGTCGTCAGCAGCGCTTTTTTCCTCGCGTTGACGTTGCCGGTGCCGGGCGTGCAGGCGTGGTTGTGGGATAAGCTGCCCACCCTCGCCGTCACCCTGACCAACCAGTGGCCGATGCAGCGCTTTTATCTGCTGGTCACGGCCCTCGCCATTTTTGCGTTTGCCCTTGTGTGGCGGCCTCCGGCCCGGCCAATCACCGGCTTTCTCCGCGAAGTTGCCATCTTCGTCACGGTCGCCGCGATGCTCTGGACCGGCTGGCAGTCCCTGCGTTTCGTGGTGCGCGGATTCAGCTCGCATCTCGATGCGGCGGTTTCGGCCCGCACCCACCGGCCTGAAAACGTCAACCTGACCTTGATCTCCTATGCGTTGTTCGACCCCCCGCCCTGGTTCGCCAACGGTGTCATGGATCCCCTCATGGAGTTCCGGCTGCGCGCGCCGTTTGACGCCCATGAGGTGATCGCCAACGGGGCCGCTCCCTTTGGCGAAATGGTTGCCAGCGGTACGTTGCGGGTTGCGGAGACCGATGCCGACCGGCTCATCCTGACCCCGCGGCTGCTCCTGCAGTCCGGACTCCGTTACCGGCTCACCCTCGACTTCAAGGCGCCGTCCCAGACGATGCTTCTGCAGTTGCGGGGCCGCACTTTCTTCCGGCAATATCCCCTGCCCGCCGCCGGCCAGCCGCACGCCTTCGGCATGCAACCGGGCAACAACCGCTCGCTGTTCCTGTGGACAACGGGCCAGGAGCCCGAGGAGGTCGAGCTGCACCTCGTCGCCACCGGCATTGAAAGCCAGTCCCGCATGCAGTTCGCCAGTTTCAAGCTGGACGCCGTCGCGCCCGACCGGCTGCCAGTCGTGGTGGAATCGCTCGTGCCGCTGCGCGCCCGGGTGCGCGCGGAAAGCGCCGGCTACCTGGAGGTGCCGCGCATGTTCCTTGATGGCTATCGCGCGACAGTCGACGGCCGGCCGGTTCATGTGCAGGCCTCGCCCGACGCGCTGGTGCTGCTGCCGGTGCCCGCCGGTGAGAGCCGGGTGGAGGTGCGCTATGTCGGGCCACGACTGCTGCGCACGGCGTTCTGGCTGACCTGTGCGGGCTGGTGCGCAGTGGGCGGCTGGCTTGTCCTGCCCGCGCGTGGGCGGAAAAGCATACGCGTGTCCAGCTTCGCCGTTGGCCGGAAGCTGTGGAGGATCAAATGGTGGTTGCTGGGCGTGGCAACCGCGATCACGGCGGCGGTCTGGGCGGCAGGAGCCTGGCAGCGCCAGCGCGCCGCGGTGGGACCGATCGTCATGAAGGTCATTTTCCCGCGCGACTTTTGGCAGGGTTCGCAACCGCTGGTTGTCACCGGCAAACCACACGCGGGGACCTTTGTCTACGTACGCTACGATGATCCACGGCATCTGCGCATCGGCACCGATGTCTGGGGCTTGCTCGGCAAACTCTCCGAACCGGTCGAAGTTGATTACTATGCGGTGCATCAGATCGAGATTTCGACGGGCGCACTCTATCCGCCGGATCATCCCGCGGTGCGGGCACTGCCGCCTGCGGAGCGTGAGGCCCTGCGCCAGCAGCTGCGCGTCGTCCTTGACGGCCGGATGGTGCTCAACGAAACCGTGCAGCAATATGACACCACGCTTTCCGAGATCACCGTAGGAGAGAATCGCATTGGCGGCTCCAATGCCGGCATACGCTTCACCGGCACAATCCTCGATGTCCATCGCGGACCGGTCCGGCCTTGAATCCCGGCGAGATTTGGCTTCCCCCGGCGCGGGGGACGCTATTCGCTCAAGTTTTTACGACATGGCTATTCCCACGACCAAATGGCCCAAGGTTCTCCCCCCGTTGACCCCCGAACAGAAGCGCATCAGCGACGACTTCATGAAGCTATGGCACGAGGTGCTGCCGCGGCGCTTCGGCATTGTCGAGACCTTCAACCACAATTTCCCGGTCCGGTACTCGCAGCCCGGCTTCAAGACCACGCTGGAGATCGGCGCGGGCCTCGGCGAGCACCTCCACTACGAACGGCTTACGGTCGAGCAGGAACAGAGCTACTACGCGCTGGAGTTGCGCGGGAATATGGCCGCCGAGATCCGGAAGAACTTTCCTCGCGTGCAGGCCATCGTGGGCGACTGCCAGCAGCGCCTCGATTTTGCCGACGGGCATTTTGACCGCGTCATCGCCGTCCACGTACTCGAGCACCTGCCCAACCTGCCGGCCGCAATCCGCGAGGCGCATCGCCTCCTCAACAAGGAAACCGGCCGATTTCTTGTGGTCATCCCCACGGAGGGCAGCCCGGCTTACACGCTTGCCCGCAAGCTTTCGGCCGAGCGCGTCTACAAAAAGCACATCGGCGGCGACTACTCCTGGTTCTACAAACGCGAGCACATCAACCTGGCCCCCGAGATTATCGAAGAACTGAAGCCATGGTTTGCCATCGAGGCCCGCAGTTACTTCCCTCTTCGTATCCCCTGCATTTGGTGTAACCTCTGCATCGGCCTCGCGCTCAGACCGCGCACCCGACCAGTCCCCGGTTGACCCCAGCGCTCCACTCGACGTTTACCCGGGCGTGAAGAGAGGCTTTGACATCTGCTGAATCATTCGCGGTCTTGGCGTCTCCGTTATTCATCGTCTCATGCAAAAAGTCTTCGTGACCGGCGCCGCCGGTTTTATCGGTTCCCATCTGACCGACCGCCTGCTCGCGGACGGCCTCGCCGTCGTCGGCTGGGACAATTTCGCCACCGGGCAGAAGCGTTTTCTTGAAGGCGCACTCGCGCAGCCGCGCTTCACCTTTGTGCGCGGCGACAACCTCGACCTGCCGGCGCTCACGACGGCGATGAAGGGTTGCGATTTCGTTTTTCATCTCGCCGCCAACGCCGACGTGCGCTTCGGCACCGAAAATCCGCGCAAGGACTTCGACCAAAACACCCTCGCCACCTTCAACGTCTTGGAGGCGATGCGCGCCAACGGCATCAAGCGGCTCGCCTTCGCCTCGACCGGTTCCATCTATGGCGAGGCCCCCGTTATTCCCACGCCCGAGGATGCGCCGTTCCCCATCCAGACCTCGCTGTATGGCGCGTCGAAGCTGGCCGGCGAGGGCCTGATTGCCGCTTATGGAGAGGGTTTCGGGTTCGAGGGGTATATCTTCCGCTTTGTCTCCATCGTGGGCGAACGCTACACCCATGGCCACGTGTTCGATTTCTACCAGCAGCTCCTCGCACATCCGGCGTGGCTGCGCATCCTGGGGGATGGGACCCAACGCAAGAGCTATCTCTACGTGCACGATTGCGTCGATGCCATGCTGCACGTCATCCGTCTCGCCGCCGCCGCCAAGGCGAAACACCGCACGCAAATCTACAATCTCGGCACGCCGGAATTTGTGCACGTAAACGACTCGGTGCGTTGCATCTGCGGCGCGCTTGGCCTCAAGCCTGAGCTCCGTCACACCGGCGGCGCTCGTGGCTGGATCGGCGACAATCCCTTCATCTTCCTCGACACGAAGAAAATCCAGACCACCGGCTGGAAACCGAAGCTCACCATCGAGCAAGGAATCCTTGCAACCCTCCGCTGGTTGGAAGCCAATCGCTGGATCTACGAAACGCGGAAGGGGAAGTAAGCCCGGTCCCTTCCCCGGTACTCCCTCCGATGAGTCCGCTCCAAAGGTTGAATGATTGGCTGAGGAGGGAGCGGCATGCTGTCATCGATCTCTTGTTGCTGCTACTCGCGGCCGAGACGGTGGATCATCTCGCCGCCACTATCCAACTTGGTTGGAAGGCGCCATGCGCGGCCCTGGCCATCGCCCTGTTGGTGCCTGCCCGGCACACCGTTCCTGAGGCCAGTCCGCTCGCGCGCTGGTGCACAAGGCTGCCGTGGCAATTGACGGTGGGCATTGCGACCGGCGTATTACTGAGCTGGTGGCTCGCGCTTCCTTTAACCGTTCTTTCCTTCATACCCCTCTGGGTCGCAGCGACCCTGCTTGCGCGCCTGCCGTGGGCCAAGATGCTTTGGCTGCTCAATGCTTGGAACTGGCTGCAACGGGCGGCCGTCATCCGCCGCTGGGATATTCTTGTCGTCGAAGCATCAATCATTGGTGCCGCGTGCCATGTGGCGAACAGTTTTTGGCCGGATTTTTGGCCCAATTTCTGGCTGCCTGGCATCATCACTGCGGTGTGGCCGATGCTGCGTGCCTTGGGCCACTGGCATCGGCCCGCACCGAGCTACTGGCTCGACTTGGCGCACCAAGCCGCTGGCTGGGCAGTGGCCGCCTTGGTTGTGGGCATGCCAGCCTTGGGGACCGGTGCTGGCTTCCATCCAAGTCCTGTCCATCTGGTCGTATTGGGGTGGAGCATCCTCGCTTTGGCGGCTCACCGCGCGTTGCTGCGCATAACCACAAGAAAAAGAACGGACGTTTTCGCGGAGAATGTGCGCTGGGGATTGCTTTTGATCTCAGCCCTGTGGCTCATGCGAGGCTTCGCCCGCTACACCCTGCATGGCACCGGCGACGCGTTGTGGTATGGCACCATGCTCGCCGACATGGTTGCGCAGACGCGTGCCGGGGTGTTTCCCGTCTGGCTCGGCCAGAGCTTGTACCAGTTCAATGGAGCAATCTACCCGCTGCGGATCGCACCGGCCTTTCACTATCTCGGGGTACTGCTGGATACGCTGACCATGCATACGCTCGGCGTTTTGGCGTTGCAAAACCTGCTGATCACGCTCCTCGGCGTCGGTGCCATTTTCTCGGCCTTTTTCAGTCTCGGGGCATTGCTGCCCGGGCGACGCTGGCTCGCCGCCGGGCTTGCCGGGCTCTATCTGAGTTGCCCGGGCGTGCTGGGCATCGCCTATAACACCGACCTCTTCATGTCGTGGACTACGCTACCGTGCGTGCCATTGGTATGGTTTGCCACGGTACGCTCATTTCGCGACGGCGGGGCGCTTGGACCGCTGCTCCTGCTCGGCGGTTCGCTCGGCCTCTGCTGGTGGGGACATTCACCCATTGCGCTGTGGATGACGCTCCTCGCCGGTGCCATGCAGCTTGCCCGTGTTGCCGCGCAACGTCCGCACGGCCGCGGCTGGCTCCACCTGACCGCTGGGGCCGTTGTGTTCCTGGCCGTCTCGGCCTATCCCGTGGGTTCAGTGTTGCTCTTTCCGCCCGAACCCGGCGTCAAGGCCTCCGGCTTTCAGGTGGCCACGTCGGGTACCATCGTGCATTTTCTTCGCGAAGTATTACCGGCCGTATTCCTGCCCCTGAGTCCGTTCGGCCGGCTGTTAGGAGATTTTCAACTCGGCTACGCGCTGTGGGGCGTGCTGATTTTCTGTCTATGGCAACTGCGTCGCACGCCCCAGCTTGAAGTCCGTGTCATGCTCGGCGCCGCCGCCCTCCTGGCTATGCTGCTCACACCCCTGCCCGGCCTCGACTTCGTGCTATGGAACGCCGTGCCAGCCTTTATTCGCAATCCCACCGGCAACTGGGTAATGAATCGTCTCTACCTCGTGCTGGCCAGCACGGTTATCTTCGGCGCCGCGACGATGGTGGCTCGCGGATTGCTCGATGAACCGCGCCGCAGCCGGATCCTGGCGGTGCTCGTTGCCGTTGGCTGCGGATGGAGTCTGGCTGAAGCGGCAAAGTTCGCCGAGGGCTCGCGTCTGCTCATGCGTCCCCCCGAAAGCGCCACTAACCTGCTCCGTCCCGAGAACGTCAGCATCACGCGTTTCTCCTATCTCATCTTCCCACGGCTGCCCGACACGTTCTCCCATGGGGTGATGGATCCGCAGATGGAGCACCGCCTGCTGGCGCGCGATACTTTCGCCCCGCTCACCACCAATTCCTCTGCCGCGCTGGCCGCGGGCCGCGAAATCAGCACCGGATATTTTGATCGCGCCGTTCTCAAAGGGAACAGGTGGCTTGAGCTGACCGTGCCGCTCACGCTCGAGCCGGGCCGGCGCTACCTGCTGGTCTGCGAGTTTCTCAAGCCCGCGAGCACCCTCGGCGTGCTGCAGCTCGCTGGCCGCAGTTTTTTCCGCGAATACGCGCTGCCTGAGTACGGCGAGCCGGGTTCCTTCGGGGTGGGTGGCCGGCATGCACCGTGGCTCTCATTGTGGACGACGGCGCCCGCCGCCGAAAGACTGACTGTGCGGTTCTATCCGGCGCCCGAGGCGGGCAAGCTGGAAGCACTCGAGCCGCTTATCCATACACGACTCCTCACTTACGAGCAGACGGCACTGCCGGTTCGCGTCGAGTCGTGGGTGCCTTACCGTGCGCGGGTTCGCAGTCAGACAGCCGCCTGGCTCGAAACACCTCGCATGTATCAGACCGGCTATACCGCGGTGGTAAACCGTGTACCGGCTTCGGTATGCCGATCCCCCGAAGGGCTCGTTTGTATTGCAGTGCCGGCTGGTGATTGCACCGTTGAGCTCAGCTACCGGCCCCCACGAGGACTCGTGGCTCTGTTTTGGATATCAATGACCAGCATGCTTGGCTTGGGAGCGGCGACATTTCGGGTTGGCGTACGGTATTCCGCCGATGCTCCAAAGGGGCCATTTTCGACCATGTGACGTAGAATCGTCCCCCGGTCGTCTCCATATCCATCGAGAAAAGTCATCCCCGGTAACCCGTACTTCTTTTTGTTTATAAAATGGATCATCGCCGCTGCCACCGCCAAGGCGAAACACCGCACGCAAATCTGCAATTTGAGCACGCCGGCATAGGCGCGGGTAAACGACTCGGTGCGTTACATCTGCGGTGCCCTTGGCTTCAGACTCCAGCTACGCCATAGCGGCGGCAATCGTGGCTGAATCGGTGACAATCCCTTCATCTTCCCGCGACATTGCGGAAAATCCAGGCCACCGGCTGGAAACCGAAGCTCCCCATTGAGCAGGGCATCCTCCCAACCCTCCGCTGGATCGAAACCAATCGCTGGATCTGCCAGATGCGGCGGACTTAACCGCGATTTTTGCCTCACCGCAACGTCGTCTGCAGCGGAGAAATTGATGCCACAGACGTTCTGACGGCAGGCACCGGCCTAGCCGGTCAGACTCGATTTACCCGATCCGGGTCATCTTGGATATTTCCCAACCACGTAACGGAGTGGAGTCAGACAACCCACCGGACCAGTTTATTTCAATTCTTCCGACACCGGGCAGTGCTCGACTTCCTGAAGCATGCCCGTGAATGCGGACTCGCAACTCGATCCTCCGATAGGGTTTTTGCATGGCACAATTTGATCCAACGACGACGGATATGCATCATAACCTTGGTTGAGGACCACCCGGTCGTTCACTTTGACCCAGACGGTTCGTTTTGCCTGCGGATTCACTTGGCTATTTTGACGACTCCACCAAGGATCTGAGAGGTCCGGGTAGAGCGAACCCACGCTGACCTCAAAGGCATTGATCTTCCCGTAATCTATTGGAACTGGATCGCTGAGGATTCCTCCCACCCCCCAGTGGTCGTAGCCAATCCGAATGTGCTGGGGATCCGCGTAGACGATATATGCGAAATCACCGGCACCAGACTTGCCCGTGACGACCAGCGGTTCCTGAGCGCCGATTCGGTTGGCCGGCAGCATGAGGATAAGCCGTATGGGTCCCCATGCGGGTTCCAGGCTCAACGGCGACGGAGCGAGCGTAATCGGGCTGATTTGGAGTTTCGGTCCGGTGAACGAGGCAGCCGCCGCCGTCGAAAGAACCGCGTTATAACCGAAAACCGTATCGACTGAACTCGTGGCTGCAAAACGCCGCTTCAGCCGCATCACCACTTGGCCATCGAATCGCAATTCAAAGGCTTTCGGTGTTGCCTCAGCGGGACCCGGGTGGAGTGGCGGGAGATCCACATCCAGCACATGATCGATGGCCGGATCATAGGAAAGCTCCCGTGTTTCCGCAGCTCCGCCATGTGCCGAGTCTACCCCCAGTCGCATTTTCCCCGGTCGCAGGTAATACACAAACACGAGATCCCCCTCCCGCCTTGGCCCCGTGCTAATGAGTGGTTCTCCGACCGCGCCTCTAAACTCCGGGAACCGCAGCGTAAGGCGCACCGGTCCATAGCTGCCGCCATTCTGAAACTGACTGATCGGTGGCACGCCCTTTCTTCCGGCGATTGTCAGTTGCCCTGAAAACCGGGGGGTTGTCCCAACCCCGGAAGGGTTCGCACCAACAAGAACCTGCCCAGGATTGGAGACGTAGAAATCAGAAAACGCACGATACACAACGGCGCCATCCAGAGTGACTTCGACGCCCCGCCGGAGAGCCCGCGCGATGGCCGGAGGCGTCTTGGAAAACACCGGATGTTCCATGGGTGGATATAACGAGCCGAGAGAGAACTGAAATTTGTAAACGTGGTTCGGCATATACGAAAGCTCCTCCCCGAATGGGGATTGCGTGCCCAAATGAAAGAAGCCGAACCGGATCATATTTTCGCCCCGATGTTCGATGAACAACACGTCACGCCCTCCGCCCGTGGCCACCAAAGGCTCCCAAGTTCCGGCAGGTTGTTCTTGAAATCTGATTTCACCCACTATCGGTCCATACCTGGTCCCGGCAATCCTATCCCAGATGCTCGATGGATAGTCCAACAGTCGCGCGAGGCGTGAAAATCCCACGGATTCCGGCTGAGAGGGCAGCGTGAACAAAAGTGCGTGCGCCATTGAAAAAATCGCTGCCATTCCTCCAATGACGGCTACTGTGCGCCACCCGCGGGAATACTCGCCCCGAGCGACGGCCGCACCCCAGAAGAGCACCGAACCCAACGTTGCCGCCGGCAGAAAATCCAGCGCGTAACGGCCGACGGGGCCTGTATACACCAGCAAGCTCGCAAAACATAAAAGCGCTGCGGAGCTGACGGTCAATCCCACCAAAAACCAAGGCCAGTTCCTCCTGGCCTCCAGGAGCAGCAGGCTGAGCGGGAAAAACAAAACAAAGACCGAAAACGGCGCCCAAGTCAGAACGCCGAAGGCTGGCCCAAACAACTCCACAAAAGGAAAGTACGGATGGTATCGGCAGGGCGTGAATAGATAGCTGGCGAGGTTCCCAGGGATGAACCGAAGTCCAGCCAGCTTCACATGGCGCAGATCCCCCGCAGCAAATTGATAGTGGATTCCAAACTCGAAAGGATCCTGAAATCGAGCGTAGTTATAGGCGGCAAGTCCACAGCCGATCAGAAAAGCCGGAGCCATTGCCGCAGCGAGAATGGACCACGTTCGCACCCGGCGCCATCCATCGTGGCAACCGCGCTTCCCAACGAGAAACAGAGCGACTGCGCCCAAAACAGGCAGGCTGGCCACGAGGTTTGGTCGTGATCCCACGAGCAACCCCCAGAAGGCAGATGCCAAAGCCATCCAGAGATCCTGCTGACAGGCTGATGGCGCAGCTGACAGTCTCAGGACGCACCAGAATGCCACCATCAGGCAGAAATACGCGGCTGCGTTCGCAACCTGATAAAACTGCACCCCCACCATGAGAATGATGATGTAATTGCCCAACCCGAGAACGATCGTGCCGAATGCCGGCGCAAGACCTTTTAGGCTCGGTAACGACCGGCGACGCAATTCACTCCAGATAGCAACGGAAACCAAGAAGCCGCCCGAACAGAAAACCAGCACGGCTGCAGAATCAGTCAGATAACTGCCGGTGACGAGCGTCCAAGGCCCCAGTAATAACAAAACGGGCGTCACGCCGAAATATAGGTAGTAGCGTCCCTTGAAGTAGGTGGCGTCGTGCAATCGAGGCACTCCCTGCGCGCCGGCATAGGGATTATCCAATCCGGCCAACGCTGGATCGGGCTGGACCTTGAAATATGTTTGGCCGGACAGTAGCGCTTCCGTCAGGTACTGATAATGCCCCATCGCCTTCGGCGAGCAAAGAGGCTGTCCCCTTCCGACCAAAAAGAAGGCGTAAATGCACAGCACGCCAACAATTGCGATGCGGTTCATCCACCGGGCCAGCCGATCATCAGTACTCATCCCGCCCCTGGCTCCGGCGCTATCACTTACCGACAACATAAGCTTAGAGGAACCAGCGACGTCTGGTCATCGCGAGCTTTTTCCCATCGCCAAAGAAAAACACGAAACGCCGCATGTTCACCCGTGTCAGCAGCTTAGCCCGCTAGGCCCTTGTTCCCGCATCTATCAGACCACTCTGGGCGACGAGCGGAGCCATAATCGATGAAAACTCGGACCGCTGGAGACCGATGTGCTCGCGGCACGGCAATCGTTCCGCACCAAATCCCTGCATGTCGCCCGCTTAACCAATGCGGGCTGGCTTGCGGACCAAGCTAAAGCTCCTGTTCCTGTATAAAGTCTCATCCCGAAGTGTAGCTGACATGAATCGCCCTTCGTTCAGCTCTGTCCGCTCCGAGAAAAGTCATCGCCATCCCCCTGTAACCCGTTTTTTCTTTCTGCTTATGAAATGGATCATCGCCGCTGCCGCCGCGGTGTTGCTGATCGGGTTTGTTTACTGGCAGCTCAATTCGACCAAGACCGCCTACGTCAACGGTCTGCCCCAATACAACCAGCTCCCCGGCCGGGAGTTTATCTTCCAGCGGGATTGCTACATCTTCAAATTCAAGCGCCATAACACCGAGTGGCCGCTCGTCGGAGCCAACGCCCCCGGTTCCGTCATGAGTGTTCCCGCGCTGCCCGCCGAAGTATCGCCCCAATATGTCGGCGCCGCTCTGCCGGAGGTGCGCATCCTGGACCTCGCGCGCATCGGTGACCGTTTCAAGATCATCTCGGTGCGCCGAGAAACCAGCCGCCGCGGCACGCACATCACCTTCGAAATTCTGTTCATCAATGAGGCGGAACGCCGCTATCCTCGCCTCGATGCATTTTGGATTCTGGACCACACACCCGAGCAGCGCGACGAGGCACCCACCATCCTCCCTGATTACGCCGTGGAGCGCGTGAAGAAATAAAGTAGCGGCCCGTCAGTAGGCGCCTGGCCCTGAAACCGACCAAGCATGGCCGAGCTAAAAATCGAACTCCCCGCCCCGGTCTCCGGCCGTCTGCCGGTGCTCGACGAACTCAAGGGCCTGGCGATCATCTTGGTGATCCTTTTCACGCCGGCGGCGTGCTCGTGTGGAACAACTACCTGCACGGCGATATCGGGGTGGACATGTTCGTCATCCTGAGCGGCCTCGGTCTGGCGCTGGGCTCGCGCTACACCAGTGCGCGGGAATTTCTGGTCCGGAGGCCCGGGTGGATCCTGCCCACTTACTGGATCGTTTTGACCGTCCTGCTCGTGCTTAACTCGCACTTCCTGCAAAAGCAGTACTCCTGGACCGACATCGGGCTCCTCAGCGTGGAGCTGCGCCGGTTGTTGCAAAAGCTGCCGTTTCCCGCCAAAGCCTGAGGAGTCGCATGCATCTTGTCATTACCGGCACCAGTTCGGGCATCGGACGCGCTCTGGCCAAGCATCTGCTCGTGCAGGGGCATCAAGTCTGGGGTCTCGCCCGCTCCGACCAGTCGGAGCTGACCGCAAAGCATCCCGGTGTTTTTCGCGCCTCCCGGTGCGATGTCGCGGACTGGGCGCAAATGGAGCGCACCGCCACCGAAATTGCCGCCATCTGGCCTCACATTGACGGGCTCATCGCCTGCGCCGGTCTGCAGGGCGCCATCGGCCCCGCTGTCTCGCTTGATCCGCTCCAGTGGAGCGCCACCGTTCGCGCCAATCTCGACGGCACCTACTATGCCATCCGGGCCTTTCATGAACTCCTGCGCCACACCCCGCGCCGCGCCAAGGTCGTCTGCTTCTCCGGTGGCGGTGCCACCAAGGCCCGCCCCTGTTTCTCCGCTTACGCCGCAGCCAAGACCGGCGTCGTCCGACTCGTTGAAACGATCGCCGAAGAGCTGCGGAGTGAACCACTCGACATCAACGCCGTCGCTCCCGGAGCCATCAATACGCGACTGACCGACGAGGTGATCCGGCTCGGACCAGCCGTCGTCGGCGAAGCCGAGTACCAATCCGCCCTTAAGCAAAAGGGAACCGGTGGCGGGTCGCTCGAAAAAGTCATCGGCCTCGTGGAATGGTTGCTGTCGCCCGCTTCCGATGGCATCAGCGGCCGCCTCCTCTCCGCGCCGTGGGATCCGTGGGCCGGACTTGGCCGGCACGCCGGGGCCATTGCCAAGTCGGATGTCTACACCCTCCGGCGCATCGTGCCCGAGGACCGCGGGCAACACTTCTAAAAGGACCGTCCCCGTGCATAATCGGCTTTCCTCCGCCGCCCAAGGCCCGTTTGTTGGATGCGAATGAAAGTCCCGTATCTTGACCTGCCCGCGCAGATCCATGCGCTTCGGCCTGAACTGGATGCCGCCATCGCCCGCAGTCTCGACACGGGCGCGTTCTGCCTCGGACCCGAAGTCCAGCAGTTTGAAAGGGAATTCGCGGCGTTTTGCTCGGCCGCCCACTGCATCGGGTTCAACAGCGGCACTTCCGCCCTGCATGTCGCCATGCGGCTGCTCAACATCGGACCGGGCGACGAAGTCATCACCACCCCCTACACCTTCATCGCCACAAGCTGGGCCATCGTCTACACCGGAGCGCGGCCGGTCTTCGTGGACGTCGAGGAGGCGACTTTCAATCTTGATCCGCGTCTGGTGGAGAAAGCGATCACCGCCCGGACCAAGGCGATCCTGCCCGTGCATCTCTACGGCCAGCCCTGCGACCTCGACCCCCTGCTCGAGGTTGCCCGCCGTCACCATCTGCCGCTGGTCGAGGATGCCGCCCAGGCACACGGGGCTCGTTACCGGGGCAAAACCGTGGGGACCATGGGCGAAATGTCCGCCTTCAGTTTCTACCCGACCAAGAATCTTGGCGCCTGCGGCGAGGCAGGCGCCCTCGTGACCAACCGGGCCGATCTCGCCGCCCGCGCCCGCGCCCTCCGCGAACACGGTTCAAGCGCGCGCTACCTGCACGACGAGGTTGGATACAACTACCGCATGGAGGGCATCCAAGGCGCGGTCCTGCGCGTGAAGCTCACCCGCCTGGCCGCTGGGAACATCGCCCGGCGGCACATCGCGCAGCGTTACCACGCACTGCTCCAAGACACCCCGCTCATCCTGCCCCGCGACGCCGGCTATGCGGAAAGCGTCTACCACCTCTACACCGTGCGACATCCCAGCCGCGATCGTTTGAAAGCACACTTGGAAACCTGGGGTATCGGCAGCGCCATTCATTATCCCCTGCCGCTGCATCTGCAGAAATGCTTCAGCCATCTGGGATACCAGCCGGGTGATTTCCCCGTCGCCGAGCGCGCCGCACGGGAATGCCTCAGCCTGCCCATCTACCCGGAGCTGACCGATGCTCAAATCGAGCACGTGGCCCGTTCCATCCGCGAATTCAAGCACTGGTAGCCCCGCCCTGCGCCCGGGGTCTGCATAGGCCGGCGCCGGATCTCCGCCCTCTCACCGTCCCGGCAAGAGCACCTGCGTCCACGAAAGACACCCCTTGCACGCAAGCATGCAGCTGCGACCAAAGGCATGCTCAACGCGGACTGACGTCAGGCACTCCGGCCTCCACCGAAAAAACATCCCCCGTAAAGACCGTTTGTGCTGTCGAGAGCCCGATCGGGTTTTCGCCAATCACGATCTGTTCGGGCGCCGTCAGGTTGAAACCAAACGGTTGATTCAACACCACGGTGCCGTTGAGCTTGATCAGGACTCGCTCTGCCTCCGGGTGACCGGCTGGAAGCAATCCGCCGAACGATATCCAGAACGTTTGCTCGGCATCGTAGTTGACTGGAATAGGCACGGACTCGACGTTGCCAAAGCCCCAGTGATCAAAGCCGACAACCACGGCCGTCTCGCTGACGTAACGCACATAGAGACCGTCGCCGCGCCCGGTTACACCGGTGGTGACCAGAGGTTCCGCAATCCCGGTTCGCCTGAGTGGCAGCCGCAGATGCAAGCAGAGCGGTCCCGGCAATTCCTTGAAGGGCTCATCATATCCGTGATCCACGCGCATCCGGCGGGACACCGCCAGCACTTGTCCACCAAATAAACGCCGGCAGACTGAGAAAGGTATGGGCGAGCAAGCGGCATAGATTTGGAAGGATGCCACGTCGTGCCAGTTGACCGTGGCGAATAGGACGGTTCTGCCGTCCAGCAAGACTCGCAGCGTCTGATGCGGCACCGGGCTGGACCGCGGTCGGCACCGCAAAGCCTCCAGGGACACTTCGAGCTCATGCGGCCGGGTGTAATCAACGCGGATCGGCTCGGATCGCACGATGAGACCCCTGACGTGTTGAAAACTCAGCTGGATGGTGGACTCATCGAGATAAGTCACGAGCAGAGCGTCATACTGGTTGCCGTATTGAAAAACCAAGAGTGGCTCCACTTCGCCGTAACGATCACGGGGCAGTTCCACCCGCAACCGTACGGGACCGCACTGGCCGGCTAGTTGGTCAAGCCATGCAAGATCAGGTCCGAGCAGCCCGGCCAATTGCACCCGCCCTGAGAAATCGTCCTCCCCTGGCAATGACCTTTCCCGCTTGCCCAGCCTGACCTGATTCGGGGAAGCCTCGAAACAAGGTGCATCGAGGGCCAGCAGGTCGCGACCGTCCAGCGCCACGCGCACCCGATTTCGTAATCGCTGGGCCCGCGCCTCATCCAGCGTTCCCCACCAAGGATGCCACGCCGGCGGAAGCAGCGTTCCCAGATGAACGCTGAGCCGCCGGATGCGGCCGGGCTCCAAGGCGAATTCCCCGCCGCTCATGCGGCCGTAGGGTTGATGATCAAGTACGAGCCTGGCAAAGCCAGGACGGGTGTATTCGACCAATACCACATCCGAATAGTCGGCAGTCCCAGCGACCACCAAGGGTTCGAACCGGCCCGGGTGGCCGTCGGGAAAGGTTACCTCAAGCTCAATCGGGCCGGGCTTCGACCCGGACATACGTTGCAGCGGCCACCCGAGCCGGTCGCAGATCCGGCCGAGAGCTGCGTAAGCCGCGGGGTTGTTCTCCTGGAAAAAGGCGTGCACCTGGAGGCTGATGAATACGTTGTAGGCGCAAATCACACCGAGCCACGCCGCCCCGCCGCGCGCCAGCCAGCGCCAGCCCGCGGCGGCCGCCTGCGCACCCGCCAGGAGCATCATCCCCGTCAAGGCGAGGAGCGCCGGATGAAAATCAAGCATGTAACGGTTGGTGCGCACCCCGAATGAAGCCACGATCGCGAAGTTAACCGCAAACCACACTGTGGTCATCATGACCGCCATGCCCAGCCCCGTCGGCAGCGCACGCCGTCGCCGTATGCTGACCGCCCCAGCCGCCAGCAAGGCGATGATGAAGGGCAGGTGGAAAAACTGGCCGTGGGCCTGCTCGACACCCCAATACCCAGCCGGCGGTGAACCCTCCGGCCCCGGCGAAAAAAACGGAAAATACCAACCGGTGTCGGGAGGGGTCAGGTAATAAATCTTAAGATTGTTCCAGAAAAACGCCGGAGAGGATGGAAATCCGGCAGGATTTGAACCGAGTTGATAGCGGTGGCCGAACTCAAATACGTTCCCAAAGCGGGCATGGTTGTACCAGAGCAGGGCTGTCAGACAGCAGGCCATCGGCAATCCCCCCGCCATCACCAACCGTGCCGCGCGGCGCCATTGTGCACCACGCGTCCCACGGCGATCGCGCCATAGGATCCAAGCCACGGCCAGTGGCAGGATCACCAGCGTCCCTGGCAGCAGATTCGCCCGCGAACCAACCGCCAGCCCGGCAGACAAACCCGCCGCCACCAGCCATCTTCCCGCCCGCTCGCGCCACAGCACTGCGAGCGTTGCGAACAAAAGACAAGCGGATCCCCATGCATAGCCCGACATGATGGCCACTTCGTAAAACAACGGCCGTCGCAATGCCGCCGGTGCCACGCTGCAAAGCCCAAGTGCGGCGACCAAGATGAGCCAGATTCCCATGCCCGCCTGCTGAAAAAACCCCTGCCGGATCACCCGCAGCCATGCCAAGCTCAGCGCAAAACCCATGGCGGCGAACAACACGGCCACATATGCTTGGGGCAAGTCCTGCCCCGTCAGCCAGGCATAGGGCAAAAACACCGTTACTGCCGGCGTGACGCCGAAATAAAGGTAGTAGTTTCCGTGGTAATACGACGCATCGAGCAGGAACGGCGCCCCTGGCGGGAGCTGATTCGAGTCGGTCGCCCCGGGTGCCCCTCCCACCTTCATGTAGAGGTGTCCGTCAAGAAATCCGTCTGCCAGCAGATTGTAGTAGTCCTGCTTTTTCCCGCTGAACGAGAAATCACCCCCGTTTGACCGTACCGTCCATACGTAGAAAACCACCACGGCAGCGGCGATCACCAGCGTCAGGCCTCCTTCAAGATATCGCGCTGAGCGCCGGCCGCGACCCGCCGGCCCAATCAGTTTTCCGGTTGCCTCTGCCATAGCTGCGGAATTTGAAACTTGCTCAGTGCCGACCAGCCAAGGAGACCGGCCCATGTGAGGGTACTCAGCCACCAGGCTGTCCAAAGTCTGGTGGAGCCGACGAAGTGCAATTCGACAATGTGCCGTCCGCTGGTGAGCGGGACCATGGCCAAATGCTGTGGCGAATCCTGCACCTTGGCCGGCCGACCGTCCACCGTGGCCACGTAACCCGGCAAGAGGACCCGCGGAGTCTCGAGGAAGCCCGGCTTCTCTATCTCCACTTCGGCACGGTAGGGTATCCACGAAACAATCCGGACCGGTGAGCGCTTCGGATCATAATGCGAGAGTGTTACCCGCCCAAAATCGCCAAATTCGGAATCCGGTCCAAACGTCCCGATACGCTGGAACATCAGATTTACCGTTTCCGCTGTCTCGCCGGAATTCCATAGCGAAAGAACCTTGGAACAGCCCGGCCCGACGCCGAAGGCCTGGGTGTTGCCGGAGTCAGGAAAGATATAATCCCGATAACCGTGCTCACTTTTCAGGATCAAATAGCCGTGGTAAATCTTATCCGGGAATTCAAATCGCAGCAAACGGTGTTCCCCAGGCTGGATGATCAGCGCCGGCTCGATGTTCAGCCAGGCATAAGCGGTCGGATCGATTCGGGTGGTTAACAGGAGCGTTTCCGCGCCCGCCTGTTCCATTCGCCGGGCGATGGTATCGGGTCCAACCAGAAGTCCTCGCTTCGCATCCAAAAGGCGATTCTCCAACCGACCATCAGTCTTGCCGTTGGAAAAATAGGCGGGAATCGTCAGCAAATCGTAAGCATACCGGTCGAGCACCGCATTTTCGGCGCGGAAAAACATGGCTGTTTGGGTGCGTGAAGCGGTGATCGCCCACCCTCGGGAGACGAATTTGCGCGCCTCCCACACGCCCCAGACTGCCAGCAGGCCGACGACGGCCAAAATCGCCCGCTGCGACCATGCCCGTTCTCCTGGCAGACAGGACAGGCCAATGTGCCCTGCCACGCAGGCAAATGTCGCCACCACGGGCATCAACCGCAGGTCCAACGGAAGACCGGCAATTTCCGCGAGACGCCGCGGGAAATACGCCACGAAGAAATCGCTCAGCCCCGGCACACGAAACACTGCCAGCGCCAGCAACGCGGCGGGAAACCACAGTAATCGTGCGGCGAGCGAACGCCCTGCCAGCGCCGCCACCGCCCCCACCACGAGCAGCATCCAGATGCCCAAACCGGGCTGGCAGTCTCCCGGTCTCATCACGCCCGGCGAAAGCGGACGAAGGTAATTTCCAAATACCGCGGCATTTTGCGCCAGCCCGGCGAGGGTTGTCATGTTTCGGCCAGCCCCCTGATCGCCCCAAACCAGCGGAATCAGCAGGGTGGCTAGCAAGCCTGTCGCAATCACCACCGCCCCGGACCAGCGCCGGAGATCAAACCATCCCCGCCGGTGTACCTGCCACGCCACGATTGCAGCCAGCAAAGCCTGCAGCAGACCGCACCAGAACCAGGCCGGTTGCGTTACGTAGAGCAACCCGCCCCCTGGCAGCAACAGCCAAGCCGCCGCCCACCGCCTCCAGACCAGGCCGCGGGTCACACCCCACAGCCATAATCCCAAGCCGGCCATCTGAATCAAGCTGCCGCGCGCTGGCGTGCCCGCCGATGGAGGCAGTTCGGACATTGAATAGAAATAGTAGGCCGCAAGCAGGGCAAAGAGCACCGCTCCGCCCGCCGCAGCCCGCCAAGCTTTGCGCGACTGCGTTGCGAACAGGAATCTGCCCCCTTGGGCCACGACGGTCGCGAGCGTGGTCAACAATGCCACGGGTGGATGGCAGGTCCAGAGGAGCGCCAGCCCGGCTGCCAACGCGGGATAACCGACGCAGCCATCACCCGACAAAAGACGCCCATTGCCATAAATTACGAGCGGCATCACACCGACTGCCATATAGGTCATATACATGTCCGCGCTGTACAGCGGCAGGAGCAGGCCGGGGCAGGTCACGTAAATGACCGCCACCGCAGCCGCCGACCAACGGCGGTCGGGGGTTAATTGGGTCAGCGCATAATAGAAGCCGACCGCGCCACCCAGGGCGCTGGTGATGACGGTCAGATGCTGGAGCGCCACGGACGACAGGGCTCCCGTGGTGAAGATATCCCACAACCAACCAAGATAGAAATGGAAGGGGGCCGAGCGGAAGGGATGCACCCCGCCATTGAAGGCGAACTCACCCTGTCCCACAAATACCGGAAAGATGCCCGCCCGCCACTGGTCCAGGAAATCCTTGAACATATAGGCATACCAGCGTGCGTCGGTGCCGCCGAGAAATCGATCGGTGAAGAACGGCAGCGTCACCCACACGGCCGCACCGCCAGCCAGCAGCAACCGCAGCGCCTCCTCCCCCGGTCGGACACCATGGAGGCCCACTCCGGCGAGCCACCGGCGCCAGACGAGCACCAGCATCGCCACGACGATCACCACATACACCATTTGGGCCAGCGACCATTGGCATCCGGAACGGATCGCCAATTCGTTCAACAACGGACCCGGCAGAACCAGGTCGAGCAAATGCACCGGCCACCCGCGCACTTTTCGCCTGCGCAGCAGGCGCCCGGCCAGAAGACAAACCGGCCAAGGGGCGAGACAGGCTAGAAACTGCGGGCCAGCGAGCCGCAGGTGCAAGAAAGCATCGGCGGCGAACAGCACCAGCCCTGCCAGCAGTACCTCGCCCACGTATGGCGCGGCGTGTCCGCTTAACTTCGCCAGATTGGAACGGCACGCAGCCATCATCGGATGGTGGCTGGCGGCTCGGCCCGGCGCTGCCCGGGGCGATCGATGCTCACAATGTCACCCGAGAAATATTCGTCGCACATGCTGCCACCGATCGAATTGTGCCCAAACGCCACTGATTCGATGGCGCAGGCATGCAATCGGACCGGCCGCGACCAGACCACATTCCCGTTGAGGGCGACTTCAACGGTGGAATTGATCGTGGTTCCGGGTGTCCGGTCGGCATTCCGTTCAAGCGAGCCCAGCCGGAGGTCCAGCACTTGGGGGAGCGCATAATCTACCGCGACAGGGTCACTCAGGAAATAATCGCTCCCCCAGTGATCGAGACCAAAACGCACGTGGCCGTCGTCCACATACTGAATGGAAAGCAGGTCGCCATGTCCGGCCTCCCCTGCCACGAGCAAAGGTTCGCTGCGACCAAGACGGCCGCGGGGCAACATGACCTCCATTCGGACCGCGCCATATGCCGGTACCGGCACATCCTCGCCGTCCAGAAAACGCGCAATCTCGTAAATGCGCCCGGTGAAAGCCGGTTCGCACATGGAAGACCCCGCCGTGTTGCGCCCCAGACTGATGCTCACCGGATTAACCTCATAAAAGGGGACCGGCTGCGCCCATACGATTCTTCCATCCACCTTGATTTGAATGGAGCGGCGCAAGGCCGCCTGCACCACGGTGCACTTGGGAGGGAACAATGCGCCCATCCTGATCTCCACGTCATGCATGATCGAACGGTCGACCTCCAAAATATCACTTTCGGAGGCACCAACGCCCCAATGATCACATCCAAACTGCAGCTGCTTGCCCTCAAGATACTTGACATAGCACACATCGGCCCGACCACGCTCACCCGCGCTGACCAAGGGTTCGCTGCGGTTTGCCACGTTGGGGGGAAAACTCAAATGTACCCGGTAACCTCCATATACCCCCCGTGGCTCCACCACCGTGGGAATCGGGAGGTGTCGGATTTCCAGAATCTCTCCCGTAAAACGGCTGCCATAGGCATCCGAGGTCGGATTGTAGCCGACGGAGATGCTTTCAGGCGAAGCATCATAGAACTCCTGGTGGCCTTCGATAATAATTTTTCCATCGACGGTGATGCGGAGCCACCGCGTCAACATGTTCATCTCCATCTCGGTCATGCCGGAAAAAAACGGATGCCCCTCCGGGGGATAGAGGGATCCCATGTCGACACGCATATCATGCACGGCGTCATAGTCGATGGACAGTGGCGAGCTGAGCTGCATGCCCCGGCTGGTATGGTCAAAACCGATCTGCACATGCCGATCATCAAAGTAATAGACGAAAACATGATCTGCATAGAACGACCGGCCGGTCACGACCAGCGGCTGAAGTTTGCCCAGACGGTCTTTGGGAAACCGCAGCTTGATGTCGAGGGGGCCGTGCGGTGTGCCGGTGATTTTCTCCATCCAGTACGATGGATAATTAAAAAACCGCGCGAGCTGCCGGTGGGCTTGGGGATTGAGCTGACGCAGCAATTCATGAAGTTGAAAGCTGAACATCAGGGCGAAGAACCCCGAGAAGAGCAGCAGCCCGCCGCACACCAGCCGGCCCAAACCCCGCATCCAGGGCCATGGGAGTCTGCGAATTTCCGTCGCACAGACGGCGACTCCGACACACCCGAGCAGCACGATCGCAGGAACAAAATCCATCATGTAACGTGCGGCGGCGGAATTGAAAAAAACGAGGATCCCCGTCATCGACGCGGACAAGAGGCAGGCTGATCCGATCCAGGCCAGCAGCCGGACGCCCTCCCGCCCGCTCTGCCGGAGGGCCCCAAAGGGAGCAGCCAATGCCAGCCAGACAACCGGCAGGTTCGCCAGAATCCCGTAGGTGTATTCCCAGCCGTAGTAGCCTTGAGGCTGGGTGGGCGCGTTGATCACCTGGACAAAGGGGAAATACCGGCTCCACTGGGCCGGCGCGAGGAAGTATACGTAGAAATTGAACGGTACGAAACTCGCCCGGAAATGCTGCAGCTTGGCCTCGATGTTGCCGGTCAATTGATAGCTGAAGCCAAATTCCAAGGGGTTGCCGAACCGGAGATAATTGTAGAGACCAATCAACCCGCCAATGAAAGCCAGGGGGGCCGCACCCGCCACCCCGAGACGCCACCACGGTAGTCCCGGCAGCCAGCGCCATTTTCCCTCCACGCGTCCTTCCCACCAGCGCCAGACCAACGGAACCGCCATTAATACCGTGGCGAAAACATAGGTCGGCCGCGAACCCACGGCCAATCCCAGGCTTAAGCCCGCTGCCGCGAACCACCATCCGGAGCGCCGCTCCGAATGAAGGCTGAGATACACACAGAGCAGCGTGATCATCGCGAAACAATAGCCTCCGGCGATGGGTAACTCCCAAAAGCTCGATCTTCGAAGCAATACCGGACCCAAGCTCGCTATTCCCAAGGTGAGCAAGCAAGGCACGCTGACCCATGCACCAACCGACGGGAAATAGCGCCGGCGAATCAGCAACCAAACCCCCGCGCTGGCAAGAAATCCCGCATAGACAAAGATGATGCTTGCGGCGCGCGCCGGCAGATCCATTCCGGTCAGCAGCTCGAATGGCAGCATCAGGGTCACCACCGGCGCCGCTCCGAAATAGAGGTAATATCTCCCGTGGTAGTAGCTGGCATCATGGAGTCCCACCCCCGGGGGTCGCTTCTGCGGGTCATACGGATCATCCAGCTTCAACAGTGCCTCGGGTACCCTTATGTTCATGTAAAGGTGCCCGTTGATGAAACCATGCAAAAGCCGGTTGTAATAATCCTGCTGCTTTCCGCCGAAACTCCAGGGCTCGCCATTGGACGATACCGTCCAGACATAAAACGAGGCGACCGCCGCCAAGACCGCTCCCAGTAACAGCCGTTCGATCCAACGCCCGCCCGCCGCCCGCGGATGACCTTCCTGATGCTTTTCGGTAATGGCCATGTCCTTCAGGGCGGTATCAAGATCCAACCCGGGCTACTGGGACGCGCTGGCGAACACCTTGCGCTGCATGGCGACAAAGGTGACCAACATTTGCGCGGCGTTGGCCGCCGCGGCGGCCAGCCAGCCGGGCATCGGCGTCCAGGCTATCAACGCGGTAAAGATCGTCCACTGGATGACAAACGTCACCACCACCATCACGAGATACTCTCCGATCTGCCGCGCCATGTCTGTGCGCTCACAGCCGAAAGTCCACCATTTGTTGAGGGAGAAATGGAGCGCCAGCGCCGGGGAATACGCCAGCAGAAAGGCCGCCTGTTTCCCCATCCAGTGGCCAAACAGCCAGTTTAGGAAGGCAAAAGACACCATTACTATGCTGCCAACCACACAGAACCGCACCACGCGCCGAAATAAGTCTTGATTGACCATCCGTCCCAAGCAAAGGCTGCGCGCTATGGCTGACAAGTCGCAAAACCCGCTCGGGTTTGCCATCATCGGCTGCGGTCTCATCGGTCGCAAGCGCGCGGCCGCCTTGAAGAACGCGCGCCTGCTTTATGCCTGCGACCTGGATGCAGCCCGCGCCGCCAGTCTCGCCACGACCACGCCCGGCTGTCAGGCGGTCACCGATTACACCACCGTCCTCCATGACGCCGCGGTCAACGCCGTCGTTGTCTCCACGCTGAACGCCTCGCTCGCGCCCATCAGCCTCGCGGCCGTCCGCGCTGGTAAACACGTGCTGGTGGAGAAGCCCGGCGCGCTGAACGCGGCCCAATTGCGGGAAGTGCATGACGCTGCTGCCAAAACCGGCGTCAAGGTCCGACTTGGCTACAACCACCGTTTCCACCCGGCGCTCCGGAAGGCGCGCGAGTTGATTGACGCCGGAGCCGCCGGACCGCTCATGTTCCTGCGCGGTCGCTACGGCCACGGCGGGCGCAAGGGCTACGACCGCGAGTGGCGCGCCGATCCCAAGCTCTCCGGCGGCGGCGAACTCATCGACCAGGGCGTGCACCTCATCGATCTGGCCGGCTGGTTCCTTGGCGACTTCACCGCCATCAACGGCCATTGCGCCACGTACTTCTGGGACATGCCGGTCGACGACAACGCCTTCCTCAGTCTGCGCACCGCCGCCGGCCAGACCGCGTGGCTACACGTGAGCTGCACCGAGTGGAAAAACCTCTTCTCACTCGAAATCTATGGGCGCGACGCAAAGATCGCCGTCGACGGTCTCGGCGGCAGCTATGGCCCCGAACGCCTGACCTTCTACAAGATGCTCCCGCAAATGGGGCCGCCGGAGACCAAGGTCTGGGAATACCCGCACGGCGACGACTCTTGGTCGCTCGAGACCAACGCCTTCATCGACGACCTCCTCCTTGGGCGCGAACCGTCGCCCGGCCTGCGCGAAGGCATCCAAGCGCTCGAAATTGTCGAGACCATCTACCGCCAGTGTGGCTACCCCAAGGCGTGACGCGCCTCGCTGCGGCTGCGCTTTCCCCTTCCCCTGCGCCCGCTTTTCCGCTTTTCCTCACCCATGATCATCACCCGCTCCCCCCTGCGCGTCTCCCTTGGCGGCGGCGGCACCGACCTGCCCTCCTACTACCGGGAACACGGCGGTTTCCTCGTCGCGGCGGCGGTCGACAAATACGTCTATATCACCCAGCACCGCACGTTTCAGGAGGAGATCATCGTCAAGTATTCCAAGCTCGAGCGCGTCTCGGCTGTCGACCAGATCGAACATCCCATCGTGCGCGAGGCGTTGAAGCTCGTGGGCATCACCGATCCCCACCTGGAGCTGACCTCCATGGCGGACATCCCGGGCGGCACCGGCCTCGGCTCCTCCGGCAGTTTCACCACCGCCCTGCTCAAGGCGCTGCACGCCTACAAGAAGAACCTGCTTTCCCCCGTCGAACTGGCGGAGCAGGCCTGCGACATCGAGATCAACCGGCTGGGCGAACCCATCGGCAAGCAGGACCAGTACATCTCCGCCATCGGCGGCATCACCGCCTTCACCTTCCGCCAGGACGGCCGCGTCGAGTACCGCCCCGTGCGCCTCTCCGAGGAGACGCATTTCAACCTCGAGGACAATCTGCTGCTGTTCTTCACCGGCTACTCCCGCTCGGCCTCGACGATCCTCAAGGATCAGAATGACCGTTCGAAAAAGAACGACCAGGCGATGCTCGACAACCTCCACTTCACGAAGGAGCTCGGCTACAAGTCGCTCGACGCCTTGGAAGCCGGCAATCTCGAGGAGTTCGCGCGCCTCATGGACGTGCACTGGCAGCGCAAGAAGGCCCGCTCGTCCGGCATGAGCAACCCGCACATCAACGAGTGGTATGATTATGCCATGGCCCACGGCGCGCTCGGGGGAAAGCTCATCGGGGCCGGCGGCGGCGGCTTCCTGATGTTCTACGCGGCCGACAAGGCGCGGCTCCGCCACGGCATGCGCGAGAAGGGCCTGCAGGAGGTGCGCTTCCGCTTTGACTTCGAAGGCACCAAGGTCGTCACGCAAAATTAGGATGCTGCTCGCCAAGCCCACCCAGGACGGCACCGTTGGTTTTCTTTTCGGCGTGTCCGCGGGATCTCCATGACTCCTTCCGATCTCCCTGTAGCCATCCTGGCCGGCGGCCTGGCCAAGCGGCTCCGACCCCTCACCGAAAAGGTGCCGAAGCTGCTGGTCGAGGTCGCGGGCGAGCCGTTCTTCTCGCACCAGCTCCGCCTGTTGAAAAACGCCGGCCTCCGGCGGATCGTGCTCTGCGTGGGCCACCTTGGAGAAATGGTCGTCGACCGCTACGGCGACGGCGCCAAGTGGGGTGTGCACATCGATTACTCGTTCGACGGCCCCAAACTTCTCGGCACCGGCGGCGCGCTCATCCGCGCCCTGCCGCGTCTCGGCGACGCGTTCTACATTCTTTATGGCGATTCTTATCTGCCTGTCGACTACCTCGATGTCGGTCGCAGCTTCCTCGCCTCGGGCCGGCTCGGCCTGATGACCGTCTACGAGAACCAGGAGCGCTACGACACCAGCAACGTCTGGTTCGCCGAGGGAAGGATCAAGGTCTACGACAAGAAAAACAAGGTGCCGCAGATGCATCACATCGACTACGGACTCGGCCTGCTCCGCGCCCGGGCCCTGGACGGCTGGCCCCGCGATGACAGCGTGGATCTGGCGGCCGTCTATGGCCGGCTCGTCGCGCAAGATCAGCTCGCCGGCTATGAGGTGAAGCAGCGATTCTACGAAATCGGCTCCCCGGCGGGCCTCGCCGAGCTCGACCGACTCTTCCGCGCCGGCGCTTTATAGCCACGCGTGTACGACGGGTGAAATGACATTTCACAGCCGCGAATTTCAACCCGCCGAGCAGCTGATCCCCCAATACTGGGAATAACCGCTTAGCGCACACAAAGCTTTAGGCGACTGCTGCCGCCGTCCCAGAATCCTCAGTCTACGGCACCGCTTTTGGTGCTCTTGTTATCCCGGCGCCTGCGGTAAGCGAAGCCCCTGCCCGAGTACAATCCCCATTCGCCACGATAGGCCAATTAGCGCGCTCCCGACCGCTCATCACGGTCCGGGTCTGGTCTCCACCCGGCTTCGCTCCGCGGAAATCAACACGCCGGAAAAACGCGCCGCCGTGCTCGACCCACCCAGGCGATTCTCCCCCGCAGTGACAGTCTCCGGAGGGGCTCGATAGGTCTGCTGAGGCACATCCATGACCACCACGCCATCCAGTGTGATACGAACACGATCTTGCATCGCGCGAGCCGCGGCCGCGAGTTCCGCCGGTGCCCGGTCCGGTTCGGGATAAAGTCCACCGTGGTCGATCTCGATCACATGCTCCTTTTCAAGATCTACGATGATAGAGGGCGAAGCCCACCCTCCGAATCCCCAGGCATCATGACTGAAGGCGATTTTCCCTGGCTCGGGATAGAAAACATTGACGAAGTCGCCTGCACCAGTGACGCCACTGACCAGCACGGGATCGTAGCGGCCGGGCTTCGCATCTATTGGAAACCGCAGCCTGATCCGCCACGGTCCGTAAAGCGCCGGGCCCAGGGCGGCGGAACTCAGTTTGAAAGGCGATTGCCAGACGGTTAGGATTTTTCCGGTGAAACGGGCATCGCTGATTCCGGACCAGAACTGATTTTCCCCGATGACGAAACGCTCCCCATGGCGCATCCCAAAGTCCAGGCTCGCGCGGTAGATCGGCCGGCCGTCCCATTCGATCAAGACAGCCTGCTCCGCCTCGATCCGGCGCCTGGCCGGCTGGTCGGCGAAGACCGGATGCGAGCCCGGCGGGTTAAATGCCCCCAGCTGGACATCAATCCGGTGCGGATGGGTGAAATCGACCGCCATCGGCTCGGATAGCCAGTGCGTGGTTCCCATCTGGAAAAAACCGATGCGCACACGCTGCCCATCCAAATAACTGAGAAACACCAACTCACCGCCCTGGATGCCGTTACCGGTTGCGATCACCGGCTCGAACGCGCCCACTTTGTTCAGCGGCAGCTCGAACTCGACCTGCACAGGGCCGTAGGTACGCCCCATCAGCTCGTCGACCCAGAAAACGGGCCGGTTGAATAGCCGCGAGAGTGGCAGCAGGCGGTCGCCTTGCGAACCCCAAGCCTGTAGTTGCAGCATGGCGGCAACGGCCCCGGAAACGAGCAGCACCAAGGCCGCAATTCCTCCCGCCGCCCATCGTGGCAGGCGACCGGGGCGCGCACTCCAAAGCAGCAGGCCCAAGGCACCGGCGGTGACCATCGCCGGCAGGTAATCGACTTGATAGCGTCCCCCGCAGCCAAAAAATGCGCAGGTTGCCAGCAAGCCGCCGACCCCAGCCAGGGCAATCGTCCCCGCCACAGTGAGCGCTGGCCTGGCCGACCTAAAACCCAGCAACCCAGCGGCTCCAAACACGACGGGGAGTGCGCTGAAAACCCCGAACGGACCCGTCGCCATGGTCGTTACGAACGGGAAAAGCCGGACCAGTACGGGTGGGTTCCAGGCATAGACTCCCAGATTCGGCAGAATGTACTTCCAGCTGAACAATACCTCGGGTTGCCCCGGCCCCGTGAACTGGTAGTGCATGCCGAATTCCGTCAATTTTCCAAACCGCAGCCAATTCAGCCACAGCATCACGGCGATCGTCAAAAGCGGAGGCAGGCCGGCCGCCGCAGTGAGGGCCATCCTGCGAGCGGGATACCTCTGGCAGAGAACCACCAACGGCCAGATCAGCACGACTGACCAGAGCACGTAGTTTGGTCTCGCAGCCACTGCCAAGCCGAAGGCCAGGCCCGCCCCCACCGTCCAACCGACTGCCGGCTCCGTGGCGTGCAAGGTCCGCGCAATGCAACACCACAACAGCGCCTGGCAAAACGCCGCCGCCGTGATCGGCACACCGTAGACGCTATTGCCCATCGCCAGCAGCGGGAGAAACGAGGCCACTGCCACGCATCCCAGTGTCAACACCGTCAGAACCACGGACACGCCGGGGAAATACCGCCGGCGCAAAGCCAGAATAAGCCAGCCCATGCATCCCAACGCAGCAGCGCCAAAAAAAGCACAGGCCAGTGCTTCGCTCGGGAATCGCCCGGTAACCCAGTGGAACGGCGCGAAAAACAGCACGACCGGCGTCAATCCCCAGTAGAAATAATAACGGCCCCGATACATACTGAGGTCGCCCATCCGATAGGGTTGATTGAGTGCAGGGTTGTATGGGTCCGAAAGCCTCATAAGCTCCGGCCGCGGCGCGACCTTCAGATGCAGCTGCCCCGAAAGCAGGGCGTCGGTCATCAAGGAATAATAGCCATCCGGGCTGCTCGTCACAACGCGCCCGCCGGAAGCCTCGAAGGCCAAGCCGCCCAGCATCACCGCGACGGCCAGCATGAACACGCCCAGCGCAAACCAGTCACGACCTTTCAAAGAGAGCTGTTCGCTCGCGCCTTCGCTGATCCCCATCGCTGGAAACAAGGAGCGCCATCCCCAGATTGGCAAGACGGTAAAGCGCTCACGCCTCATCGAGCGGCGCGACTCGGCCAAGGGGTGAGCGAACGAAGCACGAGCATCCTGCTATTTCTCCAAACCGCCTTCAGCCCCAGGCTTCCTGCTCTCTTGTGTGCCGCAACTTAATCTGGTCGTGCTCCACCAACTCGTCCATGGAGATAAATTCGGCTAACCGCACCGCCCGTCCGCGCTTCTTTCCCCGCGCTCCCGCATCCCGGCAACGCCAGCCGCCGCTTGTCCCGCCAAGAATCGGCTTAACACCCTCCCAAAAACAGCCTCTGCTCCACCCATGTCCTATTCCATCCAGCACCTGAAGGAGACCGCCGGGATCGTTTCCAAGATCAATCCCGCCGACTGCGAAAAATGCGTCGCCGAACTGCGCGGCGTGCGCGAGCGCGGCGGCCGCCTTTTCATTCTGGGCGTCGGCGGCAGCGCCGCCAATGCCTCGCACGCCGTGAATGATTTCCGGAAGATCG